>JBAXBP010000045.1:0-21949 GCA_037141915.1 Bacteroidota bacterium | reverse complement strand
CAGACCTTCTACCGCCGGGTTGAAATCAGCCCTTACCTGCTGAAGCGTGATCGCCCCCTTGTCGAGGATATCTTTAAGAATGACCGCAACCATGGTCTCCGCATCCTGGTCCATTTCGCAAAGAAGGATGAATGAGATTTCCAGTGCTGCCCCCGTGAGGCCCGGGAATACTGACCTTAGCATATCCTGGTGAATGTAAGCAACAGCTCTTTCAAGGAGGGCTTTTCCTTCAGCCACCCTGGGATCGGCCACAAGGTTTTCCCAATGCAGCGGGGAAGAAGTATTTATTACAATTTCGTTCATCGGGCAAGCAAAATTAGATGATTTTGATGCAGGAAAATTTCTTTCTATTAAAATTGTTTCTAAATTAGTTGCCGGATAAAGCGATTTTTATGTTTCGTATTGAAAGCAAGATAGATACCTCTTCACCTGAATTTGCAAGGAACAAGGAAGAATACAAGAAAGTGTTGAACTCATACAGGCAGGTCCTTGAAAAAGTGAGGGAAGGCGGTTCACAACAGGCAGTTAAAAAACATAAGGAAAGAGGCAAGCTGCTCGCCCGCGAGAGAATAGACCTGCTGGTCGACAGGAATACACCCTTCCTTGAATTATCAGCGCTTGCGGCGTATGATCTGTACAATAACGAGTTTCCCTCGGCAGGGGTTATCACCGGAATAGGCGTGGTCCATGGGAAAGAAGTCATGATAGTGGCTAATGATGCCACTGTCAAAGGCGGAACCTATATGCAGGAAGGCATCAAGAAGCATATAAGGGCCCAGGAGATTGCAATGGAAAATCGCCTGCCCTGTGTTTATCTCGTAGATTCGGGAGGAGTTTTTCTTACCGAGCAGGACAAGGTGTTTCCCGACAAGTATAATTTCGGCAGGTTCTTTTTCAACCAGGCCAGGCTTTCGGCGAAGAAGATCCCCCAGATCGCGGTTGTCATGGGATCCTGCACCGCAGGAGGGGCTTATGTACCTGCAATGAGCGACGAAACAATCATTGTAAGGAAGCAGGGAACTATTTTCATCGGCGGCCCTCCGCTGGTCAAGGCGGCTACGGGAGAGGAAGTCACTGCCGAAGAGCTCGGAGGCGCCGACGTGCATACCAGCATATCCGGCGTAGCCGATCATCTTGCGATGAACGACGTTCATGCGATACAGATCTGCAGGAATATTTTTGAGACCATCAGCAGGCAGGAGTTCCAGGAGCTTCCTATGGAGCCTGTACAGGAACCTTTCTATCCCGCCGATGATCTCTACGGAATTTTACCTCTTGACTTGAAAAAATCTGTTGATTCAAGGGAGATCATTGCAAGGATAGTTGACGGCAGCCTGTTCCATGAATTCAAGGACAGGTACGCTCCCACTATTGTCACGGGTTTTGCGCATATCATGGGATACCCTTTAGGCATCATTGCCAATAACGGGGTTCTCTTCGGGGAGACAGCACTGAAGGGAGCCCACTTTGTGGAGCTCTGCACTTCGAGGAATGTCCCCATTTTATTCATGCAGAACATCACAGGTTTCATTGTAGGCAAGCAATACGAGAGAGCAGGCATTGCCCGCGACGGGGCCAAGTTCGTACATGCCGTCGCCAATGCCAACGTCCCCAAGTTCACCGTTATCTTCGGAGGATCCTTCGGCGCCGGGAACTACGCCATGGCAGGAAGGGCTTACGAACCAAGGTTCCTTTGGATGTACCCGAATTCGAAGATCTCAGTCATGGGGGGAGAACAGGCAGCCAATGTACTGATAACGGTTAAAGAAGACCAGCTGAAGGCACAAGGCAAGTCCTTATCCGCAGACGAAAGAGAAAAAATGCTGAACACAATATTGCAGAAGTATGAGCACGAGGGATCGGCATATTACAGCACTGCAAGGCTGTGGGACGACGGTATCATTGACCCCGTTGACACCCGCAGGATGCTGGCCTTGGCCATTGCAGTTTCGCAGAATAAAAAATACGGGAACACCGAGTACGGGGTGTTCAGGATGTAAAAACCGTGAACCGTGAATCGTGAACCGTGAATCGTGAATCGTGATAAATGAGTAATTTGCAAATACCGGAAGATGAAACTATACCAAACCATTGAAACGAATACTGCGGATGGCGTACTCACGATACGCCTGAACCGTCCCGAAAAGCACAATGCCTTCAACGAGACCATGCTGCAGGAGCTCACCGATATTTTCACTTTGATGAAAACTGCGGATGGTGTTTGCTGCGTGGTGATACGCGGTAACGGCAAAAGCTTTTGCGCGGGCGTTGACCTGAACTGGATGAAGGATGTGGCTACTAACAGTTTTGAAAAGAATTACAGCGAGAGCCTTTACCTTGCCGAATGTTTTTACACCATCTATACCTGCCCAAAGCCTACCATTGCCGTGGCCCACGGCTCGGTGCTCGGTGGAGCCAACGGACTGGTTTCGGCCTGCGATATGGCCTATTGCAGCGACGATGCGGTGTTCTCGCTTTCGGAAGTGAAGATAGGGATAGTGCCTGCATGCATTTCCCCATACGTTATCAAAAGAACTGGCGAATACGGGGCACGCGAGCTGATGCTGACGGGAAGAAGAATTTCGGGAACAGAAGCCGAACGTTACGGACTTGTGAACCGCTCCCTGCCTGCCGCTGAAGTGGATGCAGCAGTGGAAGCCATCATCTCTCAGATGAGAAGCAGCGGTCCTGCAGCTATGAGCCACTGCAAAACACTTATCGACAAAGTATGCAACACCCTTACACTGCATGAAGCCATTGATTATACAGCCAGGATGATAGCCGAGATCAGAGCTTCTGAAGAAGGGCAGGAGGGGATGAATGCATTTCTCGAAAAACGCAAACCAAATTGGGTAAAACCGTGACTCGTGAACCGTGAACCGTGAACCGGATCACGATTCACGATTCACGCAAAAGAAACATAGATGGTAAAGAGCATAAAAAAGATACTGATCGCAAACAGGGGTGAAATCGCGTGCAGGATCATGCGGACGGCGAAAAAAATGGGGATCCGCAGCGTTGCCGTGTATTCCGAGATCGACCATGATTCACTGCATGTACAGCAAGCCGACGAGGCATTTTGCATAGGACATTCGGAGCTAAGCGAGACCTACCTGAACATTGAGAAGATCATCGAAACTGCAAAGAAAGCAAAGGCCGATGCGATACATCCCGGTTACGGCTTCCTTGCCGAAAATTCCATGTTCGTGAAAGCCTGCAAGGATGCAGGCATCATTTTTATTGGTCCGGATGCAAAGGCGATGAAGCTGATGGGCAATAAAATAGAGGCCAGGAATTTCGCCAAAAAGATCAGGATACCCATGACCGAAGGCGTTACCGGTACTGCAAAAGAGCTTGCTGCAGCTGCGCCGAAAATCGGCTTCCCTGTATTGCTTAAAGCTGCAGCCGGGGGCGGTGGAAAAGGCATGCGGATAGTTCATGCAGCTTCGGAACTTGAAGAAGCCATTGAAAGCACTTCAAGGCAGGCCAAAGCCTATTTCGGGGATGAAACGGTATACATTGAAAAATATATTGAAGAACCCAGGCATATTGAAGTGCAGATACTCGGTGATGAGGCCGGGAATGTGATCCATCTTTTTGAAAGGGAATGTTCTATACAAAGACGTTACCAGAAAATAATCGAAGAATCCCCATCTCCCACCCTGAGCCCGGAGGTAAGGCTTAAAATGGGTGAGGCTGCAGTGAGGATTGGCAAAGAAGCAGGATATACAAGCGCCGGCACTATAGAGTTCCTGGTCGACAGGCACCTTGATTTTTATTTCCTCGAGATGAACACCCGCATACAGGTGGAGCACCCGGTGACCGAGATGGTGACGGGGATTGACATCGTGGAGGAGCAGATACTGATAGCTTCCGGGCATCCGTTGAGGATAAAACAGGAAGATGTAAGGCAGAAAGGTCATGCAATAGAATGCAGGATCTATGCAGAGGACCCATCGAACAACTTCCAGCCCTCGCCGGGGAACATGAGCCTTTACATGGAACCAATGGTGGCAGGGATCAGGCTTGACACAGGGGTTACTGCAGGCAGCGGGATCAAAAGCGCTTTCGACCCCATGATCTGCAAGCTGGTTGTTTGGGGAGAAGACAGGGAGGAAGCCACGCGGGTGATGGCAGGGGCATTACGCGACTACATCATCCACGGTATTAAAACAAATATACCTTTCCTGGCTGCTTTGCTGCAGAGCGAAGCATTCGTCGCCAACAGGATATCGACAAGGTTCTGCGACGAGCACCTTCAAAATATTGTTCGCGGGATAGAAGCCGAAAAAGAGCAATTTCCATTGCATGTACCCGTGGCAGGATACCTGATGGCAAGCCTTTCGAATTCGCTTGTTGCCGGCTGCCAGGCTCCAAACGTATGGCAGCAGATCGGCTACTGGCGCGACCTAATCAGGATCAGGCTGAAAGCCGACAAGCATGAGATTACGGCAAATGTCAGCAGGAGCGGCAAAAACATTTTTGACTTCGGAATTTCAGGTGTTGTATACCATTGCAGCATCGACAGCTGGAACGAAAACCGCATGGCCTGTACGATTGACGGGCATGATCACGTTTTATACGTTTCGGAAGACCAGGGAAACCTGGGATATGTAAGCACAGGCGGGTTCCTTTATTCGATGCAGAGAGCTGACCTGCTTACCGAGACCGTTTCGGAGGCATCGTTTGACAGCGCCGGCAATGAAGGCGGGCATATCACTTCACCCATGCCGGGGAAAGTTACGAAGATCAATGTGAAGCCGGGAGAAGAAGTTAAGAAAGGACAGGTGCTGCTCATCATCGAAGCCATGAAAATGGAGAACCTCATCACGGCCAGCGTTCATGGAAGCGTTCAGAAAGTGAACGTGAAGCTGGGGCAGATGGTTGAAACCAGCACCGTATTAGTGGACCTGGAGAAGAAATAATAAGAATGTACGATGTACCATGTACAATGTACAAATGAGAATAAGAATAAAATACAAACATATACGATTCACGGATCACGATTCACGGATCACGATTCACGGATCACGGTTCACGGTTCACGGTTCACGTAAACGAACGATTAATTACTAACAAAAAAAGATATGAATTATCCGAAGAAAGTAACCTTGGGAGACATTACCGTAAGGGATGGATTCCAGCATGAGGAGATCTTTATTCCGACCGAAGCCAAGATCTGGGTTGCCGAGCAGCTCATCCTGGCCGGGTACAAGCATGTCGAACTGACCAACCTTGGGAACCCGCAGGGCATGCCGCAGTTCAAAGACTCTGATGTACTACTTAAGTCCATCCGCAGCAGTAAAAAAGTAGCCCACCTTATTGATTCGGTTTCAATAACCGCTATCACCATTCGTGAGAAAGCCATCGAGAGAGCAATACAGGCGAAAAAGGAAGGCTGGGGGCCCAACCGTATTTTACTGATGGTATCGACCAGCGAGTCGCATCACCAGAAGAATTCGGGGCTCAGCCTGGCCGAATACTGGAAGATGGCCGAAAAGTGGATCCCCCTGGCCAAAGATGCAGGACTGAAAGTGAACGGGACAGTAAGCACCATCTGGGGCTGTCCCATAGAAGGTCCTACCGAAATGAGCAAGGCTATTGAATTTGCAAAACGCTGGTTCCAGATCGGTGCCAGCGATGTGGAGCATGCCGATCATGACGGAAGCGCTTCTCCCGACAGGGTGTATAAATATTACTCCATGCTGCTGGAAGCCATCCCGCGGCCTGAAAAGCAGATCGTTCATTTTCACACCACCCGCGGCTGGGGGCTGGCCAATGTTCTGGCTGCTTTGCAGGCAGGTATGGTGAATTTCGAATCGACCATGGGAGGCATTGGCGGACAGCCTGCAAACTTCGTAAGCGGGGTGCCTGTCAGCGGAACAGGCAGCTATTATTATAAAGACCCAAACATCACCGGTCTCGTTTCGACTGAGGATATGGTGGTGATGATGGACGAGATGGGAATTGATACAGGACTGGATGTGGATAAGGTGCTCGAAATCGGCAGCATGGTTGAAAGGATAGCCGGGCGGCGGCTGCGGTCGGAAGCCATCAAGAACGGGCGGATTCCGAAAAACCTGACAGGGAGAGGGTGATGAATACTCGAATAATCGAATAACGAATTTTGAATGACGAATTTATTTCACCATTTCACCATTTTATTTGATCAAAGATAAAACAACAGTTTGAAACTAATAGAATCACCGAGGGAAGGGATGCAGGGGCTTGAGAGGGTCATACCTGCGGTTCAGAAGGCTGAATACATCAATGCCATCCTGAAAGCGGGGTTTGATACCGTGGAGATCGGGAGCAGCGTTTCGCCATTGGCGATTCCACAGATGGCCGACAGCATGGAAGTCCTCGGCAGGCTGGATCTCAATTCAAAGAAGTCAAAGCTGATGATGCTCGTGGTGAACAAAAGAGGAGCCGGGCTGG
This sequence comes from Bacteroidota bacterium, assembly GCA_037141915.1. Lineage (GTDB taxonomy): Bacteria > Bacteroidota > Bacteroidia > Bacteroidales > FEN-979 > CAIRDP01. Next base: position 15,511 of record JBAXBP010000045.1, on the reverse strand, counting down.
TTGCAGAACGTGAGGAGATAGACTGTATTTCATATCCACATTCCTTCTCGCCCGGATTCCTGAAGCGGAACATGAACACGACTTATGATGAATCGCTTGCAAACGTTGATCATCTGCTGAACTTATGCAGTAAAACAAACAAGACCCCTGTCATCTATCTTTCCATGGCCTTCGGCAACCCTTACGGGGAAGAATGGCTGCCCGAGAACCTGCTTGAAGCTGCAGACAAACTGCAGAAAATGGGTGTGCGTATCATCCCTTTATCAAATGTCTCGATGCCGGTTGATAAAGAAACTGTTTCGCAGGTTTTTTCCATGCTTACCCATGATCTCCCCTGCGTGGAATTCGGATTACACCTGCATACCAGAGGAAGTGACTGGTTTGATATGCTGGATGCCGCTTATACCGAAGGCATCAGGCGTTTCGACTGCGTGGTTGACGGACTGGGGGGCTGTCCGTTCGCCGATAAAACCATGCTTGGGAACCTTAACACCAGGCACCTGCTTGATTTTTGCAGCAAAAAAGGAGAAGATGCAGAAATAAATGATGAAGCCCTGGCTCAGGCTGAAACCCTGGCAAAAAAATATTTTTTCTAATAAAAAACCATTAACCAAAAACCATAAGCCATCATGTTATTGACAGAAGAACACCACAACATCCGCAAGACCGTGCGTGATTTTGCCGAGCGCGAGATCAAGCCACAGGCAAGGGAACTTGACGAAAAAGGAGAATTTTCAATCCCCCTGACGAAACGCATGGGAGAACTTGGCCTTTTCGGGATACGAACTCCCCAGGAATACGGAGGACTTGACATGGACACCATTTCGTATGTGATCGCCGTTGAAGAACTCGCCAGGGTTGACGGCTCGCATGCAGCCACCCTTGCAGCCCACATCTCGCTGGGGATGGGACCAATCCTGAATTACGGCAACGGCGAGCAGAAGCAGAAATACCTGCCGATGCTTTCAACGGGTGATGCCTTATGGGCATTCGGGCTTACCGAACCCGACGCTGGCAGCGATTCAAGGGCGACTAAAACAACAGCCAGGCTCGAAGGCGACCAGTGGGTCATCAACGGGTCAAAGATCTTCATCACCAACGGCGCATCAGCCATCAACAAAGGTGCAACAGTGCAGGTGGTCAGCGGTGAGGAGAACGGTCATAAGGAATTTTCCACTATCCTTGTGGATGCCGATACCCCGGGATTCAGGCGTGTTCCCATGCACGGCAAAATGATGTGGAGGGCGTCGGATACTGCACAGCTGTTTTTTGATGATTGCCGCGTACCTGCTTCAAACCTGCTGGGTAAACGGGGCGAAGGTTCAAAGATCATGCTGAACACCCTGGACAGCGGACGCCTGGCTATTGGCGCAATGGGCCTGGGCTGCGCACAAGGAGCTTTCGAAATGGCTCTTAAATACGCAAAGGAACGCAAGCAGTTCGGAAAGCCCATAGGCCATTTCCAGGTGATTGCATTCAAGCTTGCCGACATGGCAACGAAGATAGAACTGGCACGTAATTTGCTGTACAAAGGAGCATGGCTGAAATCGAATCACCAGCCATTTGCAAAAGAAGCCGCCATGGCAAAATTGTATTGTTCGGAAATAGCAAAGGAAGTAGCCGACGAAGCCGTTCAGATCTTCGGAGGGTACGGGCTGATGAAGGACTACGATGTTGAAAGGTTCTACCGCGACCAGAGGCTGCTGCAGATAGGAGAAGGCACATCAGAGATACAGAGACTTGTAATATCAAGATATATTGGAGTATACGACTAAAAACATCTTTTATGAAACGCATGAGTATTTTCATCCTGGGCTTGGGTTTAAGCATTATGATGATGGCGCAGACGAAGCTGGAAACACCTTCAAACTGGCCGAAACAGATCAGCACAACAAACGGGAAGATCCTGGTTTACCAGCCCCAGCCTGACTCCCTGGTCGGGATTAAACTTTACGGAAGGGCTGCGGTTTCCTACACCAGGAACGGCCAGACCCCGATTTTCGGGGCAATCTGGTTCCAGACCAATATTGCCGTAGACCGCACGAGCAGGGAAGTCAGCATGAGCGGGGTGAAAATCCTCAATGTGCGTTTTCCCAATCCAGACCAGACCGATCCTGCGAAGATCGATAAATTCAAGAACTCCCTTGAAACAGAGATCCCGAAATGGAGCCTTGACATGACCATAGACGAGCTCAATGCAAGCCTGAAGGATGCAAAAGCAGTGATGAAAGAGGAATCAGCCCTTAGCAATGCACCTCCTGAGATCATTTTCACTAAAACGCCTACCGTGCTGGTGATCTTCGACGGGGAGCCGAAGTTCAAGCCGATACCGGGATCCAAGATACTGCAGGCCATCAACACACCGTATTTCGTTGTAGAGGAGCCCTCAACGAAGGAATATTATATCTACGGAAGTTCGTTCTGGTATAAAACGACCGATATGGTCAAGGGAAAGTGTGTCAATATAAAGGAACAGCCCCGCGACATTAAGAAGTTACAGGAGGATTTAGAGGCCAAGGCCAGTAAGGCGCAGTCGGCAGCCGGCAGTCAGCAGCCGGCAGACAGCAGCACCACATCAAAAGATAAAAACGCAGCTGCCGCGCCTCCCCAGATCATAGTGAGAACGGCACCTGCAGAACTTGTCCAGAGCAACGGGGAGCCTGATTTTGCCCCCATCCAGGGCACCCAGTTATTATATATGAACAACAGCGAGAACAATGTTTTCATGTATATCGACAAGCAGATGTATTACATCCTTGTTTCGGGACGCTGGTACACTTCAGTTGCAATGGCCGGCCCCTGGACCTTCGTCCCCTCGGATAAGCTGCCTGCAGATTTCGCCAGCATCCCCGAAGGATCAGATAAGGACCAGGTACTGTCCTCCGTTGCAGGCACCGATGCAGCAAAGGAAGCAGTGCTTGACGCCCAGATCCCGCAGACGGCTGCAGTGGACCGTAAGACGGCAACCTGCAGTGTGACTTATGACGGGGATCCCAAGTTCGTTCAGATCAAGGGAACCAATTTATACAGGGGAGCCAACACCGGCAGCAAGGTGATCATGTCGGACAAGACGTATTATGTATGCGAAAACGCAGTCTGGTTCGTGGGAAATTCTCCTGCCGGCCCATGGGCAGTCGCTACGGCGATCCCCTCCGACATCCAGAATATTCCACCTGATGATCCCGCTTATAATGTCAAGTACGTTTACATTTATGAATCGACTCCGGATGTGGTTTACGTCGGTTATCTTCCGGGCTACACGGGATGCTATGTTTACGGACCCACCGTGGTTTACGGTACCGGGTACTATTATAACCCATGGTACGGCTCCTATTATTATCCCATGCCCATGACCTATGGTTTTGCCATGGCATACAATCCCTGGACAGGATGGGGTTTTGGCTGGGGTATGTCGGTAGGTTTTATGGCCGTAGGTTTTTACGGACCACGCCCGATAGGCTGGTGGGGACCACCAATGTACCATCCTCCCTTCTGTCCGCCGTACAATCATTATTACGGGCCGCGTCCGCCGGTTTACAGGAACAACACCTATGTTAACGTCAACGTAAACCATTACAACTACAACCGCAACAACGTATATAACAACCAGCCAGGAGCAAGGCCTGGATCGGGGCAGAATAGCAGGCCGGGAACCGTACCGGCAGGAAGGGGAACCGCAACGACCCAACCTTCAACCAGGCCGGGACAGGTTCAGCCCACCGACAGGACAAAGCCAGCGACCCAGCCGTCAGGCCAGGGGAATACAAACCGCGCAGGCACAGCTCCCAATACCAGGAACAATGTGTATACCGACAAAGACGGGAATGTTTACCGCAAGGACCAGAACAACAGCTGGCAGCAGAACGACGGAAAGAACTGGCAGGATGTGAACCAGGGTTCGGGCAGATCATCAGGCCAGCCATCGGGACAGCCAGGCAGACAGGATCCTTCAACGAAACCTGCCGGTCAGCCCTCACAGCAGCCAGGCAGGCAGGAACCTTCGGCAAGGCCAGCTCCGCAGCCGACCCAGCAGCCGGCAGCAAGACCAACACCGCAACCTACTCAGCAGCCTGCATCCCGTCCGGGAGGAGGCAACCAGGGGTTTGACCAGTCCTCAATGGACAGGCAAAGCCAGAACCGTGAACGCTCACAGCAGCTGAACCAGAACGCAGGCAGCTTCCAGCGCAATTCGGGAGGCGGTGGGGAACGCCCCATGGGCGGAGGCGGTGGCGGACGCTCAGGAGGAGGCGGAAGGAGGTAATTAACCACCTTACCGGGGCCGGGGTTGATACCATTCATGATCAACCCCGGCCCCGGGTTTTCAGGCAAGCCGCGGAGAATCTACCTTTAGAAATTAATGACTTTATCAGGGTTCGATTATCAATACATGCCTGATTATTCGTAACTTTGAGAAAAAATTGATGAAAAAATCCATACTGCTTTTAGCCCTGGGATTAATCTGTTTCGGGTTAAAAGCCCAACAGTGGGGGTTATATACTTTATACAGCGTAGCCGGCACAAATAAAGCATACCTGATCGACACGAACAATACCGTCTATAAAACATGGACGTTCGCTTCCAATAAAAAGACCAACTTTTCATCCTATTTACTTCCCGGGGATACACTTCTGAGGACTGTCACCTACACCGGCAATTTAATTAACAGTGCCTTCATTTCAGGCGAGGTTCAAATGGTTGACTGGAATAACAATGTAGTATGGGATTTCATTTATTCCACAAATTCAACAGTCCTCCACCATGATATTCATCACATGCCTAACGGGAATATACTAATGATCGCGCTGGAGGTCAAAACTGCTTCCGAAGGAATACAGGCAGGATCTTCTCTAAGTATCATCAGGCATTCGGACAAGATCATTGAGGTGCATCCTACAGGTCCCACAACAGGAACCGTCGTATGGGAGTGGAAGCTATGGGACCACCTGTGCCAGGATTTATATCCGGCAAAAGATAATTATGTAACCTCCATATCTGAAAACCCGCAATTGATAAATATAAATTACGACAATATCGGTGATTTTATTCATACTAATGGGATTGATTACAATGCCACTCTCGACCAGATCGCGTTCAGTTCTTATATTTACAGCGAAGTTTTTATTATAGATCACAGCACCACTACAGCAGAAGCAGCCGGTCATTCCGGTGGAAATTCAGGTCATGGCGGAGATCTTCTTTACAGGTGGGGGAACCCTGCTGCATATGAAACCAGCGGCACTACTGATTTTAACATAGCTCACAATGTGCATTGGCTTCCTGCCGATGATCCATATTACCCCAATTATCTATGTGCATTTAATAATAAAGGGGGGGCTGGCAACCATTCCTGTGTTGATATTTTTTTACCTCCCTATGACGGATATAATTATTTAAAAACGCAGGGCCAGGCTTATGCTCCTGCAACTTATGCATGGCGCTACACAGCCACCTGTCAAAGCCAGGTTGAGGGCTCTGGTTATCAATTACCCAATGGTAATTCACTGGTTACCCTTACAACCTGTACTACGATCGTTGAAGTTGATCATAATGGAACGGTGCTGTGGACCTTTCACCCGACCGGGAGTGTCACCAATGCGATGCGTTATTCAGAATGCTACGTCAGGGGCCTGCGAACATTTGCAAGCGCTTCATCTCCGGCGGTGTGGAGAGGCATACAGGATACACTGTATTCTCATGCCACCACCATTACTGAGACCAATCCCTCGTACACTTATTCCTGGACCTCGGTTCCTCCGGGATTTACGTCCACACTTCAAAATCCCGTTATAAGCCCGACAGCCACGGCGACCTATATTGTAAACATTACTGATGCCAATACGGGATGTTCCGATACCGCTTCGGTTACCGTAGAAGTGATAGTGACCGGGATAGGCGGGCAGAACGGCATAGACAAAGAGCTTGTAATTTACCCGAATCCGACAAACGGGATCGTGAATATAAAAGGCGCGGATGAAAAAGATATGGATGTTACCGTCAGTAATGTATACGGAGAAAAAATGTTAAGCGTATCGGATTCACCGGCACTTGATTTATCCGGCTTCGCAAAAGGGATTTATTTCCTTACAGTAAGGTCAGGCAGGGCAAAAATATCGAATTACAAAATCATCAAAATCGAATAATTCATTACTGTTTCACCTCATCCAAAACCGGATGATCGAGGAAGCGGATACTTTCCTGTTCAGGTTTCAGCTGTTCCAGGACGATGATCTCATTCTGTCCCTTTTTCAGCCATTGGGCCGGTACATATAATGTTTGCTGGGGCCCTATATACCAGTATTTACCTATGCTGCGGCCGTTGATCCATACATGACCCTTGCCCCATTCGCTGAGATCAAGGTAAGCGTCCCCGGTATTACTGAGCGTAAACGTACCCCTGCGATAAACAGGTCCTGACTGTGCTTTTGAAGCCGAAAATTTTACTGCCTGAGCATCTTTCATCGGAAAACCGTACATCTTCCAGCCTTTGATCTCTTTACCCTCAAGAGTGACGCTGCCGGTGATCCCCTGTTTATTATCATTCAGATAATATCCGTAGTTGATCCTTCCGTTATTCTCGACAAGGATATCCAGCTTTGCACCACCTTCGGGAATACTAATTTCGAGAGAATCCTGTTTCAGACGGCGGTCCAGGACAGCTATCTTTTCCCCGTCGAGAAATACGAGTGCGTAATCCCTCAGCCCGTTTATTTTCAAAAGCCCTTTAAGAGGACCTTTCACCGAAGTGCGGTAAAGCATGAAGCCATAGCCCTGTCCGAAATCTTCGAAACTCAGAGGCCTTGAGACTGCTATAGGCGAAGGGAGGTTGTCAAACAAAGGTGAAGACGATGTAATCTTTATCTCAGGGATGGCGATGGTTTTTTTCTTTGGAGGCACTGCCGGCAGTACGACATCCTTGGGAAGATGTTTCATAATGATTTCCCTCATGGCCATGAATTTCGGAGTTGCATTGCCTGCTTCGTCAATAGGAGCATCATAATCATAACTGGAAGTCTGCGGTGAATACGGTTCTTTTCTCCCCATATTGGCCCCGTTCCAGAACCAGCGGGTAGTCCCTCCGTGAGCCATGTAAATGTTAATAGAAAGACCTGCATCCAGAACCGAATCATAAGTCTGGATAAACTCCTTGTAAGGGACCACATGATGTTTCTCTCCCCAGGAATCAAACCAGGCAGGGTACCATTCGGCAATGAAATACGGGCCGTGGCCGTCGTTGTATTTGTTGATGAGCTCCTTCACCTCCTTTACATTGTCGAGGCCGTTAACCGCAGGAAGAACACCCGGAAGATATCCCGCAGGCATTTGGGAGGGCCCGTCGCAGGTGTACAGATCCACATCAATCCCGGCTTCCCTGTATATATCCCTGTACTTACCGAGGTAGACTTTATCTTTGTCGTACGAACCATATTCATTTTCGATCTGCAGCATGATCACAGGCCCGCCGTGGGTGATCTGCATAGGAACTATCTGTTTCGCAAGGGCTGCAAAATATTTTTTACTCATATCCATAAAACGCGGATCCTGGCTGCGCACTTTAAGGTCCTTCTCCCTGAGCAGCCACCAGGGGTATCCACCGAACTCCCATTCGGCGCAGGCATAAGGGCTCGGCCTTATTATCACCCAGAGACCTTCCTGCTGGGCCAGCCTGCAGAATTCGGCAATGTCGGCATTTTCCTTAAAGTTGTATTTACCCTTTTCAGTTTCATGGTAGTTCCAGAACACATAGGTTGCCACCGTATTCAGCCCCATGGCTTTAGCCATATGCAGGCGATCACGCCAGCATTCACGCGGGATACGTGCGAAATGCATTTCGCCGCTGATGAGCTGGTACGGTTTCCCGTCGAGAAGGAAATCACCCTTGCCGATTTTGAAGGTATGCTGCTGCGCGTTTGCTGACATGGGGGCAATGAGCAAAAACGCTGCCAGGAAAAAGAGGAGGTGTTTCATACTATCTATATTTAAAGGCGAAATGGCGAAAAGCGAAATTAAGGATTTAAGAATACAAAATAAACTATGATCAGCGGAATTTTCCGTGTGAGTGCATTAGAAAATATGCGTTAAGAATATCAAGGGCTGAGCCGTAAAAATTCCTCCTTTTTGAGACCTGCGAAGCAGGGCGGTATAGGAATTTTAGGCGAAGACCGCAGATTTTTAGCAAATTTTCGTCAGTGCGAACAGGAGAAATTCCGGTGGTCGTAGAATAAAATAATGATCAAATTTTCGCTATTTATTCGCACCAATTGCTTATTTCTTTTGCGTGCTCATTTCGGCTTCGCCGAACGCAATTTCGCTATTTTGTGTGAGCAGGACAAACACCCTCCTTTTCAGGTAGTGCTTGAGGGTGAAGAGGCGAAAGAGGACAAGTCCGGTGGCAGCATAAGCGGCGCAGCAGAGGAAGGCCAGGGAGATGCTGTATTTTTGGGAGATAATGCCTGCGATCATCATGCCGAGCCCCATGCCGAGGTCCATGGCGATGAAGATGGTAGAGTTGGCAGCGCCCCTGCGGTTGGGAGGAACGATATTGTTGACCATGGCCTGGAAAGTAGGCCAGACCACACCGTTGCCAAGGCCGAGGATGACCGCAGCCGAGTAATATCCCCAGGGGTTATGTACCAGGGCCAGCAAGGGATATCCAATAATGATCAGGGTGAGGCAGGATATGATGACCAGGCGAGGGCCGTTCCTGTCGAGAGCCCTGCCTACCGAGAACCTGGAGGTGATAATACCCAGGGCATATACCAGGAAAAAGCCGGAAGGATTTTTAATCCCGATTTCTTTACCGTACAAGGCTATGAAGGAAATGAGCCCGCCATATGCCAGGCCGATAATGAGAAGATTTGCCGAAGGGATGACCGTACTGGCCTCGAAAAGATTTTTCCATTTGAACTGCCTGTTTTCAGGGAGAGGGGCATAAGCCGGGAATTTCATCATGCCGGCCAGCAACATGCTGAGGATGCTTACGAAGGAACCTGCAATGAACATCGCATTGTAACCCCAGTGCTGAAGCAGGACTGTTCCAAGAGGAGGCCCCAGCGCCATGCCGATGGTAGTTGAAACACCAAACAAACCGAAGCCCTCCCCTCTCTTTTCCCGGGGGATGATATCCCCTGCAATAGTCGTATTCGCTGTAGTGGTAAGCCCCCAGGTAAGTCCGTGAGCAAACCTCAGAAACAGGATGATCATCACAGAAGAAGCGAACACGTAAGCATTGAAAATAAGGCCGTATACGAGGAGGGAGGCAATGAAGATGGTCTTTCGGCCGAAGTAGTCAAGACCAAAACCTGTAAACGGACGTACCAGGATAGCTGCAATGGCATAAGCCGAAAGCACAAGCCCAACGACCGAATGCGGGGAATGGAGCACATCTGAAACGTAGAGCGGGAGAGTCGAGATAAGCGAATAATATGCAGAGCACATCAGGAAGTTGGATGCAGTAAGCAGGGTGAAGTTCCTGTTCCAGAGTTTGCTTCTCATCTTGTATCGTGAATCGTGAATCGTGAATCGTGAATCGTGAACCGTGAATCGTGAATGGTGAATCGTATCACTGATCAATATTCTGCAAAATTAGCAAAAGGCCTGAACCGGGACTGCGATGAAAAATTTCATATTTTTGAGTTGTAGTAAATTTCGTCCCAAATGAAAAAAATTTCAATCCTGCTTTGCATCGTCCTTTGTGTTGCAGCCATCCATTCATTCGGCAGCAACCCGCGTGTCAAACTCCTTATAGACCGCGGGTGGAAGTTCAGTCTTGGCAGTTCCTCGTCCGCAGACAAGGATTTCGGATACGGTGCTGAAGCTCTTTTTGCAAAGGCAGGTGAAGCTTACGGGGCTGTTGCGCCCGGCTTTGACGATTCAGGCTGGAGGCAGATTGACCTCCCTCACGACTGGATGGTGGAGCAGGATTTCGTTAAAAGCAAAAATCCAAATGTGCTGAGTCATGGTTACAAACCGGCCGGCAGGGAATATCCCGAAAACACCATTGGCTGGTACCGCAAATCGTTCAGCCTGCCCGAAACCGACCGCGGCAAACGCATCAGGATCAGGTTCGACGGGGTTTTCCGTGACTGTAAGGTCTGGCTGAACGGACATTACATGGGAGGCAATATGAGCGGGTATTCCGAATTCGGCTTCGATGTGACCGACTACCTCTGGTTCGGGAAAAAAAACGTGCTGGTAGTGAGGGCCGATGCCTCTCAGTACGAAGGCTGGTTCTATGAAGGCGCAGGAATATACAGGCATGTTTGGATGGAGAAGTATGATCAGCTCCATATCAGGGAATACGGGGTGTTCGTCCATAGCGAGATCCGGGGGGCCACGGCTGTGGTTGTCGCCGAGACCGAAGTTATAAACCAGGGCGAAAAAGAAGCAGGCTTTGACCTTGAGAGCCTGGTGCTTGGCCCCGACGGCAAGCAGGTTGCATCGGCCCTTAACAAAGGGCTTACATCGCAACCCTCACAGAAAGTCACTGAATCAACAGGTTTCAGCGTGAAAAACCCCATTCTCTGGTCGCTTGAAACGCCAAACCTTTACACCCTGGTTTCGCTGTTGAAAGTCAACGGAACCATCATTGACAGCATGGCCACCCAATTCGGCATCAGATCCCTGGAATTCGATGAGGACAAAGGATTTTTCCTGAACGGGAAAAGGGTTGAGCTCAAGGGTGTATGCTGTCACCAGGATCATGCCGGGGTAGGTTCCGCATTGCCCGACAGGTTGCAGTATTACCGCATTGAAAAGCTTAAGGAGATGGGCTGCAACGCATACCGCACCAGCCATAACCCTCCAACCCGCGAACTTCTCGAAGCCTGTGACCGCCTGGGGATGCTGGTGTTTGACGAGACCAGGCTGATGGGCAGTTCCCCCGAATACATGGGACAGTTCGAAACTCTGATAAAACGCGACCGCAACCATCCCAGTGTCATTATCTGGTCCATCGGCAACGAAGAATGGGTGGTTCAGGGCAATGAAACCGGTCATAACATTGCCAAATCCCTCATCGCAAGGCTGAAGCAGCTCGATCCCACGAGGCTGTATTCCTATGCAGGCAACAACGGGAACGAGTACAAGGGAGTGAACGAGCTTATGCCCATACGCGGGTTCAATTATATGAACAACAATGCCGACATCGACAAATACCACAAGGAGCATCCTCACCAGATCCTTATGGGAAGCGAGGAAGCAAGCACACTCTGCACCCGCGGCATCTATAAAAAAGATACTGTAAAAGGCTATGTTCCCGATTACGATGTGACCTATCCCGGCTGGGGATCTTTGGCAGAGACCTGGTGGAAGTATTATGCCGCAAGGCCCTTCCTGCTCGGGGCTTTCGTTTAGTCCGGTTTCAATTACCGCGGAGAACCCACGCCTTACGAATGGCCCTGCATCAATTCCCATTTCGCGATCATGGATGTATGCGGGTTCCCAAGAATTATTATTATTATTATCAAAGCTGGTGGACTGCTCAAGACGTCCTTCATATATATCCCCACTGGAACTGGAAAGGGCATGAGGGAGATACCATCAGCGTGTGGTGCAATTCGAACTGTGAGAAAGTTGAACTTTTCCTGAACGGGAAGAGCCTGGGTACAAAAGCAATGCCATTGAACTCACACCTCGAATGGAAGGTGGCTTATAAACCGGGAACCCTTGAAGCCCGGGGGACGAAGGACGGGACGAGGGACGTGATGAAAAACGTGACGAAGATCGTGACGAAGATCGTGACAAAGATCGAGACTACTGGAGAACCTGTTACGATAGTCCTGAGTCCCGATCGCAGCAGCATCAATGCCGACGGGGAGGATGTGAGCGTGGTGAATGTAAGCGTTCTTGATGAAAAAGGCCGTGAAGTCCCCGATGCCATGAACCTCATTAAGTTTGAGCTGAAAGGTGAAGGCCGCATCATAGGTGTCGGCAACGGGGATCCGAGCAGCCACGAGGCCGACAAATGCAAGGAAGGAAGCTGGCAGAGGCAGTTGTTCAACGGCAAATGCCAGGTGATCGTTCAGTCTCAGGGTAACCCGGGAAACATGGAAGTTGTGGCTACGTCGGGTAGCATGAAGCTTGCATCGGTAATAATCGCGGTGCAAGGCGGAAAGGTGAGGGAAGGACTTTAACCGTGATCCGTGAACCGTGAACCGTGATCCGTAAAAAATTTCACGATTCACGGTTCACGGTTCACGAGTCACGAGTCACGAGTCACGGTTCACGTAACAGAATAAAGGAGTAACCTAAAAACCAAACAGTATGAGCATGATGAAAGAATTCAGGGATTTTGCAATGAAGGGCAATGTGATCGACCTTGCGGTAGGTATCATCATAGGGGCTGCATTCGGCAAGATCGTATCATCGGTGGTAAATGATGTGATCATGCCGCCGATAGGGCTGCTGGTGGGCGGCATCAATTTCACGGATATCAAAATAACGATGAAGGACGCCATCACCGATCCTGCCACGGGAAAGATCATCAAAGATGCTGTGACCCTGAAGATAGGGAACTTCATTCAGACCCTTGTCGATTTCACCATAGTGGCGTTTTCGGTATTCCTGATGGTGAAAGGACTCAATTCACTTTCGAAGAAAAAGGAAGCCGCAGCCGTTCCCCCTCCACCGTCGCCGGCAACAAAGGACCAGGAATTGCTCACAGAGATCAGGGATCTGCTGAAGAAATCGTGAACGGTGACTCGTGACTCGGTTCACCAGTCACGGATCATGGGTTAGAATTTTCCGAACCTGAGGCTCAGCTTGGCGTTGAACTGGTTCAGTTCGTACTTTGAGACACCTGCCAGTCTGAAGTTGGGGCTGTAGCGGTAGCTGAGGGTGATGCCCATCCTGAACATTTTCACAAGGTTGAATTCGGCACGCACCCCGGGTTCTATGATGAAGCAGTAATTATCGGCAACGTTGTAATTATGCTGATCTTCGGTCCAGTTCGTGTTATTATGTTCATAATGATTCTGGCTCATGAAGACCATATACCCCATTCCTATTACGAGTGGAAACGACACATGAACAACAGAATTGGGCAGAAGGGTGTATTCCAAAAGCAATCCGCCGTAACCTCCGTGCAGGTATGCCCCTTTCATAGGCTTTCCAACGGTATCGTAATAGATGCTGTCGTAATACAGTCCGTGAGGATTGCCCAGCAGGCTCCCGCTAATCCCGATAGTCCAGTGATGGTTAAGGATAATGCCCCCGCTGATACCCGGAAGGAAAACGTTATGTGAGCCCAGCATGGTGTAGGCTGCATTGAATTCAAGGAAATAGCCTAAAGGAATTTTGGCGCAATGTTTACCACTGCCGAATACCGTTTTGAACTCCTGCTTATCGCTCTTGTTCTGAACCTGCTGATCGGCCTGAGAATAGCCGGAAACAAAAAGTGCCAGCAAGAAAATTGAAATGATTATCTTTTTCATAAGAAACATTTTTTAATAGCAAAGCGCGCCTAACAGGCCTACAAGATACAAAAAAAACAAAAAGGCTGTCATCCTGCTAAAGCGACAGCCTTTATTTGTCCGCCACAAGGGCGGGTTTACGCCTCTTGATCCCCCCGGGAGTTCGTGGGCATTGAACCCCACCGGAAGGAACATGAGCTTCACGATATAATGACATTGAGTATTTTTGGTGGTTGCCTCAGGCTGAAAAAAAAAATTCATCAAGCAACCTCAGCACGAAATCCAACTCTTAATAATAAACCAAACACCTGCATATGAAAAAATTCTTCCTCCTTATTATCCTGGGTTTTACACTTCACGGTAACGCTGATGCACAGGTTCCTTCAGCATGGTACAGTAAAGGCATAGGCGGGGGCGGCGCCCTTTTTTCGCCTTCGATCAACCCCTCAAACCACAGCGAGATATATATGAGCTGCGACATGGGAGAAGTCTTTCATACGACAGACCTGGGGTATACCTGGAAAACCCAGAATTTCCTTCAGCTCCAGGGCGGGCATGACGCCTGCGTGCAGTTTACAAACAATCCACAGGTAAGGTACTGCGTAGATTACACTTCGAGCCAGGGCATTGATTACATCAAGCCCATGAAAAGCACCGACGGGGGCAATACCTGGAGCGTGATCAGCGGCAACCCCTATCCGTCACAGCCCAACGGTGGCATTTTACGCCTGCTTGCCGATTACAACAATCCAAACCTCTTGATGATAGCCGATTACGGAACTATTTATTTCTCTGCGGATGGAGGAGCGTCGTTTCACCAGGTACACACCTGTTTAGACAACGGATCGGGCAACCACATTGCAGGCATCTTTTTCGACAGCCCCAATATTTATATAGGCACCAATGACGGCTTGCTGGTATCGACGAATAGCGGAGTAAGCTTCAGCACCATGAGCATCACCGGCATCCCGTCCAATCAATATATTTTATCCTTTGCAGGAGCCAAAACCGGCAGCACTTCAAGGTTCTACTGCCTTACAGCGGCAGCAGTATGGGCAGGTTACCAGTACGGGAGCGATTACTGGAATGCCATGAAAGGAGTCTACCAGATGGACAATGCAAGCGGCAGCTGGGCATCAAAGACCAGCGGCATCGCCATTGGCAGCGATTTTCCTGTTTTTGTAGGGATGTCTGCGGATGACATTACGACCGCTTACCTGAGCGGCGGGAGTTCGGCGGGAGCACCTATTGTGATGAAATCATTGAACGGCGGGAGCTGGGCCCATGTATTTCTCACCACCAACAACCAGGATATTTATACAGGATGGGCAGGCTACGGAGGGGACCATGGCTGGAGTTTCCCCGAAGCACCTTTTGGTTTCACCGTTGCACAGGATGATGCGAATACCGTTATGCTCAGCGATTATTCCTGCGCCCATATCACGACCGACGGAGGAGTGACCTGGCACCAGCAATACCTGAGCCATGCCGATGAAAACCCCATGAACAGCCCCACTCCTACCGGGAAAAAGTATCACGGCACAGGGCTTGAGAACACCTCCTGCTGGCAGATCCTCTGGAACGACAGCCTCAACCTTCTCGCAGCATATTCCGACATCAACGGCATCATGAGCGCCGACAAAGGAGAAAGCTGGAAGTTCATCCCCAACCTCACCCAGAACACCGTTTACCGCATCGTCAAACATCCGAATGGAAAGATCTATTCCTGCACTTCTAACATCCACGACATGTTCCAGAGCACCAGGATATACGACGCCCAGATCGATGCAGGAACCGGGGCCGTTTATCTTTCGACCGACAACGGGGCCAGTTTCAGCCTGCTGCATAATTTCGGTCATCCGGTGGTATGGATAGCCCTGGATCCTTCAAACCCCGATAAAATGTATGCCAGCGTTCTGCACCACAACAAGCAGGCAACAGGAGGCATCTGGATGACCTCCAACCTCAGTTCAGGAGCAGCTTCGACATGGACCAAGCTGCCGGCCCCTCCCAGGAGCAACGGGCATCCTTATGCCATCAACGTACTCAGCAACGGCGACCTTGTCTGCAGCTTCTCGGCAAGAAAACCCACTTCCTCAAGC
>JBAXBP010000044.1:0-22180 GCA_037141915.1 Bacteroidota bacterium | reverse complement strand
ACCTTTTTCACTTCCTGCACCAACACGAATAAAGACTATTATCCTTCCGGTGCAATCAAATCGGAAATTATCACGAAAAACGGGAAGTACCATGGACAGGCATTGTATTATTATGAAACAGGCGCCCCGATGATGTCGTGCTTTTATAAAAACAACAAACTTGACGGCACCCTTATCCGTTACTACCAATCAGGTTACAGGAAAGAACTGCAGACCTATAAAGATGGTGTATTGAACGGGGTGGCGAAATCCTGGGACCGGTACGGCCACCCCCTGCAGGAGATGTACTACCTGAACGGCAAACCTGAAGGGCCTTTCCAGGAATGGTATCCCAACAGGATATTAAAAGTGGACGGGCACTTTAAAGGAGGTATGCATGATGGCATCTGGCTGTATTACGATGAATTCGGAAAAGTGACAGGACAGGGAGAATTTACAGCCGGAAATGGTGTACAAAAAGTTTATTATGCAACCGGGCAAACCAAACAGCTTACTCATTACAGGAATAATATCAAGGACGGGGATGAAACATTCTACTCGGAAGACGGGAAAATAACACAATGTATCAGATACCGTGAAGGTAATGCCTTAAGTACATCTTCGCCCGCTAGCCCTAAAAAGTAATCCCACCCGAAAATTATGTTTTTGTTTTGTTGTTCGTGAAAAACACTGTAATTTTGAAGTTGTTATTTAATTAACAAAATTGACCTGAAAAAACTCTGAAACTTATTCATAATTTTAAAACTGAATCAAATGAACTTAGAAAAAATCATGAGCGACCTGGAGAAAAAAAATCCGGGCGAAGTTGAGTTCCTGCAAGCAGTGCGTGAGGTTCTTGAAAGCATTCAGGACGTGTATACTGAGAATCCTCATTTTGCATCTGCCAACATTATTGAGCGGATCATTGAACCTGACCGTGTTTTAATGTTCAAGGTCAGCTGGGTTGATGACAGCGGTAAGGTTCAGGTCAACCGCGGTTACCGTATTCAGTTCAACAATGCTATCGGCCCATATAAAGGCGGCCTGCGTTTTCACCCCAGTGTCAACCTGAGCATCCTTAAATTCCTTGGGTTTGAGCAGATCTTCAAGAACAGTCTTACCACCCTTCCTATGGGAGGTGCCAAAGGTGGTTCCGACTTTGACCCAAAAGGTAAATCGAATGCCGAAATTATGAGATTCTGCCAGGCTTTCATGCTGGAACTGTGGAAAGTTATCGGTCCTGAGACCGATGTACCTGCAGGTGACATCGGTGTTGGCGGACGCGAAATCGGCTTCATGTATGGAATGTATAAAAAACTTGCCAGGGAGAATACCGGAGTCCTCACAGGTAAAGGACTGAACTGGGGAGGCAGCCTTATCCGTCCTGAAGCCACAGGTTTCGGGGCAGTATATTTTGCCAAGGAAATGCTGGCAACTAAAAATGAAAGCTTTAAAGGCAAAACGGTGTGTATCTCAGGATTCGGCAATGTTGCATGGGGTGCTGCCCTGAAAGCGACAGAACTGGGCGCAAAAGTGGTGACCATCTCAGGACCTGACGGATACATTTATGATGCTGATGGAATCTCAGGCGAAAAGATTGATTACCTCCTCGAACTTCGTGCATCAAACCAGGATATCGTGAAACCTTATTCGTATGAATTCCCGGGCGCACAGTTCCACCAGGGCAAACGTCCATGGGAAGTGAAGTGCGATATCGCACTCCCCTGCGCGACACAGAACGAACTCGGCAAGGAAGATGCACTCACACTGGTTAGAAACGGCGTACAATGTGTTGCAGAAGGTGCAAATATGCCTTCCACTCCTGAAGCAATAGAGGTCTTCCTTGAGAAGAAAATACTATTCGCTCCTGGTAAAGCTGTAAATGCCGGCGGTGTTGCCACCTCAGGCCTTGAAATGTCACAGAATGCAATGAAATTCAGTTGGCCTCTCAAAGAAGTTGATGAAAGACTGCACCATATCATGTGCAGCATCCATGAACAATGTGTAAAACACGGGAAAGACAAGGATGGTTTTGTCAACTACGTCAAGGGCGCCAATGTAGCCGGATTCCTCAAAGTTGCAAATGCCATGCTTGATCAGGGAGTCATCTGACAATCTGCATTTTATTCCAAAAAGGCTGTCATTGAACAATATGACAGCCTTTTTTATTGCGCTTTCCCTTTTTAGTACATTTGCGAATACAAACTTTTACGATGGAGTTTCTGAATCCCTCTTTCTTATTTGCCTTCGCTGCACTTGCGATACCTGTCCTCATCCATTTATTCAACCTTCGCCGGTACCGCAAAGAATATTTTACAAATGTTCGCTTTCTTTCCAATATCCAGCTGGAAACCCGGAAGCGCTCAAGGCTTAAACAACTTTTAATCCTGGCGTCAAGACTACTCGCAGTTGCCTGCCTGGTCCTTGCCTTCTCACAACCATTTATACCCTCGCATCTTCAGAACAACAGGAAATCAGGTTACAAAGCTGTAAGCATTTATATTGACAACTCATTTTCAATGGATGCCACAGGAACAGAAGGGAAGTTGCTTGACATTGCCAGGAAAAGAGCTTCTGATATCGTATCAGCATATAAGTCATCTGATATTTTCCAGCTGGTGACAAATGACTTTGAAGGCAAACATCTCCCCTTTTTAAGCCGTGAAGAGTTCCTGGGGCTTCTCAGGGAAGTTAAAATCACCCATAATTCAATCAGCCTCCATGAGATCATCCGCAGACAGAACGACATCTTTGCAAAGCAGATTGAAGCAAACAGGATACAATACCTGGTTTCGGATTTTCAAAAAAGCACAACCGATTTTGAGAACCTCAGACCAGATTCCTTAACAGACTATATCCTGGTGCCGGTTGTATCGGTTAAACAGAATAACCTCTTCGTTGATTCAGTCTGGTTTACGACACCGGCCCACAGGCTCGGACAGGCTGTCAAACTCAACGTGAGAATAAGGAACTGCGGAAGCGACAAACTTGAAAAGATTCCTCTCCGCCTGACTGTTAACGATTTACAGAAGTCTGTAACAAGTTTCTCCACCGATCCGGGACAATCCGCAGAAATATCACTGCCTTATACAGAAGATAAAACGGGGTTTCAGCTCGGGAGAATTGATATCACCGATTACCCTGTGGTATACGATGATATGTTTTATTTTACTTACCACATTGCAGGATCGCTAAACGTTCTGAGTATTTACGGTAAATCGCCGAATCCATATCTGCAGTCATTATATACTTCGGATTCTATATTCTCGTTCCGGTCTTCGCAGGCTAACCAGGTGGAATACAGCTCATTCAATAAACAAAGCCTCATCCTGATCTCAGGAATTGACGAGCTCTCCTCAGGCCTTGCAAATGAGTTGAAAGCTTTCCTTGAAAGAGGTGGGTCGTTATGTGTAATGCCTCCGGAAAATCCTTCAGCCCGGCAACTTAATGCCTTCTTAACCTCTGTTGGAGCTCCCAACCTGGGGAATCGTGATACAGTAAAACAAAGGGTTGCCTCACTCGATATTGAAAATGAGATATTTACAGATGTGTTCGAAAGAAACGCTTCCGGCAAAATAACCCTGCCCGATAACGTTGACCTGCCTGTTGTTCAGAAATACTACCTGTTGACAGGCCAGCCTGTCAATCCGCCTACAGTGATCATGAGGTTGCAAAGCGGAAGTCCTTTCCTGATCAGTTTAAATATCGGCAAAGGGAAACTTTATATCTGCGCTTCCCCCCTCGACCGTTCATTTACAAATTTCCAGCAGCACCTGCTCTTCGTCCCTGTAATGTACAGGATGGCTTTTTTGAGCGAAAACCAGTCTTCTCTATATTATATTATAGGGAGAACTGAATCCATCGACCTCCCATCCGACACTGTAAAAGAAAAAAATATGATTAAAATCAAGGAGTTGAACAATACATTTGAGTTCATTCCCGAAATTAGAACTTCAGGACAGCAAATGCAGGTTTTTATTCACTCGCAGATCAAAGAGGCCGGGTGGTATAATGTTTACAGGGGCAGTAAACAATTGTCTTCCATGGCATTTAATTACGATCGCAAGGAATCTGACATCAATTGCTTCACATACAAAGAGATAGAATCAAATATCAAAAAATACAACCTCAGGAACCTGATTGTGCTCAAACCATCAGGCCTCCTGTTCTCCAGCCAGGTTGAAAGGCTTAATATGGGATTCCCGTTATGGAAATGGTTCATTATATTCGCTCTTGTTTTCTTGGGAGCCGAAATCCTTATCATCAGGATACTAAGAAACTGAAATCTTCCAACAGGAATTTCTCCGGACAGGATAACCGGTTTACAGGCTTAAATTAATCTTCAGGACATGCAAAGTGTAAAATATTTTGACAGTAGTGTCAAATTTTTTTACACTTTATTTTTAATGAAATTTGTTATATTGTTGATTTTCTGTTTATTACATATATGGCACGATAATTGCAGTTGAATACACATAGAACACAACGTAAAAACATTAAAAAACAACAATATGAAAACTTTCAACCTCATCAGCCTTTACAATTCAGAAATCAGGAAGTCGAACCTTTCAAACATCCGCGGAGGAGCAGATATTAAATGTGCATGCGGTTCAGGCTCACCTGCAGTAACAGTATACCAGCAGGCTCCTGGAGAAAATCTGTGTATATGTCCGGATGGCCCCAATTACAGTTCAACAAAGAACAAGACAGGAAACGGTTGATTTCTCGTTCACTATCCTGTTAAAGGCCTGTAAAAAAAGTATATTTGCAGGGTTAATGAAATCGTGTTATCCCTGCTAAAACAAACATGAAGGCGGCTATTCCATTTGCAACTGCATCGGGTCATCATTATTTCTATAGTTCGCACAACAAGCAATTCCTTCTTTCCCACCCACTTATAAATCATTTTATCAATTCCTTTATTGGTGAAAAGGCTCTAAGGCCCTTGATCATTAAAGCCAGGAAAGGCCAAAGTATTTTAATCCCGGGTCAGGGTCAGTTTGAAGCCTCTGAGTTCCTTTATTACCTGGGAAAATTCCGGTTTCTTGAAAAGCATGGATTCTTTAAGCCCGGTTTCTTAAAAAACCATGACGGCATTATTCCACCTGATAAGATTGAGCAAAACCTTGCCAAGACTAAACAGATCATTTTTGAGACCACCGAGGACTGCAATCTCGATTGCGTATATTGCACATACAGCAAGTTCTATTTCAATAAGAGCAGGGAGCGCAATAAAATAAATTCAGGGGATGCATTGAAGTTGCTTGATGTCGTTCTCGGTAAACACCGGGCCAATCCTGATCAGGAACTGGCCATCAGCTTTTACGGAGGAGAACCTCTGAAGAACTTCTGTTTTATAGAAAGCATTGTGAATTATGTGTCGGGCCACAAAGACAAGCTTCTGAAAATCAAGTATTCTCTTACCTCCAATGGCTTGTTGCTAAGAAAACATATAGGGTTCATGGTCAAACACAACTTTGAACTGGCTATCAGCCTTGATGGAGATGAGTTCGCCAATTCCTTCCGTATTCTGAAGACAAACCATAAATCCTCATTTGAACTGGTGAGCAGGAATATTGACATGGTGAAGGAAAAATATCCCGAATACTTTGACAAGCGGGTAATATTCCTTACCGTTCGCCATAACAGGAATACCCTTAAGAGCATCTATGAATATTTTTCATCGAAATACGGCAAAACACCAATACTTTCCAGCATAACAACCACAGGGATAATGGAAGAATACAAGGAAGAGTTCCAGGATACATTTTTGAAAAGCCGCTTTCCTTCCTCCGATAACAGTTGTTATATCCACGAGATGTTTACAAGCCATCCTATAGTCTCGGAAATGGCGGAATCCTTTGAACGCTTCGGGAACTTTGTATACAGGGAACCCAAGCAGCTGCTCAATCCTCTTAAAAAACGGAGTGATAAAAGAAAATACCTGCCTACTGCAACCTGCTCCCCCTTTGACCTCCGGCTTTACATGAGCGCCGACGGCGGAATTTACCCCTGTGAACATATAAGCAGGATCTTTGAACTGGGGTCTGTCAGGGAAAACAAGGTCGATATAAACAGCAATACGATTACGGATACATATAATAATTACTTCAGGAAAATTAAAAAATTATGTAATCATTGCTATCTTTCAGATAATTGCAAGGAATGTGTTTTCAATACCGGGGTTGAGAAAGGTGTTCCGAAGTGCGAATTTTTTATGAATAAACAAAAGTTCACTTCACACCTGTCAGGAATTTTTAATAATTTGGAACAGGATAATTCACTTTTTTCACGTATCAGGGATGAAGCTTTCCTTGCGAAATAACCAGGCCCGGTATCTTTACCTGGAACCCTATACTTTCTCGGTAGTGGCCGGGGATGATGTGCTTATTTACAATTCCCTTAATCGTAAAATCCTGGAATACAGGCATTCGTCTGCCATTGCGGAAATCATCAGGAAAGCGGAAGATGCCGGGGAAGGATTCCTATCAAACATAGATACCGGTTCAAACCTCAATGAATTAAAAGCTCTAATAGATGATCTGAGGGAGAACTTCAGCGGGGATATCGTTACGTTTCCTCCTGATAAAAAACCGTCGGTTGTGCGACCGAAACCAGTTATCAAAAATTATCCGCCGGCAAAAGATTTTCCTTCATTTTCTGCGGATGACTACCTCCGTAATATATACTTCTTCCTGAACCAGGATGATAATGAGATCTGTAAGGAATATCGTCATGCAATGAAGCAGTTCGTTTGTCCTGTATATGATTCGGAAGGATATAGAGAAATGAAGGCTGAAACTGTTATTGACAACTGTTCACCTTACTCGGGGATCTCAGGTTTGGCTTTAGACCTAAGCGGTTCAGATCTTACAAAATATTCTGCAATTTCAGAATTACTCCCCTGGCTCAGAAACCTTTCACTACCTGTAACTTTCCACATCCCACTTCCATGCAGTGACCAGGAAACGATCTGGAGGTTACTCAGGGTACCCCGCAGCCGTGTCTCTTTGTATATAACCCTCCCTGGCGGGATCCGGGCAGTTAAGGAAATCCGCAGTCATTCCGAATTTATTAAACGGTCAAACAGGTTCGGGTTCAATTTCCTGATCCGTTCTATGGAAGAGTACCAGGCAATTTCTGAACTCTCCGGCCCGGCATCCAGGGAAAAGATCTTTATTCTCCCTTATTTCAATGGGGAGAATTCAGGATTCTTTAAAGAGAATGTCTTTCTCACAAAGGATGATATCCTGAATCTTAAACCTAACCAGCAACAGGTCTATTCGAGAAGCCTCATCAATGAACAGCTTTACGGCAGGCTTTTTATTAAAACCGGTGGTGAGGCCTTTGCAAACCTGAACCACGACACCATCGGGAATATTAATGATAACAGCATTTCCGACCTTGTCAGGAATGAATTATATAACGGGAACAGCTGGCACCTTACAAGGATGAAAGTAAAGCCATGCAGCGATTGTCTTTACCGTTTGTTTTGCCCCCCGGTAGGAAATTACGAACTTTTCATGAACAGGTTTAACTTTTGTGACGTTTTATAAAGACGAGTATGATCCGCAACGCCCTGGTCACCTCTTACCGAACTATAATCAATAATAAAACCTATACCATTATAAACATCACCGGCCTGGTCCTTGGTCTCACTGCTGCATTTGTTTTGCTTGTGTTCGCTATAAATGAAACCAGTTATAACAGCTTCTTTACCAGAAAGGAACAATTGTATCGTGCCATTTATACGGATTCAAAGGAGTCAAAAACACCTTGTGGTACAAAATATATCAAATCCCTCCTGCTGGGCAATGTTCCGGAATTGAAAAATATTGCCAGAGTTGTTCCTGAACTCTATATTACAGGCCAGGTTACACTGACTTCAGAGAATAAAACAATTGTATGCCGGAATCTCATTTGTGCCGATCCCGAGATCTTCGACATGCTTGACATGAATTTTACCAGGGGAGGCATCCGGGGAGCGGATAAAAAACCAAACATTTTATTTATCTCCGCCAGTGCCGCAAAAAAATATTTTAACAATACTTTCAGGCTTTATTCTCCTGTGATTCTGAAAGCCGGAAATATGAATTATGAAATGGTAGTTGGGGGTATTTTTAATGACCTGCCATGGAACTCCACGATTAAAGCCGACTTTATAGCAAGCCTTCCATTTTATCAAAGCATGCTGAAAGATTTAATGCCCGATTTTTACAGCACTTTTAATTCCTGGGATGATTTCTCTGTAGAATCTATCTGCGAATTCAGGCAGGGGACTGATATTATATCCGTTGCACCAAGGATTCAAAAAATCCTGAATGATAAGGCGCCGCAAGCCCTTAACCTGAAAATTTCCTTTCAACCGTTCAGGGATATTTATCTTGGATCAGGCAACCTGATTAACAACCTGCATCTTGCC
The DNA here is from genome assembly GCA_037141915.1 of Bacteroidota bacterium. GTDB lineage: Bacteria > Bacteroidota > Bacteroidia > Bacteroidales > FEN-979 > CAIRDP01. The sequence goes on along the minus strand of JBAXBP010000044.1, from coordinate 13,779 downwards.
GGTAACAAAATATCGGTTTATACTTATTCCTGGCTCGCTTTATTCATCCTTCTGCTTGCAGGCATCAATTATGCAATTCTAAGTACTGCCAGGTCAGCCCTGAGATTCAAGGAAATAGGTGTAAGAAAAGTTCTGGGAGCCACCCGGGCGGCACTGAGGATACAGATCCTGGTCGAGTCGGTTTTACTTACCATGATGGCCCTGCCCCTTGCTTTGTTTCTTCTCGGGATGATAGATCCAAGGATTACCGGATTACCCGATTACACCATCACAATGTATTCCAGCAATATGCTGAAATATATTTTATTTTTTACAGGGATCACTCTAGCCATCGGCATACTCTCCGGACTGTATGTGGCAGTTTACCTTGCCGGGCTTAACCCCATCAATGCACTGAAAGCCAAATATTTTAGTCCCGGAAAATTCAACCTGAGCAAGGTCTTCCTCGGTTTCCAGCTCTTCATCACCCTATCCCTGCTTATCTGCATGGTCACCATTTACACCCAGATCAGGTTGTGTTATATTAGCAACCTGTCGATCGCCAGGCAGAATATCCTGCTTGTGCCCTTAAAAAAACCAGATTTTCAGAAGTATTCGTCGATGAAATCCAAACTTGGGCAAATTGCGGATGTGATTTCTGTATCAGGTACCGGATTGCTGGGTTTTCCAACGTATGACATGAGCACCGGGACAATACAACTTCCAAATAAAAAGGAACCTGTAAAGTTTGAACGGACTGCTATTGACAGGGATTTCTTCAAAACCCTTGGTATACCGTTGCTTAAAGGCAAGGATTTCGACCAGGGCAGCATTGACCGGAATGAGATAGAATGCATGATCAATGAAGTGGGTATGAAAGAGTTTGGCTTTAGAGATCCTATAGGAGTGGTAGTTGACGGGGCCAGCATTGTTGGGGTCGCCAGGGACATTAATCTCCACACTCTTCATACAAAGGTACTTTCAGCAGTTTTTCTTTACAATCCATATTCGATCAATACAATGTTGATCCATTACAAACAGGGAAGTGAAAGTTCAGTAATCAGTGAGATACAAAAAGTATGGGGGAAGATTTATCCCGGTATACCTTTCAGCTACTCGTTTTACAAACAGAGCTTAAAAGGTATTTATACCAGGGAAAATAACTTCGTAATCGCTGTTGCTGTCTTTACAATCCTGGCCTTCGTTATTACAGGCATGGGCCTGTTCGGCCTTGCTTTATTGATATCCGAAAGAAAGACGAAAGAAACGGCGGTCAGGAAAGTATTCGGAGCTTCCAATGTGCAGATCATTTTCAGGATGCAAAAAGAATTCCTGCTATACACTGGCATCGCCACCATCCTTTCCATCCCGGTTTCATGGTTCCTGATGGAACTCTGGCTTAAAGAATTTTATTACCGGGTGAACATCAGCATTTGGGTGATGCTTCTTTGTATTCTTACAGTTACGGCCTTTGTATCGTTCATCCTGCTTCTCAGGACACTCAAAGTATTGAGATCCAACCCGGTGAATGCATTAAAATATGAATAGAAAGTGAAATTCCCATTCTATAAACAGCATGACTCAACTGATTGCGGCCCGGCCTGCCTGAAAATGGTATGCGCTTATCACGGGAAACATTTTTCTGTTTCAAGGCTGCGCACGGCATCTCATATCACAAGGGAAGGAGTATCGATGCTTGGCATCAGCGATGCAGCCGAGTCGGTAGGCATGCAAACCATGGGCGTGAACCTTTCATTTGAAGAGCTTGTTGAGTCTTCACCATTTCCATGCATCGCTCATTGGCAGCAAAACCACTTTGTTGTTATCTGTAAAATAGCAAAGAAAGCCAATGGGTATTTCATCAAAGTTGCCGATCCGGCCCATGGCCTGATCACTTACAGGGAGAATGAATTCCTGAGAGCCTGGCAGTCAGGACCCGATAGCGGGGGAAAAGGGATCTGCCTGTTGCTTGAACCGGGCGATGAATTCGCAGCCATGCCTGAGGATTCAAAGAACAAACGCATCCCTGCCTTCGTCAGGCAATACCTCAGGCCATACCGTTCAAGAATGTCCTGGCTCATCATCCTTATGCTCATTGCCAGTTCCTTGCAGTTCGCTTTTCCATGGCTTACGCAAAAGATTGTCGATAAAGGGATTGCCAACAAGGACATAGGATATGTAAGCCTTGTCGTAATGGGGCAGCTGGCCTTGTTCTTCGGCCTGATCAGCATGGAATTTTTCAGGAGCAGGGCCCTGGTCTTTATCTCGAACAGGATCAATATCAACATGGTGTCAGATTTCCTGAAAAAACTGCTCAGGCTGCCGATGTCTTTCTTCTCAAGCAAACTGCCTGGTGACCTTATCCAGAGGATATCAGACCACCAGAGGATACAGTCATTCATAACCACCGGGATGCTCAATATCCTGTTCTCAATGCTCACCATGGTTGTTTTCGGAATTGTCCTGGCCATATACAGCCCTCTGGTCCTGGCCGTATTTGTTTTAAGCAGCGTCCTCTATGCAGTATGGGTCTATTTCTTCATGAACAAAAGAAAAGAACTTGATTATATAAGGTTTTCAAAGCTTTCAAACAACCAGGACACCCTGCTGCAGATCATTCATGGCATGCCTGAAATAAAGCTTACGAATTCGGAGGACATTAAACGGAAAGAATGGGAGAAGATCCAGGAATCTTTGTTCGAGATTCAGATTAAAAGCCTGAAAATAAGCCAGTACCAGGACCTGGGCTCCTTCTTTTTTCTAAGAACGAAGGACATAGTGATTACATTCATTACTGCCTGGCTGGTGATCAGGGGCCAGCTTACCCTGGGCATGATGCTTGCAATACAGTTCATCCTGGGGCAGCTGAACGCTCCTGTTGAGCAGTTTGTCAGTTTTATCCGCGAGATGCAGGATGCTTCAATAAGTATGGACCGTATTGAAGAAGTTAACACCGTTGAAGATGAGGAAAAAGAGGGGGAGCCTCTTATCCGTTCAATAGGGGATTTTAAGGGTATTACCATTGAAAACCTCTGCTTCCAATATGAAGGTCCTCATTCGCCCATGGTCCTCGACAATCTTAATCTGACCATCCCGGCCAACAAGGTCACTGCCATCGTAGGGATGAGCGGGAGCGGCAAAACAACCCTTGTCAAACTGCTTCTGAGCTTTTATCTCCCGGTCAGGGGACGTATTCTTATAAACGACACTCCCTTAACAGATATTTCGAACCGTTACTGGAGAAGCAACTGTGGTTCGGTAATGCAGGATGGTTACATTTTCTCTGATACGATAGAGGAGAATATAACTCTCGGCGATAATTCCCCCGATAAAGAAAAGCTATCAAAAGCAATCACACTGGCCAACCTGGAGGATTTTCTCAATACCTTTCCAAGAGGGCTTCAGACAAAAGTCGGACAGGACGGGGCAGGGCTCAGCCAGGGACAGAAACAGCGTATCCTGATAGCCAGGGCTGTATACAGGAACCCAAAGGTGCTTTTTTTCGATGAAGCAACCAATGCCCTCGATGCTTCCAACGAGAGAATTATCATGGAAAGACTCGATGATTTTTATAAAGGCCGCACGGTGGTCATTGTTGCCCACCGCCTCAGCACTGTTAAAAATGCCGACCAGATCGTTGTTCTTTCAAAAGGGAAGGTTATGGAACTGGGGACGCATAAGGAACTGATCAGTAAAAAAGGAATATACTTTGATCTTGTAAGCGACCAGCTGGAAATTGGTAAATAAATGATGAACGTATGATCAAGACAGTGAATCTAACAAAAACTTTCAGTGCCATGGATGTTGACACCCATGCTCTGAACGGTGTGGATTTCAGTATTGAAGACGGGGAATTTGTAGCAATAATGGGTCCTTCCGGCTGCGGAAAATCAACACTTTTAAATATTTTAGGGATGCTTGACAGCCCGTCAGGAGGGGAATATTTTTTTGCAGGTGAGAATGTCGCCATGTACAATGAAAGAAAACGAAGCCATCTCAGGAAACAGAAAATAGGATTCATATTCCAGAATTTCAACCTGATCGACGAGCTGACGGTATTTGAAAATGTTGAGCTTCCGCTTCTTTACCTTAAGCAATCCCTGAAAGAAAGAAAGGAAAAGGTAATGCGGGTCCTTGAACAGCTTGAAATGGTTCACCGCAGGAATCATTTCCCCCTGCAGTTATCGGGAGGCCAGCAGCAAAGGGTTGCAATTTCAAGAGCCGTTGTTGCAAATCCTTCTTTGATCCTCGCAGATGAGCCCACAGGCAACCTTGATTCTTCAAAAGGGGAAGATGTGATGAACCTTCTCACTGCATTGAACGACAAGGGAACTACCATTATCATGGTCACTCATTCCCAGCGGGACGCTGAATTCAGCAACCGTATCATCAACCTGTTTGACGGAAAGATAGTGAACGAAAGATTCTGATCAGATCTTAATCGTAAAAACTGTTTTACCCGGAGAAGACTGAACGCCTATGGACCCCCCGTGCAGCCTGATGATCTGTTTTGAAAGGCTCAGGCCTATCCCCGACCCTCCCTCCTTGGTCGTGAAAAATGGCACGAACATATTCTGCATGGCATACTCGCTGATACCTGCACCATTATCCTCAACTTCTATAACAACCTGTGCTTCTGTATTTTGTGCACTCATCCTGATCTTTCCTGTAACGATTCCGTTCAAAGCTTCAATGGCATTCTTGAACAGGTTGATCAGTACCTGTTCCATCAGTTTACCATCAGCCTGGAGATGGAGTGAATGGGGGCAATCAATGCTCACGCTGATATTTCTTTCCCTGAGGATCTCCTCGTGAAGTTCGTTGATACGGGTAAACATATCCTTAAGGTTAAGTATCTGGAATTCAGGTTTAGGGACAATGGCCACACTCCTGTAATTCCTCACAAAGTGGACAAGTCCCGCGCCCCTGTTTTCGATGATATCCAGTCCCCTCATTGTCTTTTCCAGGTTCTGGTCGGTAAGTTCACTCAGGGATTTTATCTTGCCCGATTCCTTATGCCTGAATATCCTTGTCAGGGTTGCCACTAAGGTTATGATTGGAGTGATTGAGTTCATGATCTCATGAGTCAGCACACGGATAAGTTTCTGCCAGGACTCAAGTTCCTGTTGCTCCAGCTCACTCTTGATATTCTGGAATGACACCAGGTGGAGATCATTATTGCCGGTCCTGAAAATAGCTTTACGCGTCGACAGTTGCACCAGGTCATCATCGATGATCAGGTTGATGAGCTGTTTTTCACCGGGTTTAAGGGTTTTAAGGATCTCACTGAAGCCTTCCTTGAATCGGTCGAGTTTATCAATGGTTCTCAGAACATTGATCCTGAATATTTTCCTTGCAGCATCATTGAAAAGCTCCACACGGCCTTCCATATTAAAAGAAATAAGTCCGGTTGACGTATGGTCAACGATGGTTTTAAAGTAATTATTCCTTATTTCGCTTTCAACCCTGGAGGACTCAAGTTTCTCATTGACCCTCCTGAAAAAGCTGTACAGTTCTTCAAATTCATCTTTCTTGCCGGCAGCTGAGAATGAAGTGGTAACATCACCGCTCAGGTGCATGATGAAGAACTGTTCCAGTTTATGGTTGATCGAATTGATGTACCTGATCAGGAAATAAGTCTGTATGGGGATGAACAATCCCAGTAAAGCCAGGACTGACGGATTGGGGAGTCTGAAGACAGCCAGTGCAAACAAAAGGCAGGTGATCATCATTACAACAATCCGGGCGATTACATTAAGGTAAAACCGCCTAGAGACCATATCTTTTTATTTTATTATAAATAGTTTGACGTGTAACACCAAGTTCCCTCGCAGTGGTTACCATATTCCCGTTGTTTCTTAATAATGCCCTGCGGATGATATCCCGTTCTATTTCATTGAATGAGGGATTGACTTCCTTTTTCTGCTGTATCCTCGATGCTGTCCGTTTCAGGAACAGGTCATCAGGAGTGATGATCTCACCTTCGGCAAGGATGACGGCTTTTTCAATGGAATGCTCCAGCTCCCTGATATTCCCCGGCCATAAATATTCCTGCATGGAACTTACGGTTTCGGCAGAGAAGTGCATCTTCCCCCTTTCATATTTTGTGGCGAACTTATTCAGGAAATACCCGGCCATGAGGTTGATGTCGTTCCCACGTTCCCTCAATGGAGGAAGATCGATTTGTATGGTATTGATTCTGAACAGAAGATCTTGCCTGAACAGCCCTTCCATGACCATTTTTTCAAGATTTTTATTAGTGGCACAAATAAGCCTGATATCGATAGGTACTATTTTATTCGTACCCAGGGGGATGATGTATTTCTCCTGAAGCACGTTCAGGATCTTTGTCTGCATGTTCAATGAAAGATTTCCGATCTCATCCAGGAATAACGATCCGCCAGATGCTGTTTCAAACCGGCCGATCCTGTCATGACGTGCATCAGTGAAGGCACCCTTGACGTGACCGAACATTTCGCTTTCGAATAAGGATAAGGGTATGGATCCCATATCCACAGTTATCATTGCTTCTTTTGACCGAATTGATTTTTTGTGGATTTCCCTTGCAACTAAACCTTTACCTGTACCGTTTTCACCGGTGAGTAATATATTGGCATCAGTATTTGAAACTTTTTCAACGATCTCCATTACCCTTTTCATGGAAGGACATTCCCCTATTATTTCCGGGAATTTCTGGTTAAGCTCCTCATTAAGATGGTTTTGCCTTCCCCTGAGTTTTTGTATTTCCATATTTGACCTGCGCAGCTTTAGCCCTGTATTCAGGGTTGCAAGCAGTTTATCGTTGTCCCAGGGCTTCAGCACAAAATCCGAAGCTCCGTTCCTCATGGCTTTTACTGCCAGTTCCACATCACCGTATGCAGTCATCATGATCACACCTAAGGTGGGATCTATCTTCAGTATCTCCTTCAACCATAACAAACCCTCGTTTCCCGTATTAAGTCCGACCGTAAAGTTCATGTCAAGGAGTACCAGGTCGAACGAACCGCTCTGAAGCGTGGCAGGGATCAGTTCTGGATTCTTAAGACCAACAACAACACTGAATTCATCTTCAAGAAATAAGGTAAGGGAATCCAGTATTTCAGTATTGTCTTCAACTATCAGTAAATTACCTTTAACAGACATATGTCTATAAATTTGACACTAAATTAACAAAAAGTGTAAAATATTTTGACACCACTGTAAAATATTTTTACACCACTGTAAAATATTTTTACACATAAAAATTGCGTAAAATTGTTATGTGTTTGATTAACTGCTTTTTATCATTATGGTATGATTATTGCTATAATTTATTATCTTAATCGAGCTGCCCTTACAAATTAAAAATAATTTGTCATGATCTCAATTAATTTCGTTTTGCTGCTTATAGTGGTCATATGCGTTTTTTTGAATATCGGCCAGATATATCTTATTTATAGCCAGGGGAGGAAGCTGGCTGACAAGTCGGATGTAAGGCTGCTCACAGATATTCTCAGCCAGATCCATGACAGGAATATGGAAGAGAATGAACTCCTGAAATCTAACCTGAGCATTCACACCGGCCAGAACAACCATATTTTTAATGAAAGAAAAAACGCCATACTGGAATATTTTTCAAGTCTTAATACATGGATGTGGGACGGGCTCAATTTAACAGTGCAGGATTACAATCATGTCAACTTTGAAGAGATCACGAAAAGAATAACCAATATCAAGGATTACTATAATAAAACGAATATCAGCTTTGCAGTGATGCAGTTGACCATTGATTCGGAGCAACTGGTCAAAATTGGCTATGAGGCCATGATGGATACTCTCAAACTCCATCATTTTGTAGAGAATACCATGAAAAATTACCAGAAAACACTTTCATGGGAAAAAACCCTTCTCGACAAGATCACTTCAAAGGATTATGATTTCTTCAAACTCTCTCCCGATATGAAGAGTTTTTATGAGAGGCAGGCAAGGGAAAACGAAGAAGAAAAGCGAAGGGCGCTTGATGGGTACAATGACCGTCACTGGGAGCTGTTCAAACAGGCGATTGCCGACAGGAACCTTTTCAGGGATGTCGCCAAAGAAGAGTTGTCGGAACTGGAGCAATTTGTATACAGCCGGAATGATGAGAAAAACGATGAACTTACGAACATTCTGAAGTCTGGCACTTCACATATCAAAGACATCAGGGATCTGTCAGCCCGCCGCGAATACGTTTATAACCGGGAAACCGAGAACAAATTTTGATTTCGCCCTGATTTCATTTAACTTTACTGCATGATGACGATATTAAAAGCATTCGGTGCTCTCGTATTATGCAGTATGATCACCATGGGAGTCTCTGCTCAGAATCCCAAAAACAATCCGGTAGCACATCCGGTAACCGGTAATTCAGCAACAAAAGACAGTATAAAACAGGCCGACTCCACTTCCTGCGGCACATTTGAATACGGAGGCCAGGTATATCATACCGTGATCATTGGCAGCCAGTGCTGGATGAAGGAAAATCTTAATCTCGGCAAATGGCTTGACCAAAGCCAGAACCAAACACAGGCTAAAAATGAAACCGTGGAAAAATATTGCTATGGCAATGATTTTATTAACTGTGATCTCTGGGGAGGACTGTATATGTGGTCCGAAATGATGCATTATGAAACCACAGCAGGTGCACAGGGCATATGCCCTGCCGGCTGGCATGTGCCCGACAGCAAGGACTTTAAGCAGCTGATACGTTTTCTCGGAGGGAATGAACTTGCAGGAGGTAAATTAAAATCAACCGGCAACAGGGACTGGTGGGTTCCCAATGTCGGGGCTTCAAATTCAAGCCAGTTCTCAGCTTTCCCCGGAGGCTATTATGATTTTGTAACCCAGACCTGGGTGGATGTACACAACGGAGGCTACTTCTGGTCATCGGAGACCATCTCAAACACAACTTCTGTCGCCCTCCAACTCATCAGAAAAGGCGGAGAAGCCGAACTCTACGAAGAAGACAACCCAAGCGCACTTTCTGTAAGATGTATCAGGGACTGATACTGCCCTGAAAAGACATCCCTTCAGCAAAACTGACAGATTCTGAACTGGCATGGTATTTGTACCATTCCAGAGAAATCATTATTATTAATCAATTAAATTAAAAACTTATTACAATGAAAATTATCCCAAAATTTCTTGCCCTGGCAGGCTTGCTCCTCTTCGGCAGCCAGGTTTCATATGCACAGGCAAAATGGAATCCCGATTACGCTCATTCCAGTATAAAATTTACAGCCACTCACCTTGTAATATCTGAGGTTGAAGGCAATTTTAAAACATTTAACGGCAGCATGGAAGCATCAAAATCGGATTTTACCGATGCTAAGATCAACTTCACCGCCGATGTTGCGAGTATCAATACAGATAACGAAAAACGTGATGGTCACCTGAAGTCCGATGATTTCTTCAATGCTGAAAAGTATCCCAAAATAACTTTTAAAAGCACTTCGTTGAAAAAGATCAAGGACAACAAATACCAGCTGAAAGGCGAACTCACTATCCGTGACGTTACAAAGCCCGTAACATTTGAAGTTGCCTATACAGGAACTGCAAAGGACCCCTGGGGCAACACCCATGTGGCTTTCAAAGCCGCAACCACCATCAACAGGTTTGATTATAACCTGAAGTGGAATACCCTGATGGAAACAGGCGGAGCTGTTGTCAGCAAGGACATAGAGATTAAAGTCAGCATGGAATTTATTCCTGAACAGGCCAAAAAATAGGCTGATCTTTGCTCTGCCATTTTGCCAATAAATGATTCTAAGAAAACATCATTATTTAAAATAATTTTTAAATAGTGATGTTTTCTTTTTAAAGAGACACCATATACAAACAACCTTTACGTATCAACCATGAAAAATCAATCAAAATCTTTTTCCCGCCTTATCCGGGCCATGAGCCTGTGTTCCTTATGGGTACTGCTGCTGAATTCGCCTGTCTTCGCCCAGCAACCCGGCGGAGGTGGAATGAGTGCGGAAGACCGTGCAAAACGGCAGACCGACATGATGAAAGATGAGCTAAAATTAAACCAGGACCAGGAGAAAAAGGTGTATGCCGTAAACCTCAAATATTCTGATAAGATGAAGGATCTAAGGTCGATTGCCGACACCGCGGCCAGGAGAAAATCCTTCGAAACCCTCAACAAGCAAAAAGATGAGGAATTAAAAAAGATCCTCACAGCCGACCAGTTCAAATCATATCAGAAACTGGTTGCCGACATGAGAGCAAAACGGCAGCAGGGAGGCGGACCACAGGGAGGCCCACCACAGCATTAACCCCCTTCGATTGCCTGATCACTGAAAATTCGTGCATCCTCCCCCAAACAATTTTTGGGGGATTTTTTTTGCCCGGAACCACATCATCCTCCCCTGCAATTCCGGTATAAAAAAAAGACGATTATTTGCCCGGATGGCACGCTGGCTAATTACCGTTTTCCAAATATTTCTCTTGCCCCACGCATCCGGTTGATAAAAATTCCACCAGACCGTTGCAAGCAGATCTTTTATTCGTATATTTAACACTTATATGTATAACGTGCATAAGAATTTGATTTGCGGTTCAATAACTCTAATTAAATGACCTTATGAAAAAAGTTTGCCTGTTTGCTTGTTTTTTGCTTATTTCAGAATTTACATTTTCGCAATGGACTGCATTATCAAGTGGAATATCAGCTACGTTAGAATCAGTTTGCTTCACTGATGCCAACACGGGTTTTGTAGTTGGTCACAATGGCAGCATCCTGAAAACCAATAATGGAGGAACGACCTGGATGGCTTTATCAAGCGGCACAACCAAACATTTATATTCCGTTTTCTTTACTGATACAAGGACAGGTTATGCAGTAGGAGATAGTGGCATTATTTTAAAAACTACTAATGGCGAGGGCTATCCTTTAGGGATCAACAACCAATTATCCTTATCCAACACACTTATAGTATATCCTAACCACACCTCGTCACAAATAACAATCGAAACATCAGCAATAGGAACCCAAAACCAATTGACCATTTCAGACCTCCGTGGTCAAGAACTGATTACCCGCCAGATCACTGAGACAAAGACCCAAATTGACATATCCAGCTTGCCCAGTGGGGTCTATATCGTGAAAAATTTAAGGGAAAAGGGAGTGCAGGTGGGGAAATTTATCAAACAATAACCAAGCTCATTTTGTAGTCAATGATTTTAAAATCAATTATGGTTCCAGTCATTCCTGATGTAAATTCATATCAACAAGCTAAGGTCTCAGGTTATGAAAAAGTTTTATGCTTTTTTAATCGCACTGTCTTTTTTTGCTGAAGGGAAATCACAGATTATTGATTCATCAGGCGATAAGCTTCTTTCAGAGAATATAAATAAAACACTTACGGCTGCCACCACAATGTGTGTTGTCTCATTCATCTATCAGGGAACGGGGGCAATACTTATTTTATCGTATGCCGGAGAAATGCCCGCTGCAATGGGACTTGGGTTGGCAATAGGCATTGGAGGTGTAGGTATGGCAACCAACAACGCCATCCTGACCAACAGGGCATATAATCAAATTGAACATTTGAATTTTCTTCAGGAAGATTCAGCACTGCGAATGAATATGCTGAAAAACATGAAAGCGGCAAGGACGTTGACAATATTACAGAATTTAACACCCATCCTAGGAGTCGCAGCAGGTTTCATAGGCTATTCCTGTTACCGTGCAAAAAACGAAACTGAAGATACGTTTTATGAGAGCACTTCATTTTGGATTCCTGCCATAAGCATCTGTGCAATCGGATTAGTATTGACCATACCTGAAATAATACTTATTGAGAAAGCGCGGAACGACCTGAAAACATACCAGCAAAAATTATCCCTGGGGAAAACAGAATATGGACTGGGGATGATTTTTAAGTTTTAATATTATTCTCTACTGATCTGACGCAGAAAGCCTGCCGTGTGCAGGTTGGTGAGGATGGAAAAGGAATGGTGTTATGTGGAAGGACTTAACTGAACCTTCCCGCTTCGCGATTGCAGGATTACCTGCGGTGATCCTGAGTTTAGGGGGGAACTAACAAAAAATCCTGGATTCGCTTCGCTCATCGTCTTTTTTATTTCACGAAAAACCTGAGAAAGCTCGGTTTTTCGTGAAATAAAAAATCCCGTGGTTTTGCACGGGATTTTTTGTTGTCGGGGTAGCAGGATTCGAACCTGCGACCCCCTGGTCCCAAACCAGGTGCGCTAGCCAGGCTGCGCTATACCCCGATAATCGTTTACCTCTTGCGGAGAGGGGGGGATTCGATCCTACTCTACAGGTTGCTTATTATCAATGAATTATATATTAAATGGGAACTGGTGCACCGAATAATGCACCGAATTAGTTAAAGAACGATATCCATTTATTTCTGCAAAGATACTATACTTTCCGGATGAACAGCAAATAGAATTTGATATGCTTTATACAGTAATAATTGAAATTATTGTAAAAGAAGGCTATGGCCCAGTTCTTAAATACGTATTAAGGCTTAAACCGTCATATTTTTGGCCCTGATTTAAACTGCTACCAGTAAACGGACCAAAACGATGCCACCCTCAGGGGACGTATGACAGGATAAGACTACACGAGGGGTCTTCATAATATGATTCAGGGAGCTTTTCGATATTTCATTTTGAGATGTAACGCGGAGAAAGAAAACCCTGATATAAGCCCTTTTCAATGGGATTAGATGATCTTTTATCAGCCGAACAAGGTGTCTGCCAAAAGAAAAGGCCGTCATCGTTGACAGCCTGGCCTTGTTATTGATCGACAGTTGACATTCACTTGTGTTTCTCATATTTCTTCTGGAGTTCCATCCCCTGGTGCTGGCGATAACTGGGACCACGGATTTCGATCTTGACGGCATGGTGAAAGATACGATCCAGGATGGCACGGGTAGAGATGGGATCACCCAGGTATTCGGCCCAGGCCTTTTCTTCCACGTTGGTGGTAAAAATCAGCGGGCGATTCAGATGGTATCGTTCATCCACCACCTTGAACAACAAATGGGCTTCTTTGGTTACCTGGAGTTCCAGCCGGTCATGCCCCATCTCGTCAATGATCAGCAGATCAGGATTGACGTATTTGCGAAGCCGTTTGAGCAGGGTTTTCTCAAACACCCCATCGTTCATATCGCCGATCAGGGCAGCACAGGTAGTATAAAGTACTTTGTATCCCTTTTCACAGGCGATTAAGCCTAAAGCCTGAGCCAGGTGCGACTTTCCAACACCACAATCCCCAATCAGTAAGAGCGATTCGTGGAGTTTCATAAATTCCATGGTGGATAAATCCATCACCAGGGATTTTCGTAATTTAGGTTGAAAGCTAAAATCAAAATCCCGTAGCAGCTTGTAGGGCTTAGGCAGGCGACTTTCCCGGATGCGGTAACGGATACCACATTCCTGCTTGAGGATGGTTTCTTCCTTGAGTACCATTTCTAAAAAATCCTGTAAGCCCAGTTGTTTTTCATGCGCTCGTTTGATGAGCTGAGCGTGTTGGGTGGCCAGATTCTTTAATCCCAGGTACTGGCTCATTTGGGTAATGGTTTCCGCGTTAGTCTTCATCATAAGGCATTAGATCAAATAAGGTTTTAATGGCATCCCGGCTTTGGGCATGATTTTTTAGAATGCCTTCTATCGTTTTGATGTTATACACTCCATGGATCAAGGCCCTGCCAACCGCCTTGAGGATATCTTCGGTAAAATAATGAACTTTCAGGGCCAGCAGGGCTTTTTCGTCGATTCCCTGGTCAACCTTTAGCAGGGCTCCGA
>JBAXBP010000043.1:0-22210 GCA_037141915.1 Bacteroidota bacterium | reverse complement strand
TTGGAATTGCCTTCGTCCATCCTCACATCCAGTACCGATGAAAGCTTGCCCCCGTAATTGGCAGGGATATCCCCTTTATATAATTTTACGTCCTTGACAGCATCGTTATTAAATACAGAGAAAAATCCCATGAGATGGGAGGCATTGTATACGGTAGCGTCATCAAGTAAAATTAGGTTCTGGTCGGGAGCTCCTCCTCGCACGCTGTATCCGCTCGATCCTTCGCTTACACTCTGAACCCCCGGAAGCAGCTGTATCGCCTTGATCACGTCGACCTCGCCCATCAGCATCGGGATCTTCTGGATAGTTTTGATGTCCATTTTGAACACGCTCATCTCGGGTTTGGCTACGTTCTGGTCAGTCCTTTCGCTTTTAACCACCACTTCCTGCAATTCTTTCTGCTCCGTCTCAAGTTCCACTTTCAGATTGATATCCTTGTCAAGGTTGACAACCCTTGTTACCGCTGTGTAACCGATGAAAGTAAACGATAATGTGTATTGCCCCGGGACCATGGTAAGCGAAAACCTGCCATACTGATCGGTGGTTGTGCCTGTCTTGAGTTCCAGTATGAACACGGTAGACCCAACCAGTGATTCACCGTCGTTTTTGGCTGTCACCTTTCCCGTAACAGAGTATTTTTTGTGGGTGTCGGGCAGGGAATAACCTGAGAAGGCCATCAGCAGACAAAAAAGAATAACAATGGTCGAAGGGAATCTCATGAAATTTTGAAAATTATGGTCTGATAACGCTGAATTCCCCGTTTTCGTATAGCTTGATGATACGGGAAGCTTTAGCAAGGGAAATCGCGTCATGGTACAAACCGACTATGTAATCAACCTGCTCAGTTATTTCAGGGTTGATATCATTAAATGAATGCGGATTACCCCCTCCTGAAGGATTGGCGGAGGTTGATACAAGGGGTTTTCCGAATTCCCTGAGCAATTCCCTGCAGAATTCATGGTTGACAATGCGGATGGCGATTGAACCATCTTCACCCAGGATGTTATATGCAAGGTTCTTGCCTTTGGGGTAAATGATGGTGAGAGGACTGTCAACGTTTTTTAAAAGGTCCCAGGTGATTGGCGGAATGTTGTCAACATACAGTTCCAGTTTATCCTGGCTGTCAAGAAGAACGATCTGGCTTTTGCTGCCCATCCGTTTCTTGATCTTGTATATCCTGCTCACCGACTCGGGAAGGGTTGCATCACACCCTAACCCCCATATCGTATCGGTAGGGTATAATATCGTACCACCCGAGTTCAAGGTATCGAGGCAGGAGGATATTTCTTTTTTGAGCGCTGTACTGATCACCTTAACCGCAAATAAGGCTGCAAAAATACCTAGAATTTTTGAAATGGAAAGGGAAGCCGGGGAAATAGATCAGGCCTTATGGTTGCAGCGCATTCAAAGTGCTGCAGCGGGCATGACCTTTGCCCGTGAAGGCCGCAGGGACGGCATTTCAGGTCTTTGGTCGTTTGAATGATCCAGTGTTTTTCGGAGAGAGGCCCGAATCCGAATTCAGGCACAGTGCTGCAATATACAACGGCTGTGGGCGCATTAACCGAGGAAGCCAGGTGCATGGGAGCTGAGTCGTTGGTATAATTCATAGATGCGTCCTGCATGAGTGCAGCTGATTCAAGAAGGTTCAGGCTTCCTGCAAGGATTGAAAGACTCTCGTTTTTTGACAAGGATTTTATCTCTTCGCAAAGCCCGGCATCTGATTTTGACCCCAGCAGGTAAATTTTAAATTCAGCAGGAAGGCTTTGGATAAGTTCCACCCATTTGTTTACGGGGTATTGTTTGGTAAACCATAGTGAGGCAGGGGAAATAGTGATATAGGGTGAGGCTTTGAACTGCAGAACCCTTGCCTTGTCTGCGCCGGAGGGGTAAAGCCTGGGCCTGTTTCCCTGTTCTTTTGAAAAATCTGCAGCAGCAATCAATTCATTTATAAGCGACATGTTCCTCTCAACTTCATGTATCCCTTTGCCGATCTTATGAGGTATGCTTTTTGTAAACAGGAATGAGAGAGGATTCTTGCTGAAACCCACACTGGCAGAAGCTCCGGAAAAAGCCGTCAGCATACCGGTTGAAAAGAACCTCTGAATATTGACAACAAGGTCGTATTTCTGTTTCCTCACCTCGTTTAAAATTCTGAGAAAATCCCTGTATTTGTTTGTTTTATCCCAGATGATCACACGATTCAGGAAGGGATGCCCCGCAAATAATCCCTCCATGCCCTTTTTAATAAGGATATCAATTACTGCGGATGAGTACGCGTGTCGCAATCCTTCAATCACCGGCGTTGCGAGTATCACATCACCGATCGAAGCTGTCTGGATTATCAGTATCCTTTTCAAGTGACTGGGCTAAATCTTTAATTTGTACATGGTACATGGTACATTGTACATTCATTTTATGCGCTGACATTATAGTCTCTTAGGGCTTGATTTAAGGAAGTTTTCAGGTCGGTGGAAGCCTTGCGTTTGCCTATGATGAGTGCACAACTTACCTGGTATCTGCCTGCCGGGAATTGTTTTTCGAAACTCCCGGGAATGACGACGGAACGGGCAGGGATTATACCTTTATATTCTTTTGGTTTGCTTTGTGAAACATCAATGATGCGGGTTGATGCCGTAAGCACTACATTGGCCCCCAGCACGGCCTCCTCGCATACCCTTACACCTTCCACCACGATGGATCTCGATCCAAGGAAACAGCCGTCCTCAATGATCACGGGCGCTGCCTGCACAGGTTCGAGAACGCCTCCCAGTCCGACACCGCCACTCAGGTGTACGTTCTTGCCTACCTGCGCACAGGAACCCACCGTCGCCCAGGTGTCAACCATGGTTCCATGGTCAATATAGGCGCCGATGTTAACGTACGACGGCATCAGGATCACCCCTTTGGCAATAAATGAACCGTAGCGGGCCACAGCATGGGGAACCACCCTTACGTCAAGGGCTTTATAACCTTTTTTCAGGGGGATCTTGTCGTGGAATTCAAGAGGCCCGGCTTCAGTCACCGTCATCTTCTGGATTGGGAAATAAAGGATGACGGCCTTTTTTACCCATTCGTTGATAATCCATCCTTCAATGACGGGCGCAGCAATTCGCAGCTCCCCTTTGTCAAGAAGACGGATCACTTCCCGTATTGCTTTCTGTGTTTCGGCTTTGCCCAGGAGTTCCCTTTTCTCCCATGCCGATTCAATGATTGGCCGCAGCTGATCTGACATGTAAAGGTGATATTATGGCACAAAGGTAAGAAAATATACCATGTTGGATGTACAATGCACCATGTACCATGTACAAATTCTTACATCATAATCACAGGATAGGAAATTATATCTGTCATAAGCTTTCATTCAATGATCCAAGGGTTTTTAAAAAAATCGTAACTTTGTAACACGAATTATGGGAAGGATTCTTGCAATAGATTATGGGAGGAAGCGATGCGGGCTGGCAGTTACAGATGAGCTCAAAATGATTGCTACCTCATTGAAGACTGTGCCGAGTGGCGAATTACTGCAATTTCTGAGGACTTATGTATCGGGTAATCCTGTTGAGTGTTTCGTGGTCGGAGAACCCAAACAGATGGATAATACTCCGTCGGAATCGGAACGTTTTATTGAGCCATTCCTGAAACAGCTTACCCATGCTTTCCCCGGCATCAGGGTCGCAAGGGTGGATGAAAGGTTTACATCAGTGATCGCAAGCAGGGCAATATTGGAATCGGGCATTAAGAAAATGGCACGCAGGGATAAAAGCCTCGTAGATGCTGTAAGCGCAAACCTCATCCTGCAGTCGTTCATGGAATCGGAAAGGATAAGAAAAGAACATAGAGAAGCATGATTTTACCTGTTGTAGCATACGGCCACCCGGTTTTGAAAAAGAAAGCCCAGGAAATTGACAGTTCTTATCCTGACCTTAAACAGTTCATCACAGACCTATGGGAAACCATGTATGAGGCTGACGGCGTTGGTTTGGCAGCTCCCCAGGTGAACCGGTCGGTGCGCCTGTTCGTGGTGGATGCATCCGCCTTTGCAAAAGATCATCCTGAAGCCGATGGTTTTAAGCAGCTGTTCATCAATGCCGAAATATACAGTGAAGAAGGAGAAGAGTGGATCTTCAACGAAGGCTGTCTGAGTTTTCCTGGCATGAGGGAAGATATTTCACGTAAACCGGTAATCGGGGTCAGGTGGTACGATGAAGAATTCCGGCTCCAGGACAGGAAGTTTGACGGGATGCTGGCCAGGATCATACAACATGAGTACGACCATATCGAAGGTATACTGATGGTCGACAGGATAAATTCCCTGAAACGGGTTCTCCTTAACAGGAGATTGAATGATATCAGCAAAGGGAACGTTGATACTTCCTATAAAATGATTTTCCCTCAAGTCAAAAAACGAAAGAAATAGAACAAATATGAAAATAAAAATATTAGTACTGCTCCTGCTACTCTCAGGACTTCTATCCTGCGGTCCTTCAAGGAATAAAGAAGCTGATAAAATCAATTCTATAGAAAACCGGCTGTTTTCGCCTTCAGCAACTTCCCTCGACAAAGAAGCAGCCGACAGTCTTCTTACCTTGTATACAGCCTTCATTAAGAATTTCCCCACTGATTCACTGACCCGGAAATATATCTTCAAGGCGGGCAGTCTTTATATGAACACAGGTAGCGGGAAACAGGCCTTGGAGATGTTCGATCTCTACAGGGCGACCTACCCCAACGATGTGAAGTCGGCTATGTGCCTTTTCTTTTCTGCCTATATTTATGAGAATATTCTTAAGAACCTTGATAAAGCCCAGGAGTTATACATACTTTTCATTGAGAAGTACCCTCGTCACGATTTTGCGGATGATGCCCAGTCGGCTTTGAATAACCTCGGCAAAACACCGGAACAGATGGTGAAGGAATTTGAAAAGAAGAAACAGGCCGATAGCGCCATGAGGGCAGATTCAGTGAAAAAAGCGGGTAAAAGGAAAAAATAGGCCTTACCTGGTAAACGTTGTCTCAAGGTATTCCGATAATTCCGCAGGACTTACCCTCTCCATCATTTTTCCTCCGATGCTGTAAGAGATAGTGCCCCTTTCTTCGGAAATTACAATGGCAATGGCGTCAGATTTTTCGGTGAGGCCTATGGCCGCCCTGTGCCTTAGCCCGTACCATGACGGAATAGAGCTAAGCTTTGAAACCGGGAGTATGCATCTTGCTGCCCTGATAGAGTCTCCTGTTATGACAACAGCACCGTCGTGAAGGGGGCTGTTCTTGAAAAAGATGGTCTCAAGCATGAGTTCCGACACCCTCGCGTCAACTTCCTGGCCGGTTTCAACGAAGGAGCCCAGCTGGCTTTCACGCGCAATGATTATAAGAGCGCCGGTCTTTGTTTCAGCCATTTTCTGGCAGGCCATGACTACTGCATCGATGCAGGAGACAAAAGGGTTCTGGACCTTGAACTTCCAGAAAAAGAACCTTCGGTTACGGTTTTGCATGAGACGTGTATTCCCGAGCATAAGAAGGAATTGCCTGATCTCAGGCTGGAATACGACGATCAGGGCAATAACCCCAACACTGATGAACTGCCCCAGGATCTCGGTCAGCAGCTGCATCTGGAAGGCCTTGACGATTTTCCAGGCAAGGTATACGGCAATGATCCCGACAAATATCCTGATAGCGGCTGTCCCTTTCACCAGGTTGTAGACCTCGTAAAGCAAAATGGCAAAAAGAATGATGTCGATAAAATCGGCTATCCTGAAATTAAACAATCCGCTGATTGATAATAAATGGAACATTATTTATGATGTTTACTGTTCTTGTGAATTTTTTTTCAGGATTTCAAGCAGTGTAACCGCTTCTACGGCTTCTTTCACGTCATGAGACCTGAGAATGCCGGCTCCTTTCATCAGTGCAATTGTTTGAAGAACGCTGGTCCCGTTAAGCGCATGAGCGGGATCTGTCCCCAGCACCCTGTGGATCATTGTTTTTCTTGAAAGCCCAGCCAATATAGGCACTTCCAATGATTGCAGGGATTCGAGCCCTGAAAGAAGACGGTAGTTGTGTTCAATGCTTTTCCCGAAGCCGAACCCGGGATCTATGATGATATCCCGTATACCATGGTTCCTTGCTTCGGCAAGCTGTTTCTCAAAAAAATAGGTGATCTCGGCTATGATGTCCGAATAGGTCGGGTTCTCCTGCATATTCCCCGGCCTGCCTTTCATATGCATGATGATGTAGGGCACCTTGAGGTATGCCACAGTTTCCATCATGCCGGCTTCAAACCTTCCCCCGTAAATGTCGTTAATCATATCGGCACCTTCTTCAACCGCGGCCCTTGCCACCGCAGGTCTGAAAGTGTCAACCGAGAGTATTGCAGCAGGGAAGTCTTTGCGTATTGCTTTCAGCGAAGGAATCAGCCTGTCAAGTTCTTCTTCACAGGAAACTTCTGAGGCGCCCGGCCTGGTTGAAACAGCGCCTATGTCAATGATCCCTGCTCCCTCGGCCAGCATTTGTCCTGCCCTCTGCACCTGGCTTGAAATAGTAAGGTATCTGCCCCCGTCGAAAAATGAATCAGATGTCATGTTCAGTATACCCATGACTGCCGGGACCGACAGGTCCAGTGATTTACCGTTGCAGTTGACAGTGGACAATGATTTTTTTACAAAGGTAGTAAAACGGTACCATAAACTGCAGGCACAAAGAGCAGTATGCAGGCCCTCGGCTTCATGTTCAATTGGCAGGGGGGGCAGGTCCTTGACTTTTGGCGGAAGAATTCTTACCTTTATTGCCGTAATGTGCTTTGTATGAAACGATTTCTAATTGGGGTCCTGGTCGTAGCGTACTGTGGAACGCTAAGCGGGCAATGGGTGCAGACTTCCGGGGTCACCGGAGGTGAAGTGATGAGCCTCGCAGTGCTGGGCTCAACCGTGTTCGCTGCGACGATGTACAGTGGAACTTTTTACACGAAAGACTACGGAAACACCTGGACTCCTACCGCTTACGGCGTAAATGTTGCAATGGGCGTGCGCAGTTTCGCGGCGGCAGGTGCTATGATCTACGGTTGCGGGGACAATCAGATGTACAGGTCGGCCGACTACGGGATCACCTGGCAAACGATACCGATCCCGTCGTCAAGCGGGGGCGCTATCGCTATCAGTGGATCGGATATTTATATAGGCGGAGGCAGTGCCCTCGGGGTTTTCCGCAGCAGTATAGGCGATTCTAACTGGGTTAACGTGGGTTTGCAGGGGGTTATCATCAATACTCTTTCGGTAGGGGCCGGCGCTTTCTGGGCGACGACTCCAGTCGGACTTTACCGTTCTCAGGGAGGCGGCTGGGCACAGGTCCTCAGTGGGGATGTCTTCAGCTCCACTGCGTTCAGCGGCACATCCATCTATGCGGGCAGCTCCTCAGGAGTTTGGGCTTCGGATGATAACGGATCGACCTGGACGCTGATACAGTCGGGGGAATCGGTAGATGCGACCTCCATGATAGTTGCCGGGGGGGCGATTTACGCGGGAACCTGGAACGGGATCTTTAAATCGCCGTTGGGAGGAAACATCAATTGGACGAAGATCGTAAACGGATTGGATTTCTGGAATGTTCATTCACTGGTTTACGCAGGGAACCTGGTCTTTGCGGGGGTCTTTGGAGGCGTCTATGCTTCGGCGAACGGGGGAGACAGCTGGAGCAGGCGCAGTACAGGCCTTATCGCCACGAATTGTTTTTTAAGGGTTAATGGAGGGAGGATGATTTCCGGGACAAATACCAACGCATTTTCTTATACCACCGATAAGGGTGATCACTGGACCGATATCAGCAACGGGCTTGAACGCTACAATCATGTAAAACTTGAGCTACATGACCTGGCTTTTGGAGGATCCACCTATTATGCCGGGACCGAGGACCATGTATATCATTCCACCGATCTTGGGAGCAGTTGGGTGCGTGATACTGCGGGGCTTAGCTGCATGTATGTCAATGCTGTGGCTGTGGGGAAAGGTTATGTATTCGCAGGGACAGGGAATAACGGGCAGGGAGTCTTCCGCGCAAGCAGGAGCGATATGCACTTTTACCCGTTCAACGACGGACTCTCATCCGCAGACATTACAGTATTAAATACCGTAGCGGATACTGATATCTGGGTGGGAACCTGCGATTATGGCATTTTACGGAGAAGTATTTCCGGCACTCATCCCTGGCAGGCGATGAACAACGGGATCACCAACACCTGTATCAACACCATTGCAGGGGGGACAAACTGCATATTTGCAGGAACTTACGACGGTTTTTACCGTTCCTACACCCACGGTGCAAGCTGGGAGAAAATAGAGAATCCCTGGTTTGGAGCATGCGGTGGTATTGCTGTGAAGGGCGATACCGTGATCGTCATGAGCAATAACGGTATTTATTATTCAAAGAACAGCGGAAGCAGTTTTTCGGATATTCAAGGCCCATATTTCTTCGGGGGGCCGTCAATCGTAATTGGCGATCATGACGTGTTTGTGGGAACAACAGATGTTGGTGTTTGGAGAAGAGCCTGGAGTGATATCCATACGTTTCACCTCACAATAGATTCGGTGGTACTAAAGCCGTTGGCCGGCAGCCGCGACAGCCTGTTTATCGAATGCGATACCAACTGGACAATACAGGGTTATATGCCCGATTTCCTCAGTGCCAACCGCCTCAGCGGCAAAGGCGACGGGTATGTGGTATTTACCGCGATCCAGCCTAATACGAATGATTATGAACTTACTAATGCATTCGAGCTGCATTCCTCCGACGGACAGGTTGCGGGATTTACGGTGAGACAGCTGGGAAAGAGTTTTGGAATCCAACAAACAGGACGCAGGGGAGTTGCGATTTGGCCGAACCCTTCGGCCGGGTTGCTTAATATCCGTTGCCTGAGCCCCATACTCTCCGTTACAATGTTGACTGATGACGGTGTTATTGTGAATGAATTCAGGTTCCCGGGTACTTCAACCCAGATCAGCCTCCGGCCCGGTCATACCGGGATGCTGTTTATCAGGATACAAACTGCGGATGGAACGATGATGGGAAAAGTAGTGAACCTTGAGCCATAAGTCATGAGCCATAAGTAATTCGCAATTCAACATTCGTTATTATTCGCACCAATTGTTAATTTTATTTGTGTGCTCATTACGGCTTCGCCAAACGAGTATTCGAGTATTCATTCCTTCATGTGTTAACTCTTTTTCATAATTCCCTGTGTCAGTTTTCTACTCCTTCTGCCAAATATTTTGTAATTTAGGCCACCTGAACCTGAAGCCCGGACCCGGGGTTGATTATCAATCGGGGCAACAGCCGGGGCCGGGGGGAATCTCATCAGCATACACATGAGTAAAGAACATAACACCGAAGCTGAATTCGAACACAGCATAAGCCTTTGCAGGGATATTTTTCTTGCTAAAATGAAGGATTACGGTACGGCATGGAGAATCCTGCGTACTACCTCCATCACCGACCAGATCTATATCAAGGCACAGAGGATCAGGAGCATTGACGATAAAGGCACTCAAAAGGTTGAAGAGGGAGTTAAACCTGAATACATCGGCATAGTCAATTATTCAGTGATGGCCCTGATACAGCTTGAACTTGGGACCGGAGATAACCTGGAACTCAGGCCGGAAGAAGGTGAAAGGCTTTACAATAAATATATTTACTCGGCCCGTGATCTAATGCTGAACAAGAATCATGATTACGGGGAGGCGTGGAGAAACATGAGGATAAGTTCACTTACTGATATCATCCTGATGAAACTCCTGCGGATCAAACAGATCGAGGATAACAAGGGGAAGACCTTCATTTCTGAAGGACTGGATGCCAATTATTACGATATTATTAATTATGCAATATTCGCCCTGATCAGACTGGAATATGAAAATTCTTAGAACCATCTTCCGGATATTAGTCGGACTTGTTTTTGTCTTCAGCAGCTTTGTCAAGGGAGTTGATCCGATGGGGACCGTCTTCCGAATTGAGGATTATTTTGTTGCGTTCGGAATACCCTGGGCGGGGCAGTTTGCATTGTTCCTTGCGATTCTGCTATGCACCCTGGAATTCCTGGTAGGGGTGAGCCTGCTGCTGAACCTGTGGATAAAGAAAATGGCCTGGCTGCTGCTTCTGATGATGACCTATTTCACGGTACTCACCTTTATCGACGCCATCTGGAACCTGGTGCCTGATTGCGGCTGCTTCGGCGACGCAGTCAAGCTGACCAATATGCAGACCTTCCTGAAAAACCTGGTGCTTATGTTTCTCGTGGTCCCGGTTTTCATGTGGAGGAAGAAATACCGCTCGGCACTCAGTTTAAACCTCGATATCGTTGTGCTGCTTCTTTTTGGGGCTGCATTTACCTGGATGTCGGTATACAGCGCAAGGCATCTTCCGCTCATAGATTTCATGGCCTGGCAAAAAGGAAACAGGGTGAACAAGACCGAATCCCTCCCTGTGAAATTCTTTGTGACCTACCGGAATAAAAAGACCGGGGAGAAAAAAGAATACCTGGCTTCGAATTACCCCTGGAATGATACCCTCTGGATGTCGCAATGGGTGTTTTTCAGCCAGAGGGTAGAGGATCCCAATGCAGGCAAAGCAGCTACACTGCTGGTTGAAGATATGCACGGGAATGATGTAACCGCTTCAGTAATGCAAAACCCCGACTACCAGTTCATCCTGGTAGCCTATAACCTGAAAGAAACAAACCAGGATGCCTTCCTTCGCATACTTCCATTCTATAAAAAAGCCCGGGCCAATGGCCGGTCTTTTATCTGCATTACCACTTCAATGCCGGATGAGATCAGGAAATTCCGCATGGCCCACGGTACTTCATTTGATTTTTTCAATGCCGATGACGTGATCCTGAAAACTATGGTCCGGTCCAATCCCGGGCTGATATTGCTTAAAGACGGCGTGGTGATCGACAAATGGGCGTTCAGGGATTTTCCTGACTGGAAAGAGGTCTCGGAGAAATATCTCAAATGACAAAATTTATTTTTCAAAAGCTTGGTTATGGCATCCTGGTCCTTTTCGGGGTGGTCGTGGTTATCTTTTTCCTTTTCAATATCCTTCCGGGTGACCCGGTGCGGATGATGCTGGGGCAAAGGGCCGACAGCGCTTCAGTGGCGGCCATGAAGAAGGAACTCGGCACTGATAAGCCCTTGTATGTTCAGTTTGCGGCTTACCTGAACGACCTGAGCCCGCTTTCGTTCCATGTGACGGGACGGCCTGGTAACAGTTTTAATTATGATACCGCCAAGTATGGTGTTCCTGTGTTTGCACTGGCAATTAATCAAAAGATGCTGGCCCTGAAGTATCCCTGCCTGAGGCAGAGCTATCAAACCCGGAGAAATGTGTCGGAGCTGCTTGTTGAAAGTTTTATAAATACTTTCATCCTGGCCATCGTGGCCATGGCTTTTGCCCTGGCCGTCGGCATAGCGCTGGGGATACTCTGCGCCCTTTACAAGAATTCATTTATCGACAGGATTTCAGTTGTGTTCTCGGTTCTGGGAATGTCACTTCCTTCATTTTTTGCAGCAATCCTCAATGCCTGGATCTTTGCTTTTGTGCTGGCGCATATCACCCATCTGAACATGACAGGAAGCCTGTATTCGGTTGATGACCTGGGTCGGGGGGAGTATCTTGACCTGAAAAACCTTATACTTCCGGCATTGACTCTAGGCATCAGGCCCCTGGCCATCATCGTGGAACTTACACGCAATTCCCTTCTCGAAGTGCTTTCCCAGGATTATATTCGTACAGCCAGGGCAAAAGGCCTCAGCCCCCGCACGATCATCTTCAAACATGCCCTGAAAAATGCCATGAACCCTGTAATTACAGCTGCCACCGGCTGGCTTGCATCACTTCTTGCAGGAGCCGTGTTCGTGGAATATATCTTTGATTGGAAAGGAATAGGGCTTGTGATCGTTAATGCACTTGATAAATACGACTTCCCCGTGATCATGGGAGCGGTTTTATTCATTTCGGTCATCCTGATTTTAATTAATATACTGGCGGATATACTTTACGGCGCTATCGATCCAAGAGTAAGAATATAGTAGCGGGAAGCGAATTTAAAAGAATCGGAAAGTGTTCGCCGAAGGCGAAATGAGCACGCAAATGAAATAAGCAATTGGTGCGAATAAATGGTGAAAATGAACAGAAATTAAATAATTACACTCATGGCTTATGGCTTATGCCTCATGGCTTAAAAAAAAACATATGAGAAAAAGAATTGTTGCAGGGAACTGGAAGATGAACAAAAACTTCCTGGAGGCGGAAGAACTTGTGGCTAAAGTTGCAGATGCCCTGGAAACCCGTAAACTGAAAAATACAGTGGTGGTTCTTTGCCCTCCCTTTCCTTACCTTGAACTTGCCACGGATATAGCCTGCGAAGCTAAGTTTTCGGTCGGAGCACAGAATGTTTATCCCGACGACAGCGGTGCTTTCACCGGAGAAGTAAGCCCTGTCATGCTTGAATCCATGGAAGTTGAATACTGCATCATAGGTCATTCTGAGAGGAGAAAGTACTTCAATGAAAGCAATGAGTTCCTGGCCCTGAAACTCAACGCCCTCCTTAAGCATAATATCATCCCTGTTTTCTGCTGCGGGGAGGTTCTCGACGAACGTAATGCAAAAAAGCATTTCAAGGTGGTTGAGAAACAGCTTACTGAATCTGTTTTCCATCTTAAAAAAGACCAGATGGCAAATGTGGTCATCGCCTATGAACCCGTATGGGCTATAGGGACCGGTGTGAATGCAACCCCTGCCCAGGCCCAGGAAATGCATGCGTTCATCCGTGGGCTGATAGCAAAAAAGTACAGTAAGAAACTAGCCGAGGAGATATCCATTCTTTACGGAGGCAGCTGTAATGCGAAAAATGCAGCCGAATTGTTCAGCAATCCGGATGTGGACGGGGGATTGATTGGAGGGGCTTCGCTGAAGGAAGAGGAATTTATGGGGATCATTGATTCACTCTGATGGAATACATAGAGGTAGGCATCAGCGGGGTTTCGGGAGAAATTGCCGGTATCCTTACCGCAGAAATGTGCGAACTGGGATTTGAAAGTTTCACAGAGGAAAGCGGGGGGGCATTTTCAGCATATATACAGCTGGAGTCTTTCGATATTATGCAGGTTGCCAATTTCCTTGAAAAGAAAGCGGCAGACCTTGGGTTTACATATAAGGTTGAAAAGATCGCTTCTCGTAACTGGAATGAGGAATGGGAATCATCATACAAGCCGGTGAGGATAGGCAGTTGCTACATCCGTGCACTTTTTCACAAACCTGACCCTGGTGCTGCGACCGAACTGGTGATCGAACCTAAAATGTCATTCGGCACAGCTCATCACGAGACAACCCGGCTTATGATAGAGACCTTGCTGAATATCAGTTTCGAAGGTTGTGCTGTGCTTGATATGGGAACGGGTACAGGGGTGCTTGGAATCCTTGCTGCAAAGCTGGGTGCGAAACCGGTAGTTGCCATAGATAACGATGAATGGTCCTTTCTTAACGCAAAGGAAAATGCTCTCAGAAATAATGTGGGCGATATGATCGTTCTCCAGGGTGATGCCCTGAGTATCCCTGAAGGCAGATACCGCTTTGTCTTTGCCAATATCAACAGGAATGTATTGTTAAGGGATATGCCTGTATACAATAACTTTCTTGAAAAGGGAGGGGAGCTGATACTAAGTGGTTTCTATGAAGAGGACCTGGAAGTAATAACTGATAAAACAACGAAGCTCGGATTGGAACTGGTTTCCCGGGCAGCCCTGAATCACTGGGTGGCAGTAAGGTTTAAGAAATGCTGAAATTTAAACCCTTCCTTGTTTTGATTATCTGTTCTGCCCTGCTCATTCCTGTTCTCCGGGGGCAGGCTCAGAACCAGCGTACTACCCGGTTTTCAGGTGATTCTACCAGGTTTATTAGCGAGCTTAACGGCTTGTTGTTCGGGCTTTCCGATAATGACCAGAAACTGGTCCAGCCAGTCATGACCGGCTTTGTCAGGAAATGGAACCAGGAAACCTTTGACCCGTCAAAAAAGAAAGTTATCTATTTCCTCTGCAATGAGATGCTGAAAAAGAAGATCCGCGTCTTCCCCGATTTCTTCAATTACATTGAAGCACTGAATGTTTTTGTTGATTCACATCAGCCTGAAGCACTGTTCACCTCCTGGTCCTCTATACTTAAAAAACTGATCTCGGATAAAAACAGCAGGAACTTTAACAATTTTATAGATATCACTACCACCCTGTTCGCTGAAGGCATGATATACAAATCCCAATCAACCCAATGGAGGATTAACCCGGCAAATTATACCATGAGGCTTGATTCGGTTCCTGTTATAGAATTCGCAAAAGCCGACATGGTCTGTCATGTCAACAAGGATTCTATGCTGATTTATGGAACGCGAGGGGTCTATTTCCCTCTTTCACAGAGGTGGGTGGGGCATGAAGGGAGGGTCGACTGGCAGAGGGTGGGCATCAGCCAGGATAAGGTTTTTGCCGATCTTGACAAATACCAGGTACTTGTCAGGTATTCAAAACTTACTGCAGATTCTGTTCACCTGTATAATAAAAAATACTTTTCCTCTCCCATCATGGGAAAGCTTATTGATAAAGTGCTGGTGGATGTGGATACAGAAAGGGCTTCCTATCCCCGTTTTTATTCTTACGATAAAGAGATCAGCATCAAGAACCTGTTCAACAACCTGGATTACATGGGGGGCTTTGCCATGGAAGGGGCCAGGGTTCTTGGCTCCGGGGAGCATAAACGGGATGCAAGGATAGTGGTTAAAAAAGGGGACGAGGAGTTTATGCAGATCAAAGCGCCGGTTTTTATGATCCATCCCGACAGGATCAACGCCGCCTCGGCCTCCATATCGATCTATCATGAAACCGATTCCATTTTCCATCCCGGCCTGGAGATGAAATATCTTGACGGCAGCAGGGAGCTCACTTTCACCAGGGATGAACAAGTGAAATCCATTACGCCCTGGTTCGATTCCTGGCATAAAATTGAAATATACTGTGAGCAGCTCAAGTGGATCATCAACCAGCCCAGGCTGAACTTCGAAATGATGAAAGGCCCGAATAAAGAAAGCAGGGCCATTTTTGAATCCACCAATTATTATTCAAGGGACCGCTACGACAGGCTGCAGGGAATAGATGAGATAAACATCCTGAACGTCATCAAGAGTTTCACCGACAAAACGAAATCAAAAAAAATCAGCCTCGATGATCTTACCCGCTACATGTCTAAACCCCGGGAACAGGTGGAAGTGCACCTGCTTAACCTGGCTAACCGCGGTTTCCTGGTTTATGACTATGAGGATAAAGTCGCCCTGGTAAAGGATAAGCTGTTCAACTATGTCAAGGCCAGGGATGGCAAGAAGGATTATGACGAAATCTTTTTTAATTCCAATGTGACCAATTCAAGTAATGCGATACTTGACCTGAATAACTTCGATCTGAAAATTCAGGGTGTAAAAAGTGTATTTATCAGTGATTCGCAGCATGTAGCCATCTATCCAAAAGGAGAGGAGTTGCTCGTGCGCAAGGATATGGACGTACTGTTCCATGGCAAGATAGAAGCCGGGCTCTTTGACTTCTACGGGAAAGACTGTTCCTTCGAATACAATAAATTCAAGCTTAACCTGCCCAACGTGGATTCTATGGTGTTTTACGTTCTCAGCAAGACCTGGGATCCGAAGGCAGGAAGGTTCCCGCTTGTTAAAGTCAAGACCTCACTCAGGCACCTGGCCGGGGACCTTGAGATCGACAAGCCGGATAATAAGGCGGGACTGAAAGCCCTGAAAGAATACCCGATCTTTCATAATAAGGACACCGCACAGGTTTATTATGACAAGAAGAATATCCAGAGAGGTGTGTATACAAAGGATAAGTTTTTCTTCGAGGTGGACCCCTTCACCATCCAGAGTATGGATGTTGTTCATACCGACAGCCTGAATTTCGGAGGGGCGCTTACATCTGCAGGTATATTTCCGAAAATAATCCAGCCGCTGAAAGTGCGTCCCGACTATTCACTTGGATTTGAAAAATCAACCGAAGCTGCAGGCCTGCCTGTTTACGGAGGGAAAGGGACCTTCATTTCAAAAATTGATCTCAGTGAACTGGGATTGAGAGGCGACGGCACACTGCTGTTTCTCAACTCCACCTCGCATTCATCTTCTTATCTCTTCCTGCCCGACTCGCTGAGGACGATCGCGAAGAATTTCGCGATGACTGAGCAGGTTGGTGATGTCGAATACCCGGCTGTATTGGCCGATTCGGTTAACCAGTTCTGGTTGCCATATAAAGATTCCATGGTAGTAGCCTCGATAAGGAAGGAAATGCATATTTATAATAACCAGTCGACTTTCGGAGGCTCGCTGGCCCTTACCCCCACGCTCCTCAGCGGTAAAGGCACCATAAAAATCAAAGATGCCGAAATGGACTCGAAGGGGTTCAGGTTCAAACGCAGGACTTTCGATGCCCTTATCGCGAATTTCCGTATCAAATCATATGACCTTAACGACCTTACCATCTCGACAAAGAACTACCAGACACATTTCGATTTCGACAAACGCAGGGGTGAATTCCGTTCGAATATAGGTATCTCAAAGGTTGAATTTCCTCTGAACAAGTATGTTTGTTCAATGGACCGCTTCGACTGGATGATAGATAACGAGGAGATCTCCCTGGCCAATGAGCAAAGCCGGAAGTCTATCCCTGATTCACTGAGCCTTACCCAACTGATCAATATAGGATATACGGGTTCGGAGTTCATCTCGGTGCACCCCCTGCAGGATTCTCTGAAATTTTTTGCAGCCAAGGCAAGGTATAACCTCAGGACGAATGTCATCAATGCCGAGGATGTAAGGATCATCAAAGTTGCCGATGCAGCTGTTTTTCCCGATTCAGGCAGTGTCAGGATTTTCCGGGATGCCCAGATGCAGACACTGAAACATGCAATCATCATTGCAAATACCAAATCGAAATTCCACCAGTTTTACCAGTCGGAAGTGTCTGTCGCCTCCAGGAAGATGTATACCGGCAGGGGGATGCTTGATTATGTTGACAGGGAAGGGAAACGGGAGAAAATTGAATTCAACAGCATACGGGTGGATTCCAGTGGCCAGACAGTGGCTAAAGGCATTGTTTCCGACTCGTCTTACTTTAATCTCAGTCCTGAGTTCCAGTTCAGGGGGGATGTCACGGTCGAAGCGGCGAGGAAGGAACTGAATTTTGACGGAGGCTTCCGCCCGATCTCAGAATGCCTGCATAAACTCAAACCGGAATGGATAAAGTTCAATGCCGATATCAATCCTTCGAAGATCATGATCCCGGTCGATGCACAGCCGGCCAATATGCTTGGTGAGAAGATGGCCCTTGCCCTTGAGTTCTCTACTACCGAAGCTGCAGTTTACCCTGCTTTCTTTCTCCGCAGGAACAGTTTCAGTGATTCAGCCATGGCAGTGTCATCAGGTATGTTGACTTATAATGTTACAACCACCGAATTCCGCATAGCCGATACGGCCAAACTCACCGACCTCTCCCTGCCGGGGAATTTTATTTCGCTTAACCAGACCCTCTGCAGGATGAGAGGCGACGGCAGGCTGTCTCTCGGTGTAAACGGAGGCCCCCTTGACCTTGAAGCATACGGTACCATGGATCATTACATGATCAATGATTCAACGAATGCACATATAGCTCTTTCAATGGATTTTCCTTTCTCGGATGATGCCATGCAGAAGATCAGCTCACAACTTACAAGCAGCAACCTGGCAGGGCTGACAATAGACAAGACACCTTTCAATGAAGCCCTTCAGCTTATCCTTGAACCGAAGGAAATGGAAAGGTTCAAGAACGAGCTTTCCCTTACCGGACGATTGCGCAAGTTTCCTGAGCAGCTTGAAAGAACGATCTTTTTCGGGGATGTCAATTTGCACTGGGACAGTACATCCAAATCCTGGCTTTCTTCGGGTCCCATCGGAATTGCAACAATCGGGAAGAGTCAGGTATACCGGTATGTGAACGGGATGATGGAATTTACCAAAAAGAGGAATGGCGATGATTTTACGATCTATCTCCAGCTGACGGGCCAGGACTGGTATTTTTTCAATTACAGGAACAACATCCTTCAGGCATTGTCATCCGACATTTCATACAACGATATGATTATCAATGCCAGAAAATCAAAAGCTGAGCAGAACAAAGCAAGTAAAAAAGCAAAAGGATTCAGTTATACCATATCCACAGAAAGGAAAAAAAGAGATTTCCTGAAAAAATTTGAGAAAACTGACGAATAATTAACTTTGCCCCCATGATCCCAGTCATTGTACAGGTCCTTCTAGCATATCTTCTCGGGTCCATCCCTTCTGCCGTTTGGGTGGGCAAGGTGTTTTACGGTATTGATGTAAGGCAGCACGGGAGCGGGAATGCCGGGGCAACGAATGTAATCAGGGTGCTTGGGTACAAGGCAGGCATCCCGGTAATGATGTTTGATGTGTTCAAAGGCTGGCTGGCTGTTTTTACAACCATAGTGTTCCCTTACTACAGCCTTTCGCCCGACCAGATCATCTATGTCAAAATCGGAGCGGCTGTTGCAGCCGGCCTCGGGCACGTTTTTCCTGTATTCGCAGGCTTCAGGGGCGGGAAAGGAGTCGGGACCATGGCAGGCGTAGGTATTGCATTGTTCCCATGGGCCTTGCTGATTGTTCTTGGTATTTTCATCATTGTGCTGGCAGTCTCCCGCTATGTCTCCCTTTCTTCATGTATTGCTGCGACAGCCTTTCCTTTTTTAGTCGTGTTTCTTTTTGGGGAACGGCATCCTGGCCTGGTCATTCTGTCGGTTTTTGTTGCGGTATTCGTGCTGTTCACCCACAGAACAAACATCAGGCGCCTGATGAAAGGGGAGGAGAAAAAATTCAATTTCAGGGGAGGGAATAAAAAGTGAAACTTTGACATGGTTCATCTTGTCGCCAAAAAGTAAAAAACGTATATTTACACCCACATTCATCCAAAAATAAAATACTATGAAATTCATCATTTCCAGTTCCTTGCTGTTAAAGAACCTGCAGGCAATCATTGGCGTGATAAACAGCAACAACACCTTGCCGATTCTTGATGATTTTTTATTTGACCTTAAAGAAGATCTGCTTACCATCACTACATCTGACCTCGAAACTACCATGAGCGTGACGGTAAAGCCTGATAAGTCGGAAGCTGATGGCTCGGTGGCTATTCCTGCCAAGATACTGGTTGACACTCTTAAAACCCTGCCTGATATTCCTGTTTCTTTTTCAATAGACCTGGGTACCCTACTGATCGAAATATCGGCCGGGGAAGGTAAATATAAAATGAGCGGGCACCGCAGCGACGAATACCCCCGGACTCCACCGCTGGAGGATCCTACATCCATCACTCTTCCATCCGGCATTTTATCCAAAGCCATTACCAAGACCATCTTTGCAACTGGTAACGATGAACTCAGGCTTGTTCTTTCGGGCGTGTTTTGCCAGCTCTCCACCGATGACATCACGTTTGTTGCCACCGATGCCCATAAGCTGGTGAGATATACACGTCTGGATGCCAAAGCTGCAAGCTCAGCCGCCTTCATCCTTCCAAAAAAACCACTCAACCTGTTGAAGAATATACTTGCAGCCCAGGATACCGAGGTAAACCTGGAATACAACCGTACGAATGCTTTCTTCTCATTTCTCAACATCAGCCTTATCTGCCGGCTTATCGATGGGAAATACCCTAATTATGAAGCGGTAATCCCAAAGGAAAATCCCAACCACATGGTTGTCGACAGGCTGTCGCTGCTGAATTCAATCAAGCGTGTATCTATTTTTGCAAACCAGTCGACCCACCAGGTAAGGTTTAAGATCACAGGTAAAGAATTGCTTCTGACCGCCGAGGATGTAGACTTTTCAAATGAAGGGAAGGAAAGACTCACCTGTTCATACGATGGAGAAGATCTTGAGATTGGCTTCAATTCTAAGTTCCTTATGGAAATGCTTGGCAATATTGATGCTGATGAAGTAAGAATGGAAATGTCGGGACCGAACAGGGCCGGGCTTCTTCTGCCTGCCAATGTTGAGAATAAAGAAGAAGATATTCTCATGCTGGTGATGCCTGTCATGCTGAATAAATAAAAAGAAAAATTTTTACATAAAAAAAGGCCGTCCTGCAGGACAGCCTTTTTTTTTGCATTCAAAGTAAGTCGGGATTATCCCCTTTTTACATTGATTGCTTTTTTTCCTCTTTTATCTTCTGTAACATCAAAAGAAACGACATCATCCTGTTTAATTTTGTCGATCAGACCGCTGACGTGTACAAAAATTTCCTGTTGGTTAGAGTCATCAACGATGAATCCGAAACCTTTTCTTTCATTGAAGAATTTAACTTTACCTGTAGACATAATAACAAATTTTAATTAAATAATCGCCAAAGTTACACAATTAATTATTTACTTTTACAAAAACATTTTTATGAAAGAGATCAGTTTAAACCTCGGTAATCTGAACGAAGTATTTCCCGACGAATTTACACAGGAACAAATAGCTAAGGGTAAGACCCTGTTTTTAAAAAGACTGGCAGAAGGTGCACATAAATTTTATTCCGGTAAGATTCAGACAGTTCCCAAAGCCCCGGTGCCCGGTTTTAACTGGTTCAACGTATGGTATACGCCAGGCGTTTCCAAAGTATCGACCGATATAAGGGACCGCAATGACAGTTCTTTTGAACTGACCAATCGTGGTAACCTGGTCGCTGTGGTGAGCGATTCCACAAGAGTTCTCGGCGACGGTGATTGCACACCCTCGGGAGGTCTGGGTGTTATGGAAGGCAAGGCATTCCTGATGAAATACCTGGGTGGTGTTGATGGCGTAGCACTTTGTATAGACAGCAAGGATGAGAACGGGAAAAATGTCCCCGAAAGGATTATCCAATTTGTTAAAATGGTGCAGCATAGTTTCGGAGCAATAAACCTTGAAGATATTTCCCAGCCAAACTGCTATAGGGTATTAGATGTTTTGAGGGAAGAATGCGAGATCCCTGTTTGGCATGATGATGCCCAGGGCACAGCCTGTGTCACCCTCGCCGGAGTGATTAATTCTCTGAAACTTGCAGGAAAAAAGATAGGAGATGTGAGGATAGTTCTTAACGGAGCCGGAGCCTCAAACACAACGATTGCACGCTTATTGATCGCCGATGGTGCCGATCCGGCAAAGATGATTTTGTTCGATACGAAAGGAGCACTCCATGCCGACCGTAAGGATTGCGAATGTGATAAACGCTTTTACCGTAAGTGGGAATTATGCCAGTCGACCAACCCCGGGAAGATTCCAACCATTGAAGAAGCCATGAAAAATGCCGATGTGCTTATTTCCCTGTCGACACCAGGACCCGATGTGATCAAGCGGCCATGGATAAAGAGTATGGCTTCAAAGTCGGTGGTGTTCTGCTGTGCGAACCCCGTTCCTGAGATCTATCCTTATGCGGCCAAGGAAGAAGGCGCATTTATCGTGGCCACAGGGCGAGGCGATTTTCCCAACCAGGTGAATAATTCCATAGGTTTTCCGGGTATTTTAAAGGGTGCCTTGCTTGTAAGGGCTCGTAAAATAACCGACAATATGGCGATCAGGGCGGCACATTCCCTTGCAGATTATGCCGAGAGGAGAGGAATAAGCACTGAAGATATCGTTCCGAACATGGAAGAAGCCGGGGTATTCCCTCATGAGGCCGCCGATGTGGCTATGCAGGCTATTGCAGACGGCGTTGCACGTATTACAATGACCCGTGAAGAAGCTTTCGAAAAAGCTTCAAAAGATATCGAACATTCGCGCTCTCTCACCCGTTCATTAATGGATAACGGATTTATTGAACAACCCCCCATCGAAATGATCAAAGCCGCACTGAGCTGGGCGATAGAGCAGGTGAAATAACCGTGACTCGTGAATCGTGATCAGTGAACCGTAAGACGATTCACGGTTCGCGGTTCACGGCTTACGAAATACCAGAAGCCTGGCCCCATGAGGCAGAACCTTCATCGAAAAATGAGTCTGAACCATTCCGAGGTCTTTCTGGATCCATACATCACGCATCATCCATTTGCCTTTGATCCCGAGGTCTTCCAGTCTTACATCCACAGGAAGAGGATTCCCAGAGAGGTTGAAAAGACCGATTGC
>JBAXBP010000042.1:0-22262 GCA_037141915.1 Bacteroidota bacterium | reverse complement strand
TACCGGGAGAGAGAGTTCTTTTAAATGGTGATATTGTTTCGATCGACTGCGGATGCCTGAAGCACGGATATTACGGCGATTCTGCCTATACCTTTACGGTTGGGGAGGTTAAGCCTGAAGTGATAGCTTTACTGAGGAGAACAAAGGAATCCCTTTACAGGGCTGTTGAAGCCGCTGTTACAGGGAAGCGAACGGGAGATATAGGAGCCGCTGTCCAGGATTATGTGGAAGGTTTCGGCTATTCGGTGGTGAGGGAACTTGTTGGGCATGGAATTGGAAAGACACTGCATGAAAAACCCGACATCCCCAATTACGGAAAGAGGGGATCGGGCCAGAAACTTCCCGAGGGCCTGGCAATCTGCATTGAACCCATGATCAATATGGGTACAAAAAATGTGGTTCAGGCTAGCGACGGGTGGACGATCAGGACTGCCGACCGCATGCCTTCAGCCCATTTTGAGCTCGCTGTTGTGATCAGGAAAGAGAAGGCGGATGTGCTTTCAACGTTTAAATATATCGAAGAAGTGCTAGGATCTCAACATATATAAAATGTCAAAGCAAGCATCAATTCAACAGGACGGAACAGTCGTCGAATCTCTGGGTAATGCAATGTTCAGGGTTGAACTTGAGAATGGGCACCAGATTACAGCTCATATTTCGGGTAAAATGAGAATGCATTACATCAAGATTCTCCCCGGAGATAAAGTCCGGATCGAAATGTCACCATATGATTTGACTAAGGGCAGGATAACATTCCGCTATCAATAGAAATAAAGCAAAATAAAATGAAAGTAAGAACATCCATCAAGAAGAGATCGGCCGACTGCAAGATCGTCCGCAGAAAAGGGGTCTTGTACGTGATCAACAAAAAGAACCCCAAGTTCAAGCAAAGACAAGGATAATTAATTTTTAAACAGCGCATATATGGCCAGAATTGCAGGTATTGATTTACCTAAACAGAAACAGGGAGAGATTGGTCTAACCTATATTTATGGTATCGGCAGGAGCACTGCCCAGAAGATCCTGACAGAAGCGGGTGTTGACTGGAGCAAGAAGGTTCAGGACTGGACTGATGAGGAGCAGAACAAGATTCGTGCTATCCTCAACGAGAAGTTCAAGATCGAAGGTGCACTCCGTTCTGAAGTCCAGATGAACATCAAACGTCTCATGGATATCGGAAGTTACCGTGGTATTCGTCACCGTATCGGCTTGCCGGTTCGAGGACAAAGCACAAAGAACAATGCCCGTACCCGTAAAGGCCGTAAAAAGACCGTTGCCAACAAAAAGAAAGCAACCAAGGGTTAAGAGAAATTGCGAGATAGCGAAGTAGCGAAAGGCGAAAGGCGAAAGGCGAAAAGCGAAAAGCGAAATAGCGAAATATTGAAGTAATAAATAATATGGCAAAGACTGAAAAAAGTTCAAAGAAAAGGGTTGTGAAGGTGGATGCAATAGGCAGGGCCTATATCAATGCCTCTTTCAACAACCTCATCATTTCATTAACCAATAATGGCGGTCAGGTGATATCTTGGTCCTCGGCAGGTAAAATGGGCTTCAAGGGTTCCAAAAAGAACACTCCTTATGCTGCCCAGATGGCCGCTACTGACGCTGCCAAGACTGCCTATGACCTGGGACTGCGCAAGGTCAAGGTGTTCATCAAAGGACCCGGTGCAGGGCGTGAATCAGCCATGCGCACCATTCACAGTGCAGGCATCGAAGTCACCGAGATAGTGGATATCACTCCCCTGCCTCATAACGGTTGCCGCCCCCCGAAACGCAGGCGTGTATAATCTGAAGTAATCATTAATAACATTCAATACCATGGCAAGATATATTGGGCCGAAATCAAGAATAGCAAGAAGATTCAGGGATCCTATTTACGGACCCGACAAGAGTTACGAGAAGAAAAATTACCCTCCGGGAATGCACGGCCAGACTAAACGTCGCGCGAAAACATCGGAGTATGGCACCCAGCTGATGGAGAAACAGAAGGCCAAGTATACTTATGGAATTCTGGAACGTCAGTTCAGGAACCTCTTTAATAAAGCTTCTCACAAGAGAGGTATTACAGGTGAAGTACTGCTCCAGCTTATCGAAGCACGTCTTGACAATACTGTATTCCGCCTTGGCATTGCCCCCACCAGGGACGGTGCACGCCAGCTGATCGGCCATCGCCATATCATGGTTAACGGTAAAGTAGTGAATATTCCTTCATTGGAACTCCGCCCCGGCGATCTTATCTCGGTCCGCGAACGTTCCAAATCGCTGGAGGTCATTACCGACTCTGTCAGCGGAAGGGGTAGCCAGTATCCATGGCTGGAATGGGATTCGAACCTCCTGACCGGGAAATTCATGAACTACCCTGAAAGATCACAGATCCCCGAAAACATTAAAGAACAGCTGATCGTCGAATTGTATTCGAAATAACGGGAATTCATATTGATATTAACCCTTTAAATAAAGTATTATGGCTATATTACCGTTCCAGAAACCTGACAAGGTGATTATGCTTGAATCTGATGATCGCCGCGGAATATTCGAATTTCGTCCGCTTGAGCCTGGTTTTGGTATTACCATTGGAAATGCACTGAGAAGGATACTCCTTTCTTCACTGGAAGGATTCGCCATCACTTCAGTTAAAATTGAAGGTGTGGACCAGGAATTTTCAACCATCAAAGGCGTCATAGAAGATGTCACCGAGATCATCCTTAACCTTAAACAGATCCGCTTCAAAAGACTTATTGAAACGGAGAATAACGAAAAGGTTACCGTGATCATCGCTCAGCAGAAGGAATTCAAGGCAGGAGATATTAATAAATTCCTGTCGGTTTTCCAGGTACTTAACCCTGAGATCGTAGTTTGTCATATGGAACCTTCGGTCAAACTTACCGTTGAGCTTTCAGTCGATAAAGGCAGGGGTTATATCCCGGCCGACGAGAACAAGGCGCTTAGTACTTCTCTCGGAAGGATAGCCATCGACTCTATTCACACGCCTATCAAGAATGTTACATATAACATTGAAAATTACCGCGTGGAGCAGAAGACCGACTATGAAAAGCTGGTCATGGAGATCATCACCGACGGTTCCATTGCCCCCAAGCATGCATTAAAGGAATCGGCGAAGATCCTCATCCATCATTTCATGCTGTTCTCGGATGAGAAGATCACCCTTGACACTGCCGAAAAGACTGTGACCGAGGAATTCGACGAGACTTCACTGCATATCCGCCAGCTTCTGAAGACCAAGCTGGTCGACATGGACCTTTCGGTACGCGCTCTCAACTGCCTGAAGGCAGCCGACGTGGAAACACTGGGAGACCTGGTGGCATTTAATAAAAACGATCTCCTGAAGTTCAGGAACTTCGGAAAGAAATCCCTTACTGAACTTGAAGATCTCGTAAAATCAAAGGGCCTTGAGTTCGGAATGAATACATCAAAATATAAATTAGATAAGGATTAATTGCGATGAGACATCAAAAGACAATCAATCATTTAGGCAGGACCAGTGCGCACAGGAAAGCCATGCTTTCAAATATGGCAGCCTCGCTCATTCTGCATAAACGTATAACAACCACACTTGCGAAGGCAAAGGCGCTGAGAGGCTATGTCGAGCCTTTAATCTCCAGGGCAAAGGATGATTCCACCCATTCACGCCGTGTCGTTTTCAGCTACCTTCAGAATAAAGATGCCGTTACTGAACTGTTCAAGGAGATATCCAAAAAGATCATGGAACGTCCCGGTGGCTACACCCGCATCCTGAAAACCGGAATGCGTGCAGGCGACAATGCCGATATGTGCTTTATTGAACTTGTCGACTACAACGAAGCCATGCTTGGCAAGAAAGAGGATGCAAAGGCAAAAACCACACGCAGAGGCCGCAAGGGAACCAAGCAAGCAGAAGATGCTGAAAAGCATGCTCCTAAAGCTGAAGAAAAAGAAGTGAAAAAGCCTAAAAAGGCTGCTAAAAAAGCAGAGGAATCCAAAGCGCCTGCAGAGGCTAAACCGGAAGAATCCACTGAAACCGCTGAAAGCTAATCCGTAAATAAAAAATAAATGGATCCATTTAAAAGGATAATGTACTCTGATACGTTATCCTTTTTTTAATTTTAAAAACTTAATCAAAATACTATGAGTACGATATTATCAGTCAGGGCCCGTCAAATCCTGGATTCAAGGGGCAATCCAACCATCGAAGTTGATGTGATCACCGACAACGGCATACTGGGCCGTGCAGCTATCCCCTCGGGAGCTTCCACCGGGATACATGAAGCAGTCGAGCTTCGCGATAACGACAAGAAGGTTTACATGGGAAAAGGCGTGTTAAACGCCGTTCACAACGTGAACAAGATCATCGCTGAGGAAGTCATCGGCATGTACGTTACCGACCAGGTTGAGCTTGATAACCGTCTGATTGAACTTGACGGCACTCCCAACAAAGCGAAACTCGGCGCCAATGCAATTCTTGGTGTTTCACTGGCCGCAGCCAACGCAGCAGCCCAGGTTACCGGCCAGGAATTATACCGCTATATAGGAGGCACTTCAGCCAATACCCTTCCTATCCCAATGATGAATATAATCAACGGGGGATCTCATGCAGATAACTCGATAGACTTCCAGGAATTCATGATCATGCCGGTAGGGGCAGGCTCATTTACCGAAGCTATCCGGATGGGAGCCGAAGTGTTCCATAACCTGAAAGCAGTTCTTAAAAAAGGTAAGTATTCAACCAATGTTGGTGATGAAGGCGGATTTGCACCGAACCTGAAATCCAACGAAGAAGCTCTTCAAGTGATCATCAAAGCGATTGAAGCTGCAGGATACAAACCGGGAAAGGATATTTATATCGCCCTTGATCCGGCTTCCTCGGAGTATTATATCCCCGAAGAAAATGTTTACCATTTAAAAAAATCCACAGGCGAAAAACTCAGCCCTTCCGATATGGTTTCATTCTGGAAGGATTGGGTGAAAAGGTATCCCATCATTTCAATTGAAGACGGTATGGCCGAAGATGACTGGAATGGATGGAAACTGATGACCAAGGAGCTCGGAAGCAAGATACAGCTTGTTGGCGACGACCTGTTTGTAACCAACGTGAAACGCTTGTCCGAAGGCATTAAAAAAGGAGTGGCAAATTCAATCCTCATAAAGGTAAACCAGATCGGTACACTAACGGAGACTATTGCTGCCGTGAATCTTGCATACCGTAACAGTTACACTGCTGTGATCAGCCATCGTTCAGGTGAAACTGAAGATGTGACGATTGCCGACCTCGCCGTTGCTTTGAATACAGGCCTGATCAAGACCGGTTCTGCCTGCCGCACCGACAGGATTGCTAAGTACAACCAGCTTCTCAGGATAGAGGAACAACTTGGAAACACTGCCTGTTACCTGGGCAAGGACTTCAAGTATGCACGTTAGTTTTGTTAACAAATTGTTGTAAGTAAGACTCAATTCCGATACTTACTAAACAGAGGCTGTTTTATATTTGGGGTCTAATCCAGGCTATGCGATTTTATCTCAGATATACAGCCTTTGTTTTTGTATTGGTTCTGATCCATTCCGGATTATTTTCACAAACTTTAAGTAGTTACGGGAGTCAGGCTTCTTCGGAGAACGAGACGAAAAAGAAAACTTCTTCCCTTGCCGGTTCATGGGAAGCCGGTGCCATGGTAGGCCCTGATTTCTATTACGGCGACCTTAACCCGAATAAGTTCCTTCCGGGTGTCGGCAGTATCAGTGCCGCAGGCGGTGTCTTTATTACCAGGCAGTTCACCAATGTTGTGGGTTTAAAGGGCAGCTTCCTTTTCGGAGGATTGAGTGGCAGTAAAAGCGGAACGGAAGGTACTTTACCTGCTGCATGGTCCTTTTCGGGCAGTTTTATTGATTTCACCATCAGCCCGGTATTCAACCTCTCAAATTTGTTTTCACCCTATGTTGACGAAAGGAAGATCTTTGTATACGCCTCTGTTGGCTTCGGGATCAATGCATGGAACACTACTCTTACAAAGGATTTGAACGGCAATGTTACGACCCCCGACCAGGTCAAGGGATTCCAGGCCGGTTTTGTATTACCCCTGGGCCTGGGAATGCAATACAGGATCACGAATAATATCAATGCCGGGATCGAATATACTTTCAGGACGATATTTTCGGACCGGGTGGACCAGACTGTGGGCGGGTTTAAATGTGATTTTATAAACCTTTTCGCTTTTACAGCATCCTACCGCTGGGGCGGGTCAAAGAAGAAACTGAATGTGCAGGAATATCCCTATTCAAGCCCGGTAAGTTACCGTAAATACACCCCACCTCCGGTTCCGCCCCCGGCAAGTCCAATACAGGAGCGTATCCCTGTGCCTTCCGCTTCGGAAGTGTACGATTATGTGGTCCAGGTCTGTGCCTATTCCCAGCATAATTACACTGTTTCCTGGGTGAAAAAACATTATCATCTCGACATGCCTTTGACAAAGGAAAGTGAGAACGGCATGAACAGGTACATTATAGCGCATTATTACAAGGATATCAACTCCGCCAGGGAGCTCTGCGATAGATTAAGGAAAAACGGTGTTCATGATGCCTGGATTATAGCTTAC
The DNA here is from genome assembly GCA_037141915.1 of Bacteroidota bacterium. GTDB lineage: Bacteria > Bacteroidota > Bacteroidia > Bacteroidales > FEN-979 > CAIRDP01. Next base: position 15,675 of record JBAXBP010000042.1, on the reverse strand, counting down.
CAGAACGGGGTAAGGCATCATGTCGTAGTTTATTAACCGTGAACCGTGAACCGTGAATCGTGAATCGTGAATCGTGATCCGGAAATACCAATACGTGATAGGCTATCAATGACCACAATATTTTATTCGTGATTCGTTGTTCTTTAACAGCGAACCAGGAACGGTTCACGGTTCACGGATCACGGATCACGGATCACGAGTCACGCTACTTACAGACTTGCTTAATGAAATCAAGTGATTCGGGGTCTTTGAGGCCGGCGCTGATGGCTTTCTGGAAGTCGCTGCAGGCCATGGCATAATTACCCAGCATATAATTTGCCATCCCGTGGTTGTAATAAACCATTTTCATCATAGATGCGTCACCCTGGTTATTTGCATTAAATGCGAGGGACATGTCAAGATCGGAAAGAGCTCCGCTGAAATCGGATATTTTAAGTTTTGAACTACCCCTGTAGAAATAAACAATAAAGGCCTTGTCCTGGGGCTTTAATTCGATAGCCCTGTTGAAATACCTGACAGCTTCAGCAAAGTTCCCGTGCTCATACTTCCACACGCCTTCCCAGTAAACCTTATAGTAATCGGTCGTTGTTTCAGGACCGCTTACATCGTTCAGGTTTGTTGAAACAGCCTGGGTCATGGGGACCGAAGGCCCGGTGAATCTGTATCCTTTACAATGGTCTTTAATGGCCAGGTCGTTAGCCACATCTTTAAGGCCGAACTGCAAGGCCGTGTTCCAGTCGGCACATGCACCGTTCCTGTCTTTATTGTTGAAACGGGCAACACCCCTGTTGTATATGACTGTCAGCCAGGCTGAGTAATAATTCTGTTCGGCAGGTTTCAGTGAAATAGCCCTGTCGAAGTCCATCATTGCGGCTGCATTATCACCAACCTTTTGCCGGGCATTTGCCCTGTAAGCATAAGTAAGGAAGAAGGTGGCATAAGGTGGGGATTTTGAAGCCTCGGTCAGGTTCGCGATAGACTGCATGTAATTGCCGGAAGCATAATCCGACAACCCTCTTTTGTAATACTCATCGGCCGACCTGGGAACTCCTGTAAAAGCCTGTATATATGCCCCTCCGTTATAGTTGATCAGAGAACGGAATGCGCCGAAATCAGCTTCGTAATAGGAGGATTTAAAGAGCATATCCCTGTTCTTTATATCCAGGTAAGGCATATAGAACTTCTCTTTATTCATGACCTGGATAAGCCTGAACCTGGCTGTGGTCTGCCCCCCGGCCTGGACAGGCAGAAAAGCAATCAGCAGGTTGTGAGGGGTGATATTTTTCTTTGTAAGAATATCATGGATATTGAAAGCGACAGTTGAATTCAGGTAAGTCTCATCAAAATTTACAACTGTATTTTCACAAAGCACCTCCAGGTTCTGGATATAAGGCTTGTTAAACTCCATTTTTTCTGGTATGACCGCCTGGAATTTTGAAAGTTTGCAAACAAAATATGAGAGGCCGGTCTGTTTGTGCCAGGTTTCCATCAGCACGGGAAATTCATACCACCCGGTCCTGAACCTCATGATAATTACGGCATACATCTCGTTGTTGACGAGTACATCCCGGACTTCGAGGTTGATGAAATTTTCTTTGCCGAGTTTGTATGAGGGTTTGGAGGATTTATTCAGTTTCTGGTCTTTCCAGGGGATGAGGTTCTGCCCCTGGGCCCATTCCCCGTTGTCCTGCAGCGCCCAGCCTGTAGCTAATTCAAGCGTAGACCTTGTATCGCTTACCATGGGCAGGTCCGACATGGATCTCGACAGGTTGTCGGTCGATTGGGTATTCTGACCAGGCTGAACCGGATATTGGCCGTATACACCAATTCCCATCAGCAATCCCAACAGAAGAAAAATGTATTGCTTCATCCGCAATGAATTATATTTTAAAACTCCGTAAAACGTTAACAAGCAGTGTAGTTACATGCTTCACATTCTCCTCAAAAACTTTCAGGATCTCGGCCCATGTTACAGGTTCTTCATCATGTTTCCATGCATCGTAATCGGTTGAAAGTGCGATAACGGCATATGGAATACCTGCTTCATTTGAAAGGGCGGCTTCGGGTGCGATGCTCATATTGATGACATCCGCACCCAGCAGGCGGAACATCTTCGATTCGGCCCGCGTGGAGAACCTGGGCCCTTCGATCGTCACTAAAGTCCCTTCGGGATGGTATGACAACTTCAATTCTTCAGCACTGCTGATCAGTTTTTTCCTTAGCTCTGCCGAAAAAGGGTCGGCCATGGCAACATGCCCGGTGACTCCCGGATCGAAACGGTCATGGAAAGTGTTAATCCTGCTCTTTGTAAAATCAAGGAACTGGTCAGGGAACACGATGTCGCCCCGGCCGATCTCCTCTCTCAGGCTGCCGCAGGCAGTTGTTGCAAGAATGGCTGTGCAACCCAATTGTTTCAGGGCAAAAATGTTTGCCCTGTTGTTTACATGGGTCGGTGTGATGGAGTGTTCCCTGTCGTGCCTCGACAAAATATAAATCTCATTATCAGCGATCATGCCATGGAACAATGAGGAACTGGGGGCTCCGTAAGGCGTGTCAGAAATAACTTCGCGGGATTCCCTGAGTATGTTTAATTTCTCAAGTCCGGATCCTCCTATAAGTCCTATTATGGCCACAAAATAAATTTAAGCGAATTTAAGAGAAATCGACTCCTGATGCAATTGCATTACATATTGTTAATAACAAATTGACAGGAGTTTTCAACACAGCCAGGTTGTTACATGTATGGAAGCACATATGAAGATAGCCGTAAGATTGAAAAATGTATCTTTGCTGTTCAAAAAAAATACTGTTTTATGAGTTTTACTGGAGAACATTTGATATACGGAGTTCTTGGGAAATCCTTCATATGGTTAAGCTTCACGGCTTCCCTGATTGCCATGCTCCTGTTCCTGTTTCATTTTTCGCGCAAGGAAAATCCATTTAAACTGGTACTTGGCATTGCAAGAAGTTATTACATCTTTCATGTGATTTCGTTGCTTGCAGTGATCATAGTTTTATCCATCCTGATATTCAAACATTATTATGAATATTCCTATGTTTGGCAGTATTCTTCCTCCGGCCTTCCCGTAAAATATATAATTTCATGTTTCTGGGCAGGGCAGGAGGGAAGCTTCCTGGTCTGGGGAATATCCCAGGCTATATTAGGGCTGTTCCTTATAAGGAGATCCGGCGAATGGGAATCCCCTGTCATGGGAATAGTTTCCCTCTCGCAGGTTTTCGTCACTTCCATGATCCTTGGCGTAAGTATTTTCGGAAACAAGATCGGAAGCAATCCTTTTATTCTTCTTCGCGATACTTATGCCGGGCAACCTAACACGATCTTTGATCATCCCGATTATCTCCAATACATAACCGACGGCAACGGGCTGAATCCTTTGCTTGAAAATATATGGATGACTATTCACCCGCCCATACTTTTTATAGGTTATGCACTGGCTCTCATTCCCTTTGCATATTCCGTAGCAGCTTTCATGAAAAAGGACTATCTTGGGTGGATACGCCCTGCCATGCCATGGGTGCTGCTTTCCCTTACTTTTCTTGGAGCGGGGATTTTGCTCGGGGGTGCCTGGGCTTATGTTTCACTGACATTCGGCGGCTTCTGGGCCTGGGACCCTGTTGAAAATTCTTCGCTTGTACCCTGGCTTACTCTTGTAGCCACCCTGCATTTCATGATCATTGCAAGAAAACAGCATTTTGGGCTATTGTCGGCCTTCATCTTCAGCCTGATCTCATACATCCTCGTGCTTTATGCCACCTTCCTTACACGCAGCGGTGTGTTGTCGGAAACCTCGGCTCACTCATTCGGAGATAACGGGCTTACAGCACAGCTCCTGGTCTACCTTCTTGTGTTCCTGACCATCATGCTGGTACTTGTGATCTGGAACATCAGGAAAATACTGGACCACCGGAAAGATGAAATGATCTCCAGGGAGTTCTGGATGTTCATCGGCTCGCTTATCGTTGCCCTGGCAGCGTTCCAGGTTATTTTCACTACCTCTCTCCCCGTTTTCAACAAGCTCTTTGGAACACATATTGCACCTCCCACTGATAATGTGGGGTTTTATAACCGCTGGCAGATGCCTTATGCCCTGCTGGTCGCTGCTTTCATCGGGTTCAGCCAGGTTCTGAATTATTCGGCAAATAAAGGAAGGGCGGCGCTTAAAAAGATGATCCTGCCGGCTGTAATTGCTCTTCTTTCAGCAATCCCGTTTATGATCTCCGGCATTGTTACACAATTCGGACTCCTTCTGTTTTTATATTTTATATTATTCGGATTATTCTCAACCCTGCTCAACCTGGTCTTCCGGACCTCCTTTCCCAGGAATACAGGCGGAATGATAACCCACCTGGGTTTTATCGTTTTTTTGCTCGGCACACTCATTACTTTTTCCAATTCGAGGGTGATATCCACCAACACCTCGAGGTATGACCTCGGGAATGAGCGGACGAATAACGAGAACCTGATGCTGGTTAAAAGCGATACTCTTTATATGGCCGGGTTTTACGTTACCTATGTGAATAATTCCAGAGTTGGTAATATTACTTCATACAGGGTTGACTTTCTGCGGATGAAAGAGGGGAAAATGAAAAAGGAATTCAGCCTTTTTCCATCGGTTAACGTTCATCCGAAGATGGGGGCGGTATACAATCCTGAGACAAGGCATTACCCTATGATGGATTATTATACCTATATCGCACAGGTAGGTGAAAAGCCCGATTACATAGTCATCAAGGCGATTATGAATCCCTTTATCAATGTGCTCTGGGCCGGGGCATTGCTTATGGTGTTCGGGCTTACCTATTCCACTGTGAGGAAGATCAGGGCACGCAAGAAGGCAACGAGGTAGCGAAATTCGCCCGCATATTTGCATCGCGGCTACGGTTGCTGCGTCACTCCCATAAACTTTATCCATAGACCATTTCAGGTTTTGCTCGCTCCTGGCACCTGATGCCGCTTATGCAAAATGCTTCGCTTACTATATTTTCGCTTTTCGCTTTTATTCTTTCCTGGCCTTATCTTCCAACATGGGCACAAACCTGAAGTTGCCATGTTCTTCCTTTCGCACTTCAGTCTCGGAGATCTTATAAATTGTGGTCATGATCTGTACATCATCACCCACGGGAATTACAAGGATACCTCCCGGCCTGAGTTGTTTGATGAGAGGTTCAGGTATATAAGGTGCCGCTGCGGTGACAAGGACCTTGTCGAAGGGAGCAAAGGAGGGCAGTCCCTTATAGCCGTCCCCATAAAACAACTTAATCCGCTGGTATCCCATTTCGGTAAGCAACACCCTGGTTTTATCGTATAAGGTTTTCTGGCGCTCAATGCTGAACACTTTCGCCCCGGCTTCGGCCAGGATGCATGCCTGGTAGCCGCTTCCAGTGCCAATTTCAAGAACTTTTTCACCTTTCGAAAGTTTCAGCAGGGTTGTCTGAAATGCAACGGTAAAAGGTTGTGAAATGGTTTGACCTGCCCCGATAGGGAATGGCTGGTCCTCATAAGCATATTCCAGAAAGGAGGAATCAAAGAAAAAATGCCTGGGGACTTTCTCCATTGCAGCCAAAACAGAGGGATCGGAAATTCCTTTCTTCCTGATTTGGCTGATCAGCTGGTTCCTCAGTCCCTGATGACGGTAAGTGTCTTGTCTTTTAGAGGGTTTCATAAATTTTTGCCCTGGAAATTTTTCACGAAAATAGTGATTTCAAAATCTTAAAAGACTAACTTTGCAAAAAAATAAGCGGTATGCTGAAAATAGGAGTCCTGGGAGCCGGCCACCTGGGGAAAATCCATCTTAAATGCATCAAGGAAATTCCTGAATATGACTTATGTGGATTTTTTGATCCTGATGTGAATATCGCAGACAGGGTGGAGCAGGAATTCAATATCAGGAAGTTCTCCTCTCTCGACGAGTTGGTTGACCATGTTGATGTTGTGGATATCGTTACTCCCACAATTTCCCATTTTGACTGCGCTTCGAAATCCCTTCTCAAGAGCAGGCATGTTTTTATTGAAAAACCGGTTGTGACAACACTCGATGAGGCGAGGGAACTCATCAAGATGGCAGGTGAAGCCAGGGTCAAAGTTCAGGTGGGCCATGTAGAAAGGTTCAACCCGGCCTTTCTTGCTGCAGAGCCTTTTTTTGCAGGACCAATGTTCATCGAGGGCCATCGCCTGTCGCAGTTCAATCCCCGCGGGACAGATGTGCCAGTGATCCTCGACCTGATGATCCATGATATCGATATTATCCTGTCGGTTGTAAAGAGTGGTATCAGTAATATCAGCGCTTCGGGCGTTGCCGTAGTCAGCGACACCCCGGATATTGCAAACGCCCGTATAGAATTTGAGAACGGCTGTGTCGCAAACCTCACTGCCAGCAGGATCTCCATTAAAAATATGCGCAAGTCAAGATTCTTTCAGCGGGATGCCTATATCTCTGTTGATTTCCTTAAGAAAGAGCTTGAAGTTATCCGGATCGAAGAACCGGGAAGCAGCAGTTCGGGGTTCGGTATGCCTCTCGACCTTGGGCCGGGAAAAGGTCTGAAACAGATCTCTTTCATCAAGCCGGAAGTTAAACCGAATAATGCGATCAGGTCTGAACTGGAAAGCTTTTGTTCGGCCATCATAAATAATACGGTGCCGCCTGTTACTATTGAAGACGGATATCATGCACTGGAAGTTGCATACATGATAATCAATGAAATAAACCATTCAGTGAGGCGGCTTACTTGATTTCCGCAATTGTTAATTTCTTTTATCATTTTTTTAACAATATTCATGCGGAAAAGGCGTTTTCAAACCAGGATCATAAAACAGTTCATGCCGGGGACTAGATATACCATTGGTTTCAGCTTTTTTATACTTGGAATGATAATCCTGACTTCCTGTGAAAAATTCAAGGGAAGCCAGGAAGTTCCAGCCTACCTCAAGATTGATTCAATTTATATTACGACAGATTATTCCACACAGGGTTCAGCTTCGCATAATATTACTGATGCCTGGGTTTATGTTGACGGCCAGTTGATCGGTGCTTTTGAAATGCCTTGTAAATTCCCAGTTCTGCAATCCGGCATTCATAAAGTGGCGGTCATGGCAGGAATCAAAGTTAACGGCATTTCAAGCACACGTGCAGCCTATAATTTTTACACTCCCATCAACCTGAATGTGAAATTTGGCATTGACAGCGTGACCAGCCTTAATACAATTCATACAACCTACTCGACCTCGGCCAATTTCTTATGGAGAGAGGATTTTGAAGGGACTTCAATAAGTCTTGATACCACTAACCGAAGCACAGTACCCGTGAAAACGACGGCCGAAGGTTCCCCTCTTACCATCGAAGGCATTCACTCGGCGATCATGTTGACCGATTCTACCAATGATTTCGTGGAGGTCCAGTCACACGTGAATTTTCCCATCCCCCTTTCGGAGGTATACCTTGAACTGAATTACAACATCAATACAATTCTAACGGTTGGTGTCATTCTTACAGGATATTCTTCATACCTGCAGATGCCCGTTGTCAATCTGAATGTAACTAACGGTAAAGTAAAAAAAATATACATCGACCTGACTCCTGCGCTTAACGCCACCACAGGGATAGACCATTTCAGGGTTTATTTCGGGGGATTTAAGGCTGCCGGCGTGAAGCAGGGGATTATGGTACTCGACAATGTCAAACTCATTACTTCAAAATAGAACAGGCATGAACAAACGGTCACAGGTGATAAAATATGTTACAGCCGATTTTCTGGCTGCAGTTATTGCCTGGACATTGTTTTTCATTTACCGCAAATACAGGGTCGACCACAATGTAATTGAACATTTCAACCTTGTTTCAAATGATCTCAAGTTATATTACGGCGTGATCGTTATAGGATTATTCTGGCTTGCCCTGTACACCCTGATCGGGACTTACAGGCAGATATACAGGAAAGCCCGTTTACGTGAATTTGCCCAGACATTCTTTATCAGCTTTTTAGGTGTTACCATCATTTTCTTTGCACTGATACTTGATGACATGATCATCACTCAAAGGACCTATATTGAATTCTTCTTTGTGCTGTTCCTTCTTCACCTGTTCTTTACTTCTGCATTCAGGTTCATACTTACTTCACGCACTGCATACAGGATACACAATAAGATCATAGGCTTCAATACGATCATTGTTGGAAGCAACGGTAACGCTCTGTCGATATACAAAGAAATAGAAAACCAGGAAAAATCCTCCGGGAATAAATTTGTCGGTTTTGTCAATGTTGAGGGATATACCAGCTACAAACTATCAGAGTTCCTGCCTCATATCGGGGAGACCAGGGATTTGAGTTCCATTGTAAAACAGTACAGTGTTGAGGAGGTGATCATCGCCATCGAGCATTCCGAGAACCATACAATCGAAAATATTATCACCCAGCTCGAGGATACCGACGTGGTGATTAAAATAATACCCGCCATGCAGGATATCATTATGGGTTCGGTCAAAACGACTTCGATCTTCCATGCCCCGCTCATCCAGATTTACCCGGATCTCATGCCGGCCTGGCAGCTATCGTTCAAACGGATTTTTGATATTGCTGCCTCATTTTTAGCCCTGATTCTGCTTTCGCCGGTGATCATAATCACTGCAATAATTATAAAGGTGACTACCTCAGGTCCCGTGTTTTTCAAACAGGAGCGGGTGGGGCAGAGGGGCAAACCTTTCATCATGTACAAGTTCAGGACCATGATACAGGATGCGGAGAAAAACGGGCCACAGCTGTCGTCAAAAGATGACCCGAGGATCACCAGGGTTGGCAAGGTTTTAAGGCAGTTCCGTATCGATGAGGTTCCCCAGTTTTACACGGTGATCAAGGGGGATATGAGTATAGTCGGCCCCCGCCCCGAACGCCAGTATTACATCAACCTCGTCACACAAAGCGCTCCGCATTACAAGCTGCTGCATAAAGTAAAGCCGGGGATCACTTCCTGGGGGCAGGTTAAATATGGCTATGCAGAGAATCTTGAAGAGATGATAGAACGTTTGAAATTCGACCTGCTCTACATTGAGAACATGTCGCTGGCAATGGATTTCAAGATCTTAATTTATACAATCCTTATCATTATCCAGGGGCGTGGAAAATAATTCCGCCCCCAGTTTTTCCATTATTTCTCCTGCTTTTCCCTGAATAAAGATATCAGTTATACTTCCTGTGTAGTTTGAAGGTTCGGTGTTGATTTCGATAATGCTGCACCCTGACGATTTCGCCATGAAAGGGATCTGATTAGCAGGCATTACCTCCCCTGTTGTTCCTATGATGATTAATACATCCGACAGACTGGCTGCTTCATACGAAGCCCTCAGGGCCGACTGGGGAATTCCTTCCCCGAAGAATACGAAATCGGGTTTAAGCAATCCCCCGCATTCCCTGCAGGTGGGAGGGACATGGTCAAGGCTCACTGAACCGACGATATAATACCTGTGACAGCCAAGGCAAACAATACGTTTTGAATTTCCGTGAAATTCATATACTTCCTTTGACCCGGCTTCCTGGTGCAGGTTGTCGATGTTCTGTGTGATTATCCTGCCCAGAAGGGCCCTCTTCTCCATTTCGGCCAGAACCAGATGAGCCTTGTTGGGCCGGGCATTTCCGAAATAATCATAGAATATGGCCTTGATGATACTCCAGGCTTCCACAGGGTGGTCGGTGAACCAGGCGATCTCGAGTGATTTCGGGTCATACTTTGCCCATATCCCGCCATTCCCTCTGAACGGCGGGATCCCGCTTTCGACGGAGATCCCGGCCCCGGTAAATGCAGTAGTAAACCGGGATTTCAAAAGCAGGTCAGCGGCTTTCCTGATCTTATCTTCCATGCGGGTTATTTTAGCCAGCGGTCAAGCCAGTTAAAGAATGCCCTTTGCCAGAGAATGCCATTCTGAGGTTTGAGCACCCAATGGTTTTCGTTAGGGAAATAAAGGAATTCGGCAGGTATCCCTCTCAGCAGGGCTGCATCAAAAGCCTGCATCCCCTGGGTATAGGAGATCCTGAAATCAAGTCCGCCATGTATCACCAGTATAGGAGTGTCCCAGTTCTGAACAAATTTATGAGGGGATGTGGCATAGGTGCGCTGGGCTACCTTGTTTTTCAGATCCCAGAAAGATCCGCCAAGATCCCAGTTCGTGAACCACATTTCTTCTGTTTCCAGGTACTGTGATTCAAGGTTAAACATGCCGTCATGGGCGATGAAAGCCTTGAACCTCTTATGGTGGTTTCCGGCCAGCCAGTATACCGAGAACCCCCCATAGCTTGCACCCACGCAGCCAAGTTTATCCTTATTCACATATTTCTCCTTGCAAAGTGCATCGATCGCGCTGAGGTAGTCGTTCATGTTCTGGCCGCCGTAATCACCGCTGATCTCTTCGTTCCATTCCTTGCCGAAGCCCGGGAGGCCGCGGCGGTTGGGGGCGACAATGATGTACCCGTTAGCTGCCATCATCTGGAAGTTCCAGCGGAATGACCAGAACTGGCTTACCGTGCTCTGTGGGCCTCCCTCGCAATAAAGCAGGGTGGGATACACCCTGGTGGAATCAAAATGAGGAGGATATATGACCCAGGTATGCATCATCTTGTTATCGGTTGTTTTAATCCAGCGCTGGGTGACTTTCCCCAAGGCAAGCTGGTCGATGATCTCCTTGTTCTCAAAGCTCAGCTGTGTGTCTTTTCCGCTGGAAGGATCCACCGAATAGATCTCGGGAGGGCTTGACATTGAAACCCTTGTTGCGATGAGCCTGTCGCCTGCAGGGAATACCCCGGTATAATTATGGATGCCTTCGGTGATCTTACGGATCTTGCCATCGGCAAGGGTCAGCTGGTAGATCTCATCGGTGGCATGAAAATCGCTGATAAAATAAAGGGATTTGCTGTCTTCACTCCAGGCAAGTCCTTCAGAGCTCTGGTCGAAATCCTTAGAATAATCGGTTTTAGTCTTGCTGTTTAAATCATAAATGAACAGGCGGTTCTTATCAGATTCATACCCGTCGCGTTCCATGCTCTGCCAGGCCATCTTTGTGCCGTCGGGAGAGTAAACCGGGGCGACATCATAACCCATCATGCCTTCGGTGAGGTTGGTGGTGGATCCGTTCTCAACCTGGTACAGGTAAATGTCGGAGTTGGTCGAAAGGGTATAAGCCACACCTTTTTTCTTACGGCATGTATAGGCTATCGTTTTATTATCGGGGCTCCAGGTGATCTGTTCCATGCCTCCGAAGGGCTGAAGCGGGCATTCGTAAGGCTCACCCTTCAGTATGTCGGTCCCGCTTTTGATCATCTCTTTAGAGACATCGGCGACGAAAACATGGCTGTATGATTCAACCCAGGTATCCCAGTGCCGGTACATGTAGTCATTATAGATCTTGCCGGTCGCTTTGGGCAGGTCTTTATAGAGGTCGGGCAGGTTCTTGTCAACAGCTACGTCGGCAGTATAAAGCACCTTTTTTTCATCGGGCGAGAAACGGTAACCGCTGATGCCGTCGGGCACATCGCTGAGCTGAACGCGGTTGTTCCCGTCGGGATCCATGGCCCATAACTGCATTGACCCGCTTTCGGGTGAGAGGAAATGAATTTTTTTCCCGTCGGCCGACCACTCAGCCTGGTTCTCACTAAATGGCGTATGGGTGATCTGCCTGGAATTCTTTCCGTCGATATCCATGACGAACAATTCCCTGTTTCCTTTATTCTGTTCAACATTATACCATGAAACCCCGTAAAGTATCTGCTTTTTATCGGGAGAGACAACAGGTTCGGATATTCTTCCGAAGGCCCAGAGTACTTCGGGTGTCATGAGGTCGCCCTGGACTTTGATGTTGTTTTTAACGATAAGAGGGGCCTTTTGTTCACCGGCCTGTTTTTCTCTTTTGCATGACCAGCCTGCAAGAAGGGCCAGGATAAGCAACAGGAATGCTGATTTTTTCATAATGTGTGTCTTATTGGTTGTTTAATGATGCAAGGTTAAAAGCTGAAAAATGTATTTGCCGAAGATGATCACACCTGCCGAGGCTGCTGCAATTGCGGCTACCAGTACTGCCGCTGCTGAGAGGTCCTTGATCATCCCCGCTTTCTCCCGGAATTCGGGGGAAATGATATCCACAGTAAGTTCCATTGCCGTATTAATGATCTCGAGGCTGATTACAAGGGCAGAGGCCAGGAGGATGATGCACCATTCCCCGGGGTTAATCCCTAGAAGGAAGCCAGCCGCGATCACCAGTATAAAAGCAGCAAGATGTATCCTGAAATTATGCTGGGTACGCATAGCCATTCGAATTCCCCTGAAGGCATAGCGAAAACTTCTCAATCTCTCCCTGAGGGAGAATTTTTTCCCTTGAGGGGCCTGCATGTTATTTTCCCGGTTTGATGAACCTTATCATAGTTTCAAGTAGTTCCTTAGGATCAATGGGCTTTGAAATATATCCATCGCATCCGGCGGCAAGACTTCTTTCCTTTTCGCCTTTCAGAGCGTAGGCTGTTTGTGCGATAATGGGAATGGTCCTGTTAAATTTCCTGATCTCGGCGGTCGCTTCATAGCCATCCATTACAGGCATCCTTACATCCATCAGGATAAGGTCAATGTTCCCCCCGGAGACCATTTCTATGGCGTCGATGCCGTTCTTTGCCCAGGCTATCTTAGCACTGGCACGTTTTAGTATTCTCTCGAGCAGGAAATAATTGGATTCTTCATCCTCCACCACAAGTATGGTTTTATCCCTGAGCTGGTCTGCGTATTCGGGTAAGGGTTTGGCAGCAGATTTGGGAGCTTCGGATGCAGGGACAGTGGTCAGTGGCAGTGTGACGAAAAATGCTGTTCCTTGGCCTTCGGCTGATTCCAGCCTGATTTCCCCGTTAAGAAGGTTTAACAGGTTTTTGCAAATGGTAAGGCCGAGTCCTGTGCCCCCGTATTGCCTGGTGTTTGAATCATCGGCCTGCCTGAATCTTTCAAAAATCAGGTGATGTTTGTCGGCAGGGATTCCAATACCTGTATCCCGCACAAAGAATTCGATCAGGGGCCCGAGGTTTTGGTCGGTTTTAAATGTATACCCGATCTCCACCAAGCCCTGGTCGGTGAATTTGAACGCATTTTCGACCAGGTTGGTCATGATCTGCCTGAGGCGGTTTCCGTCGGTCATGATGGTAAACTCATGATCGGCTGCAAAAGGTTTGAACACAAGGCCAACATGGGTTTTCAGGAGTTTTTTCCTGAGCTCGTTCATGGTCGTGTAAACCGATGTAAGCAGGCTGTTGACCTGGCATTCCCTGATCTCTATCTTGACCTGGCCCGCTTCGATCTTTGCTATGTCGATAATATCGTCCATGATCCTCATCAGGTCATTGCCTCTATCCTTGATGATCCTGATAAACTCCTGGCGTTCCTCCTCGGTAATTACAGGGTCGGATAGCAGGGTGGAGAAACCTATGATGGCGTTCATGGGGGTCCTGATCTCATGCGACATATTCGAAAGGAATGCCGATTTAAGGCGATCCGATTCCTCGGCCCTTTCTTTTGCTGCAATGAGATTCTTTTCAATCTTTTTACGGTCGGTGATATCCCTGTAGATCCCGAATGCGCCAACAATTTCATCCTTGATCCGGATGGGCGTGACAATGATCGAAACATCGATAAGATGCCCGTCCTTATGCACGCGCTGGGTTTCCACCTCCGACATGTTCCCGGTCATGGCCTTTCGCGTTATCGCAAGAGCATCGTCGATAACCTCCTGGTTGGTAATTTTTTCATCGATGTTTTTGCCGATGATCTCTTCCGGAAGAAAACCAAACAAGCGTGCGAATTCGGAGTTAATGGTTAACACGGTGCCAGTGTTGTTAATGGTGATGATGGCTTCGTAGCTCGCTTCAAATAGCTGTTCCAGGTATGATTTTTGCCTGGCCACATCATCCTGGGCTGATTTGCGGGAGAGCATGGTTGCAACCTGCCCGGCGATAATATTGAGAAGCTCAAGGTCTTTTTCAGTAAATTGTTCAGTATCGGTATAGCTTTGCACTGCCATAACACCGAATACTTTATCATTGACTATCATGGGGATGCCAAGCCAGACTTTGGCAGGTGTGCCGATTATCTCGATCAGTCCCTTGCTGCTGAGTTCCGCAATTTCGTTCTCTTTAAGCAGCAAAGGTTTCTTTTTGCGTATCACATACCCGGTGAGTCCTTTACCTACAGGCTGAGTGGTAAACTTACCCTGGTCGTCAACATGATATGGAAATGAAATTGTACCTGCAGCCTCATGATAAATTGCAATGTAATAATTCTGAACATCAATTATATTGCTTAACTCGTGATGCAGGGCAGTATACAATTCATCGAGGGATGAAGCGCTCAGGGCTGCATTTGAGAGTTCGAAAATGACTTTCTGGACCATTTCCGAATGTTTCTGTTCAGTGATGTCACTGATGAAGCCCTCGAGGCAATTTATCTCCCCGACTGTACTAAAAACAGCTTTGCCTTTCTCCCAGACCCATTTTACCCTCCCCTCGGCAGTCCTTATACGGTAGATAAAAGTATATGATTGCTTTAGCTTTACTGCATCTTCAACGCCTTTCCGTACCATTTCCCTGTCTTCGGGAAGTATCAAGTCGTTGTACGAAATTACTTTATTGATCAGCAGGTCCGATACCTGGTAACCTGTAAGTTCATAGCAGCCATCGCTGATAAATTCCATGGTCCAGTCGAGATCAAGACGGCATCGGTATACGATTCCCGGCAGATTGTCCAACAACCTTGCAAATTCCATAGGGCAGAGAGTGAGTGTAGATAAGTGGTGTAAATTTATGAAAACAAACTTTGCGTTGTTAGGTTAACACAGCTTATTTTTCTTCGGGCCGGTTTTCGGCGCATAGACGCTCTATTTCATCCACCGAAAGCTTGTCGTCGCAGCAAAAGGCTTCAGCAAGCTGGTGTTCGGCGCAGAAATTGACCTTACGGTAGGCTATCCTCTGTATGTTAAGCAGGTGGCGCGTGGTGATATTGTCGGTGGTAAAGTTCTTGCCTCCCGAACCGCAGGCCAGTACCATTGAGGGGACCAGAGCATTATAAAGTCCGCCTAGGGCTCCCTGTGATGAAGGGGTGTTCACGACTATCCTTCCTGCATTCAAAGCCTGTGAGAAATACCTTATTTTGGCATCGTCATTTGAGAATATACTTACCGTATGGCCCAGCCCGCCATGTTCATTGATCTTCCTGCACATCCTGATGCCATCTTCAAAATTTTCGACCCGGTAAAAGGCCAGTACGGGGGCGAGGATCTCGAGTGAAAGGGGCCATTTGAGCCCGACCTCGTCAGGTTTAAGGGGTGCGACCAGGAGATTTGTAGCGGCGGGTACTTTGATACCTGCAAGGGAGGCAATGAAAGTGGCAGGTTTACCTATGACTTCGGCGTTCATCGAACGGGTATGGGTGTTAATGCACACCTTGCCGACTTTTTCAACTTCATCAGGGTCAAGAAAATAAGCTCCTTTCTTTTTAAACACCCGTTCGACCTCATCGGCATTGTATTTTGAAGCGATCACTGCCTGTTCACTGGCGCAGATGGTGCCGTTGTCAAACAATTTGGACATCAATATCTGGTCAACTGCAAAATTGACATCCGCACTTTTACCTATATAAACCGGCAC
>JBAXBP010000041.1:0-22617 GCA_037141915.1 Bacteroidota bacterium | reverse complement strand
TTTGATGTAGCAAAGATATAGTGAACACATACCCCGGTTCAAGCGGTAATTTGTATGTGTAGTCTTTTAGCATGGTTTTGTAGACGCTTTGTTCGTAGCTGTTCAATATTGAATTACATTTATCATTCAAGTATCCTGATTTTTAGGTGTCCTGTACGTAGCAGACATGGTTTTTCACCTGTTAACCGGCGTAATTATTTTTTCCACGACTCAATATAAACCTCTGTAAATCTGCTCATCCAGGCATTTGACGAAGTATACTTCAATACCATATTCATGGGATCGGCCCTTTCATTTGCCATTTTATCCCTTGCTGAAAGGATCCGGGCAAGTTTCTCCTGGTAATAATTTGCAAGACTTTCAAATATTCCCTGCATATGAAGCAATCTCAGGTAACGCAAAGCTTCTTCAGGTTCATTATTAGCGATATAATGCTCCAGGGCCTGCATTGAGACTGTTGCATTTGCTTTCAACATCACACAGTCATATACCGTAGTCATTGGTATTCCGAAATGATAAAGACTTTTACTTGCATATAGTTTATCATTTGCCGTAAGCAGCTGAAAACCTTTTTCATATTCCTCTGAAGCCATATACCTGTTCGCGCTTTCAAGATTTATCTGGTATTCGGCCGCATCCTTGTATTTATTAATTGTGTCTTTCAGGTCATTTATGTCGGGGTTACAGTTGCTAATCCGTCCTACTTCGTCAATTGCGCTCTGAAGTATCATAACGCCCTGTTTATAGTCCTTCTGTGCAATGCATTTCACTGAACGTTTCCTGGATTCAGCCAAACCTTCCTCAATTATCTCACAGTTGGTAATACTTAACCGGGAATTGTACAAAGCAAGTGCTTTCCTGATTTCCGGATCCCCCTCCAATCCGTTAAGCCGGGCAGTTGCTGCAGCCATCTGAAAGAATTTTAAGGCAGAGTCAGTTTTGTTTTCCCGGATCAGCTTCTGGCCGAGGGAGATCTGTTCAAGAAGCCATAGTTTGTATGACCGGTGATAGAGGGAGTCGTAAATAGGGGCAACCTTCAATGTATTTGCTGCTGCAATTTTCCTTGCCTGTTCAAACTGGTGGATGGCTTTTGAATATTGTCTCTGCTGATAATATTCAAAAGCAATGGTGTTGATTTTCGCTACCCTGATTACGAAAGGAGAGAAATCAACCGTATCCCTGGTATTCTCAGGCTTTAGGGGAACAGGTTTGCTGACCACAGCTGCGGGCTTTGATTTGACTTCTCGGGGAGCCGCCTGTTCCTGTTGAGGAACCTGAACCGGAGCTTTGACTGGAACCTGGGCTGGAACCACTTTGCCGGGAACCTGGGAAGGAATCTGGCTGAGGACTTCCCCGGTAATTGATGACGGGAATGCAGTTACAGGCATTTTCGTCATATTGTCTGCAGCGTTTTTCTTTAATTTCAAAGGTATCCCTGCAGGGTAAGGAAGCATTTTAACTTTTAAAAGCTGAGGTGAGTCTGAACGGCCTGCTTTTCTTTTCACTGAATCCGAATCGGGATTGAACATCTTTTGTCCTTCAACCGGAAACACACTGCTCTCTTTTCTGATTTCATTCGGCTGCAGCACAAAATCAAGCCCATCCACGACATCTCCGTCAGTACTTGTCTTTATAGTAAAAGGTATGCCGGCAGGAACCGGGGTCATCTGAAGTTTGCTCAGCTGCAAAGTATCCATTCGAACGGTAAAAGAACCGGGAGGAAGGCCTAAATAGCTGAAGAACCCTCCCTGTTCCGTGATGGTTCGCGCAACCATGACGGAGTCATTACGGTAAAAACAGACTACAATACGTCCCTGACCCTTGATGCCATGGGAACTTTTCATCGAGACTGTGCCGGAGGCCTCACCTGCTACAGTGACAGGTATATCAATCATTTTCAAGATATTAGGCTCAACCGTTACAGCTAAAGTATGGTTGCGGATCTGCCATGCAATATTTTCGAAACTATTCCTGTTCAGTTCAATGACATATGTGACATAAGGTTCAAGATCAAAGACCCTTGTTATTGTATCCTTTGTGTCAACTTCAATCCGGCCACCATTGATACTGAATGTAAGTCCGCCGACCTTAGGCTCCCCAGTATCTCGCTTGCCGTTCTGGTTAAGATCAAGGAATGGCGCAAGTACGAGGCCCCCCCGGCCAACATTGACACGGTTGTTGAAATCAAGATATTTGGATTTCGCATCACAAATCAGACTACCCCTTGCTGACTGGAAAAGAGTTGTGAGCTGGTTGGACTGCTTAACAAGAAGTTCGGCATGTGCTGCAGGGAAATCGTACCTGAGGCCGAACTGGATATTGTAAACCTGGCTTGCAAAGATCTGTTCATAAGATAAAGTGGCGTAAAGCTGCTTGAAGAGGCGTTTTTCAAGTTCACATTTCGCCGAGATGAACTTCAGCTGGTTATAGTCAAATTGTGCCTGGGGAGTAAGTGTGAACCCCGAGCGAAACCTGAAACCCAACGACAGGTTGCTGTATACATTTGGGTAACCCGGATTGGGGAAAATCGCATAGGTTGTCAGGTTGGTGCCTACACCAAAAACGGCGCCTGACAATACAAATTCAGCAGTAGTATAGTTGGTGGAAGGTAATATGATCTGGTCAAGGGTCAGCCTCATAAAGAAAGAGAGGTGAGGAGCCCTCACAGGCATGGAAACGATGGCTTTCCTTTCTTCCAGGTAATTGAAATTGATTGCAGTCTGGCCCTGATGATACCTGGTGTAATCAAGTTCGACCTGGAGACTTGATGGAAGAGAGTAGTTAAGGGTGCCTTTAAATCTCACCCCATACGTGTATTCAGCAGAGATAAGCAGGCTTGAAGCGATCCTTAGTGAAAGGTTGGCGAAGGGCATAATCGGACCGGAAGTGACGGATGACAGGTATTCAACCCCGGCGCCGACGGTTAATCGTTTGGCAAGTCCGTAATTCAGATTGGCACGGGAATATATACTGCGGATGCCGTTCTCAACCATACCTCCGCTGACAGTATATTCCAGTTCGTGAAGCGGAAGGAAGTTGTAAGGAATATTGATGTTTGTTTCTTTGGTTTTTTCTTCGCCCCATGGGCCGTAAAATCTGAGTTTAACCATCGAATTCCCATAAACAAGCGGAACCTCGAAGGTGAATAATCCTGAAGGATCCGCCTTTACGAAATTGACCAAAACGTTATTTACATATAATTCAACGATCCATCCTGGCTCGGTATGGTCACTCAGGGTGTAAGTACCGAATGCACGCCTGTATGTCGTTGGGGTGTTTGTAAACTGTGCGCCCACTACCGGGGAGTAAATAGAAGAAGTCGCCTGGGTAGTTATCTTTCCAACCGAAATCTGTCTTAATGCAGAGATAGAATTGTCGGCATACCGCCACAGGTAAAACTGATCTTTTTCGGTAAAAGGCTGTCCGTTACTATAATTCAGGAGGATATCCGTTTCCCCTCCTGCAAAAACTCCGCCCAATCCAAGGTTTACCCTGACGTTATAAGGTCCTCTCACCATCTCGGTGGCAATTACCGACCAGTCTGCCATCCCGAAATGGAAAACCGGATACTTCCGCTTCAACACCGTATCGGCTTTCCCTTCTCCCTTTAGATATCTTAAATTGCGTCGCAGTTCTTCCTGTCGCATTTCCCTGATAACCGGAAGCTCCACTTTCGTGGTCAGGGTGATCATCAGGTTCCTGAAACTGAATGTGCAGTTCAGTCCGAACACCTTACTTAAGACAGGAAGGGTAAGGAATACGCCCTCTTCAGTAATGATAATATCGTCAGGCTGCAGTTCAATAATCTTCTCGCGAAATGTTATACGATGATGTTTCTGGTCAATAAGATAACCGGCATCCTGGGTGATGAAAAAGCCTGAAACAGTGTCAAAATCTCGGCTGCAGTCATTTTTGATCTTCAGGTAGTCGAAAAGGACATTCACCGGCAGGTAGGCTTTATTTTCCCTGACAATGGCTGTTATTTCAACATTTCCAAGTTGCTGAATATGAAGCCCGACCGAAATTTCTTCGTAATCCTGCTGATCCTGCGAATATGCCCGGGCCGGTATCAGCAGGTTGAAAATCAGCATTGCGGGGAAAACCCATAATAAGATAAAAAGGTGAAGCTGGGGATAACCTTGGATGAAGTTGTGTTGTCTTTTGCTTCTCAAGGTATCTTTCCTTTTTAATCCGGTTATTATTGCTGATTGAAAGTAACCGAAAATGTACCGCTGTAGGCACCCACCGGATTAGCCCCGGGGTTGCCCACGGTAAGTATGCCTCCCACGCTTACCGACGTTCGTCCCGAAGGGGCGACAGAAGTTATGAAAGGTGAGACAGGATACGAGTCTCCGACATGGAGCGTCATGGATCCTCCGCTGCTCCCCGTTAATATAGCGTCGGCCCCGTTTGTTATTGTAACGATCGTCCCGACGATCGCATCAACCTGGAAAATAGCCGGGTAAAATGAGAATCCCAGCATCAGAAGATGAACATCCCCTGCACAGGAACGCGTGCCGTTAGCATATACAATAACCGTCCCTCCTGAAAAGCCCTGGTAAAATGCCCCGAAATTCATCGATTGGATGGTATACAACTTAACTGGACGAGGAGGTTGAGGCTGGGCGTTGACTTTAACCGGCCCCAGCAGGAATAACATGATCCCGCTGATGATTAGAAGGAATGCCCTGCATGTTAAAAATGATGTTCTCGGAATGATCATAGCATGGATATATAGACTTTTTTTGACTGGACCCCCGAATCTGATGACAGACGCACAATATAGACTCCGCTGCTGAAGCCCACGTCAATCTTATAAGTGCCGTTTCTTCTCAGGTTCCTTTGAAAAAGACTCCTGCCGAGAAGATCATAAATAATGATATCGCCCCCCGTATCTGAAGAAAGATTAAGGTCTACGGTAAGCATTCCTCCGAAGCTGTATACCGAAAATCCCGAAACCGGAACAGGGATATCCGTTAATACTTTACGGCTGAAAACCAACAAAAACCGATTGCCGTAGGAACCGGATAACAGATAAATACTGAACTCAGGACTGGCCCTCATATCATGATATATTCCTGTATGCCTGTCGAGTAGATAGATATAAAATTCTGCAGGTATCAGTTCCATGTCAGAGGAATTAAAGCTGATTTGCCCGTCATGAGCTAAATCCAGCCCGAGAGGAATTTCAGTTATGCTGTCATGAGGGCTTGGTATTGCACTGATCGAAAGCCGTTCCGCATCCGTTGAAACAGCATATAAATTCGGAACAAGATCACTTGTGTTCATCAGCTTCAGTGCATCGAGGTTGTTATCGAAAGCCGGCGATGCTGTATTTTCAAAATAGACCACGACGTGGTCCTGCATGGACTTTTGATTGCTGAAACCGGCTGAGAGACGCACAAGGGGCTGGGTGTCACCTTCCTCCGGTTTATGAAAAACAGGGTTAAGATTGTTGATCCTTACGCTGTTATTAAAAACCAGGGTTCCGGCAACAGGATAGGTGCCATTTGACACATGGATGAAGAATCCCTGCATGGCCGGGATGATATTGTTTGCAATGCCGTTACTTGAAACCCCATTGACATAGCTGCTGTATGTTCCGTAATACTGGTTGGTATCACTGGAATCAAAATAATATATGGCATTATCGATGTTCGTTTTGGTCCATCCGCTGCCTGCAGTCCAGTTAATCGGGGAGGGATAAGGGTTACCCACGAGGTTGAATCCAAGAGTATACGGGTAATTGTGATTATAGAGGGTAGGGGCGGTTTGTGTGCCGTTATTCACGGCCCCGGTCAGTGAAACCGTAACGGCCGACCCTGAGTTCCCCAGGTTTGCTGCATATCCTTGCATGGGTGCAAGGGAGTTTGAGGAAGAAGTATAGCTTATCCATCCATTGGATTGTTGGTTTTCGTCGTAACGATAGAAAGCCGGGAATGTGGCCGAAAGGTTTACAAAACCTGAAAACTGACCGACTGTACCCGACTGGAATGGAATGCTATAATAGTTATACCCATATGCAGTGACGATATACCTTTGAACTGTAACATTACCGGAGACCTGGCCGGCACCGCTGCCATCGATCAACGCAGTTTGTGAAGCAGATGAGAGAAGGGTAAGATATCCTCCTGTAGTCAGTGTTCCGTTACTTACTAAAAGAATTCCTGCCACGCCGACGGGGCCTCCCAGGTTTAAGCCATTGGCACGGTTCAGGGTGAGGTTGTTTAGGGAAACCGCAGGCAAGGTTGTGACGGTGCCGCTGCCTCCGACAACTATATTTGAAGAACTTCCTCCCAGCAATGTTCCGGAAGTGGTACTGATCGCACCGTTGATTGTCAAATTGTTTGCCCCGACCGAGAAAGCTCCGCCGGCAAGTGTCAGAGTTTGTTCCACGCTCAGATCCCCGTTCAGTGTTACGCCGGAACTGTTGCTGATAGTCAGGGCCTGGACTGAATTATTGAGAAATGCACCTGAAGGTATGTTCTGAGAGCCAGAGCCGGCAAATACCACAACCGACGATGCAGCAGTGGCATCTATCTGCGCACCGTTCGTAAATGCAAGACTTCCTGTTATTGTAAGCTGATATCCATTCGTTACAAAATCTTTCGCTGCCTGGGCATTAATAATATTGCTGAGCGATCTGTTCTGATCCATGAAGCAATGATTGGACGGAGCCGAAGCGAAGGCAATGATTGAACCATCGGGGGGAACCGCGCTACCTGTCCAGTTGTCCGGATCGGCATAATTAGTGCTGTTTGTTCCCTGCCAAACATAATTGCTGCTCTCAAGTGCTCCCATTTTTGGAGGCGAGCCTCTTGTAGTCCCTGAATAATCCGTGTTGATACCCGTTATTGAAACGCCAGGCAAGGATGCGGACGGATAATAACTTACTGCTGTTGTACCGCCGGGGGTGGCAAAAACGGGATTGATAGCCAAACTGCTGACATCCAAACCTGTAATGATTGGCAATGTAGTTTTATCGGCAGAGTTATAATATCCTAAAACTCCACCGGTACCTGAAATAAAATAATCATTATACCCAAGTGTCAGGTTGGTGCTAACGGCATAGTTGAAATAAACAGCATAATGCTTGCTTGTCCCGCTTACTGTTGAACGGGCATTCACAAAAATGTTATTCCTGTAATCGCGGGTGTTTGAGGAAGCATTGCTGTAAAGGCAGTATGATTTATTGTTGGCTCCCGAAGCCTGGCTTCCCCCGATATAAACCGTGTTAAAATAGAGATAGCATGTTTGAGAGGCTGTCCCGGCATCGTAAATGCCAAAAACAGTGGTCGAAGTATTCCCTCCTAAACTTGTAATGTTGTTGGAGTAGGAGGCAACTCCTGTTACAATCCTGATCCCATACAGAGAAGCAGAAGTAGAAGAACCCGTTACCGAAAGGCTATATATAAAATTCCCTGAGACCACGTTGGCACCTGTCCCGGCGTTAAAATTCAGGCCGATTACGTTGGCAGCCCCGGAGCTGGCGCCGGTCACCGACAAGTTATAGATCAGATTTCCATTGAGGCTGTTTACCCCGGTCCCGCCGGTGAAATAGATACCGAAAAGATAACCGGCAAATGATGCATAGGAGTTGGATAAATTATAGATTGTATTCAAAGTAACGGTCCGCAAGGTTGCTGCGCTAAGGGCTATTCCGCATACTGAGGCTGTGTTTGTTGCGGAAGTATTGGCATTGGCAATGGATAAATTGTAGATAGTATTGTTGGTGACGGAATTTGTGCCGTTCACCGATGTAATGCCGTTAATAACCCCTGCCGTGCCAGTGGTTGTATTCGTTGTCCCGTTTGTCAGATTTGCTATTGTGTTGCCGGTTATATTGACAGTACCGGTACCTCCGCTATATATTCCATAAACACTCTGGGCATTGGAAGAAGTGGTACTGGCCGAGCTGGCGCTGATGCTATTGGCTGTGGTTTTGCTTCCGATGGTATTATTACTTATTGTTGTGGTTCCTGCTACTGCTGTCTTATTTATTCCATAAAAGTTACTTGCCAGAGTGGAAGTATTGGCTGCGGTGATTGATCCGATAATATTGTTCTGGATTACTACTATTCCTGTACTAGTAATATCAATACCATCCACGACCGCTGCTGTTGCTGCGGCGGTTACAATTACGGATCCAGTTCCTGCGGCAGAACCTACAATGTTGCCACCGATTGTGCCCACGTTTACATCTCCGGCTTCAATGTCTATTCCCATCCATGTTGCAGAGCCTGTGTTGGTCCATGAAATGTTCTGGATGGTATTATTCTGGACATTGCTTGCCGTACCTGTTCCAACGCTCAGATTGATCCCGGTAAAAGCGGTATTCTGGCCGGTTTTAGTCCATGCAGCGCCTCCGCATAGTGCAGCCTTCCCACCAATATAGTTGCCGCTTACAGTAAAGCCGGTCCCTGTGGAAATAATTTGCAGCACATTAAAGGCAACTGCCCCCGTAGCAGCAAATGCGGTTGTTTCATAAAAGCTGTTGCCGGTAATGGTCCAGGTGGTATTGTTGGCGTTTATATTTATCCCAAAAGATGCTGTTGCCCTGTTTAGAAAGTCATAAATATTATTGTTGCTGATTACATTAACGCTATTGGTATATGCGGCAGTGCCCGATGAATAAATGGCATTCAGCGGCCTGCTGGCATCAGCTGAATTGGTTATATTGTTATTGGATATTGTATTCCCGTCGTTTCCCGTTGTTCCTGAAGTTGTGCTGAAAAAAATGATACCTGAAGCGGCGGCTGTTGTAGACCCCTTAATTGTACAATACTTAATCACGTTACTGCTTGCGTCGTTGATGAAACGTATTGTGGATGTACCGGCGGTCGCAGATGTACTGGTATTGGAAATAGTAAGGCTTATGGCAGATCCGGTGGCATTTACCCTTCCGTCAATGGTGACATAATCAGCACCACTGAGATCGATGAGAGGCAAGGCCAGGTTTCCGGTTATCGTCAGACCTGAAACGATGGGATTAATATTCACCGAGGTGTAATTTGCACTTCCTGTCCCGCTCTGATTCAGTTTGGCGGTGGCAGTTTCGGTGGTATTTGCGATTACTTGAAGAGTGATTGCGCCGGTAATAGCTCCGGCGTTGATGGCATCAAAAGCAAGTTTTAATGTGGAATAATTGGCGCCTGTATTACCAACCGTCTTGGTTGTTTGGGCGTTTCCATCCTGAACAGATATCATGAAAGCCATTGTTATTACCAATAACAATGTGCTGATCCGTTTCATAAATCATTTTATTAAGTGTTGCAGGTTTAGTGTAAAATCAACTCGGCATCGGCAAGCTTCACAGCTTTTGGCTCTGCCTGAGTAGAAAATTCAACGTATAATTTTCCTGCATGATAATTGACTTCGCCAGTTTTATTCAGGTCAAACTGGAAATTCCTGAGTTTGTTAGGTGAATAAACAGCAAGCCCTTTTATCATCCCAACCTGGGTGGTCTTCCCATTAGGTGAAGTATAATTTACAATGACATCACCATACACTGAAAAATTACCCGTACGGTTAAATGTCAGTTTTAATCTCGGGGTTGTGTCATTAACCATTTCGAGGGCAAGATTCGAAAGACTGACTTTGGTGGTGGATTCGCCAACGCGGATGATTACAGGGATTGTAATACCAAAAACGGGGGTAAGCTTTACTGAGATAGTTGTTGTATCCTTGAGAGCTTCTTCTTCTCCCAAAGGTTTTAAATTCGGAACTGCCCTGAAGTATACGTGTGAACGGTATTCACCCGGGACGAGGTCGGTTGTCTTGGTAAGCTGGATTTTAACTACCTGGGCTTCATTCGGACCGAGGGAAACGGTGCGGGGAAAGAAACGCAGGTAAGGATCGGCAAATAACTGTCCGGAATCGGGTTCGGTAATGGTTTCGAACGCTCCGTCATCTGTCATCCGGATCCTGATTATTGAAATTACATATTTGGCTGTATCGGTCCCGGTGTTGGCCAGGTTTAGTTCCATTGATTTTTTAGCACCTTCAAAAACGATTCTTCGGGGAGTAAGTAATAAATTACCCTGGGCCATCAATCGGGCGGATGAATCGAACAGAGAAACTGCCAGCCCTGAGACAATTATAAAAAAATATGCTATCGTTTTGAACCTGAACGACATCTGTTTGAAACTTAAAGTATGCATAAGAGGTGATTTTGGTTAAAATGTATACAAACCTAAAGCGAAAAGAAGCTGTTTGTGATCATACCTCAAAATAGTTATTAAATTGTTGTGAACACCTTTGGGATGTGTATCGTGTTCATCCTCAAAGCTATTCAGCACATCTTCCCCGTTAATTATAGCTGAATGTTATTGAGTAGGTTCCGGTATAAATACCGACAGGATTATCATTGTTTGTGCCGGCAACGAGTGATGCGCCTACCAAAACAACCTGGAATCCTCTGTCGGGAATAACAATTCCCATTCCCTGGGAGGGTAAAGATAACCAGTTCGTGACAACCATTGTTTTTGAATTCGTAGTATTAGTGAGGGTTACCGGCCCGTTGGGCAATGTTATTGAAAAAAGGGCGCCGCTTTCTCCGCTGATATAGAAACTGGCGGCATTGTGAGTTCCTGAGCCCAGGGCAATAGTTCCCGTGGCCGATTGTGTCCCCTGCGGTGTGATAATTACCTGACCCCCGGCTGATTGCGGGGCAAACCGTCCGAAATTTAGCTGGGCGGTTTCCATTGCTGCAAGAGATGTAATAACTTCGGCTGAAACATGTCCGGTGACCCTGACCTGGGCTTGCAGCTTATTTATGGCTAAAAAAGAAACAACTGCAAGAACTATAACCTGAAAGGTAAATGTTTTCATTTTAAAAAGATTAGCAACGTGAGGGCTTAAAAATTCCACTCAACTTAGGCAAATATACTAAATTTTTTTTCGATTTGCCAGTAATCCCATTATTATCAAAAGAACGAAGTTCGTTACTTCCTGACGGGCAATTAATTATAATTTACTGTAACAGTGAACGGAGTGGGCGAGGTATATGATCCTGCAGCCTGGGATGCACTTACATTCAAGGTTGCACCGACCTTAAGAGTCTGGGTGCCGGTTCCGCTAAGAGTGCCGGTTGTGGCGGGGTTGCTGATGAAGGTACCTGCCGTCATGCTGTTTGCTCCGCTGGTTAGGGTGGTGGCAGTTCCCGGAAGAGTTATTGAATAGGTGTAATTGGCAGCACCTGTAACATTAAATGATGCAGCTGTCACTGTTCCTGCAACAGCAGGCAGGGTGACTCCACCTGTCGATGTGCGGGTTCCTGCAGTTGATAATAAAACTGTACCTGCAGTTGCATTGATAGCAACATTACCGAAGCTGATGTCGGCGGTTTTTGCAATGGTGATTGGTGTTACAATAGTGGCTGAAGCAGCACTGGTTGATGAAACCTGGGCAAACAAGCTGGCCGAAAGTCCAATCAGAATTAATGCAAGGGCGAAGGATCTGATCTGTGTTTTCATTGTATTATGATTTTTATACTGGTTTTCTTTTTTGCGGTGAAGTAGTCACTTAATCAAAGAATCTGATACAAATGTAATTCAATGCAGCCTGGTGTTTCAAGCACCAATTTGTAAGTGTAGAGATTTAGGCCTGATTTGTAAGCAGTTTGTTTGTAATTGAAAGTGGGAACACACTATTCAAGGGCCGGATTGGCACTCTTTTCCCCGGGATTTCACAATATTCCCTAAGCCTGAGATGATTTATGTTAATGTGGTTTCGGATTATCCTTCTGTCGGTTTTTTAAAGGCAGTCCACTTGATTGTTTTGGGCGAATGTGCAGATAAACCAGCCCAGTAATCGTGAAAAAAGGAGGCTTTAAATTGAATATTGAAGAGCTTTCTCCAAGGGTATATTTCAGTGGACGTCCAGCCCGTGAAGCATGTATTCGAGATGCAGAAGGGAATTCAGAATCTCGTCCATGTATTCGTTGACGGCTTTCACACTTCCCGGCAGGGTAAATACAAGGGTCTTGCCCATTACCCCTGCAACCGACCGGCTGATCAGGGCCTGGGTTTTTAATGCGCCGTATTTCATCCTGATCATTTCCATGATGCCAGGTATTTCCTTATCCAGCATGGGTTTGATGACATCAACGGTGAAATCCCTGGGGCCAATTCCAGTGCCTCCCGTGGTAATTAGCAGGTCGACAAGTTCATCTTTGGCCTGGTGTACCAGTTCGGTGAGTTTATACTGATCGTCGGGGATAAGTGTATAATGGATGAACAGGTTCAATCCCTTTTCACTGAAAAAGTTGCGTAGAATCTCCTGCAGCCTGGCGCCGGAGCGGTCTTCGTACTCCCCTGAACTGGCCCTGTCGCTCAGAGTGATAACAAGCGCCCTGTACATTCTCGGATGAAATTCCAGGATGTTCCCGGCACCGATCTGCCCCGGGTGAAGTACCCTGGCAAAGATTCCTTCCTTTGGCATTACGCAGTCGCCGACTTCCTTGAATATCGAACAGGACGTCCCGTGGCATTCCTTGCCGATCTGGGTGATCTCTATCTCGACTTCCCCGCAGGTCAAACGGTCCAAAGGACGGACCTTAGTGTAATCAAACCCTTCCAGTGTGATGTTCTCGGCAAATTCACCGGGAGAAATTTTGCGCCCGGCCTGCTTTTCGAATTTCCTGATGCTATCCATGCCAAGCAGGCTGATCTGCCTGTTCCATGGCCCTGAATGGGCATCGCCATCTATTCCCTGGTGGGTTAGTTTTAACCCGTCCACAGGTTTTTTTACCGTTCCTTTGGTTTCGGATATATTTACAGAAACAACATTGAATTCTTCCATAATGAAGGGTTTCATTCTGTATTAAATGTCTTCCTTTTTTTTGCTGATCAGCCTCACCTCATCCACCTTCATGGTTTTATCAGCAGCCTTGCACATATCGTAAATTGTAAGCAGTGCCACTGAAACGGCAGTAAGGGCTTCCATCTCTATACCTGTTTTCCCGGTGCATCGGGCCAGGCTGTTCACCCGTACCCCTGTTTTATCCAGGATTGCCCTGACTTCAAGTTTTGTTATACCAAGCGGATGGCATAAGGGAATAAGTTCCGATGTTTTTTTACCGCCCTGTATTCCTGCAATCTCTGCAACCGTAAGCACATCGCCTTTCTTCAGTTTGTTCTCACGGATCAGACCGATAGTTGCTTTTGCAAGTGTGATATGGCCCGTGGCCTCTGCCGTTCGCAACTGCTCGGGTTTGACTGAAACATCGACCATGGTTGCTTTGCCAACGGAGTCGATATGTGTTAGTTTTCCCATACTTCTCATCTTGAACCGTGACTCGTGACTCGTGAATCGTGATCCGGTTCACGGTTCACGGTTATTCATCCTCCAATATTATGAAAAAAATCCGA
Organism: Bacteroidota bacterium; assembly: GCA_037141915.1. GTDB lineage: Bacteria > Bacteroidota > Bacteroidia > Bacteroidales > FEN-979 > CAIRDP01. The sequence goes on along the minus strand of JBAXBP010000041.1, from coordinate 9,247 downwards.
GGAATTGGTTGTGCCTTTTTCGGGCTTCATGCCAACTGCGGCTTCCACTGCCGCCTTGATTCCCATTTTGCGGATATCGAATTCCATGTCGCTGAACAGGCAGGGCTTGATCCTTCCATTTGCGGTCAGGCGGAGGCGGTTGCAGTTGGCGCAGTCGCCACCATGCCCGTTCTCAACTATAGTGAAACAGCCTTCGCCAAGGTTCATCTGGTGAATGAACCTTGCTTCAAAACCCCGGCTTTCGCAGAACTCTTTTACTGCAACGGCATCAGGTTCCCCCGATGAATCCCTGATCACGCAATTGATCTTGATTGGTTTCAGGCCCGCCTTTTGCGCAGCTTCTATCCCAAGCAATACTTTCGAAAGGTCGCCACCCCGGGTGATCTCATTGAACCGGCCGGGGTCCATCGTATCGAGGCTGATATTGATCCTGTGCAGACCGGCGAGGGCGAGAGGCTGTGCATATTCTTCAAGCAAAATGCCGTTGGTGGTAAGCCCGAGATCGAGTATACCAGGCAGGGCGGCCACCTCCGATATAAATTGAACCAGTCCTTTCCTTACCAGGGGCTCGCCTCCTGTGATCCTCACTTTGGATATCCCCATGGATACCGCAACGCGGATAACCTCCAGTATCTCTTCATACGAAAGGATATCGGTATGAGAAAGCATTTTTATGCCTTCGACAGGCATACAGTAAACACAGCGAAGGTTGCAACGGTCGGTTACGGAAACCCTTAAATAATTGATCCTGCGGTTAAAGCGGTCGAACATCGGCAGATTCTCCTTTTCTTATACCGGTTGTCCCTATATCCATTATCAGCATGCCATTGGCTTTGGTGTATGCATTGATGTGAGCCGAGCTGTGATATTCAAGGGGGAATACCATGCCATCGCGTATCATTACCGGGATAACCGATTTCCTTGCCGATTTCCTTCTGGTAAAATCGGCTCCCATCGGCAACTTCAGGATTACTGGCTTTTGTTCGCAACCCATCAGTTTCATCATGAAAGGCTTTACCAGCAGTTCAAACAGTACGAAGGATGAAACTGGATTCCCCGGCAGTCCAAAAATGAACTGCTTGTTGTAACGGGCAAAAACAGTAGGGCGGCCCGGCTGAATAGCAATGCTTTTAAACAGTATCCGGGCCCCGAGACTTTCCATAGCAGCAGGTACATAATCGAAATCACCCATGGAGACACCGCCTGTAAGAATCACTACATCTGTCTCGAACAATGCCATTGCAATTTTATCCTGCAGGTCTTCCCGAGTGTCATCGGCTATGCCGTAATAGGAACATTTTACAGGGACCTGCCTTGCCTGGGCCACAAGCTGCCAGGCATTTGAATTCCTTATCGTTGCACCTGATGGCTTATCTTCAGGTTCCACCAGCTCGTTCCCTGTTGAAATCACACCAACATGAGGCTGACGGCTTACCCATATCCTGGTATTGCCAACTGATGCAAGAACGGCAAGATGGGCCGCGCCTATCAGGGTTCCCTTATCAAGGACTTTTTCCCCTTCTTTAACGTCTTCGGCTTTGATGCAAACATTCGGGGCAGACTTTTCTTTAATGAATTTTATGGTGTCGGCGGATGAGGTCTCGGTGTCTTCAACCATGATCACGCTGTCGGCGCCGGTCGGCAGCATGCCGCCGGTCATTATCCTCGAGCATTCCCCTGCCTGGACCTGCTTCTGAGGGACCGAACCTGCTGCAATTGTCTCGATCACCCTTAACTCCATCCCGCCTCCTGCATCCTGCATCCTGCATGCAAATCCATCCACAGCCGATTTGTTGAAAGGCGGCATGCTGATATCCGAGAACACATCCCTGCTCAGCACCCTTCCGCTTGCAGATTCCCAGGAAACTTCTTCTTCCCCGCTTACATGGGCATTATTCAGCGCTATCTCTAAAGCTTCTTCAAATGAAATCATTCTTCAATAAATTTAACCGCAGTGGCTTTAAAATTAAGCCAGATCTGCATTCCTTCCCTTATACCTAATTTATCACGGGAGATGCCGGTGATCAGGGAATGGAGTTTTTCCCCGGCATCCACGCAGATATCAAAACCATTCGGGGTTTCAATGACCTCCTCAACCTTCCCCTCAAAAACATTGCTGGCCGAGGAATCCAGGGCAGCAGCCGAAAGTACGATATCCTCCCCTCGTATCATAACGAAGCCTTCCAGGTTTTCTTGCCCTGAACCAAGACGGATCTTAATACCTTCCCGGGTTTCGGCAAAAGGAAGTCCACCGTACATTTTAATCTTTGCAGGTATGAAGTTCCTGATACCTATAAAATGGGCCACAAAGCCATTCCTGGGGTGATGGAACACCTCATCGGGAGTCCCGTATTGTAAAATGCTTCCATGGTCCATCACCGCGATTCGGTTGCCCAGCGACAAAGCTTCCTCGTAATCATGGGTCACATGCATGATAGTCTGACCTCCCCTGTGGATCTGCCGGAGCAAGACCCTGATTTCGGTTTTAAGCCGGCTGTCCATAGATGCCAGGGGCTCGTCGAGAAGGAGTATCTCCGGCTCCTGTATCAGGGTGCGGGCCAGTGCGACTCTCTGAAGCTCACCTCCTGATAAGCTTGAAGGATAACGTTCCAGCAGGTCTTCTATCCCAAGCTTTGCACTAAGCCCTTCGATCTTATTTTTTATTTCTTCATGCGGATGACCATGCAGGGCATAAGCCAGGTTCTTCCTCACTTTCATGTGAGGGAAGATGGCATGGTCCTGGAACACCAGCCCGACCTTCCTTTGCTGTATAGGCAGTTTCGTGATATCCCTCCCCCCAAGTTCAATGGTCCCGCTGTCGGAACGAAGAAGACCTGCTATGGTTTCCAGGAGTATGGATTTGCCTGCGCCCGAGGGGCCCAGCAGGATGAAATAATCTCCGTCTTCCACAGTAAAAGAAATATCCTTTATGCAGAATCCCCGGAGGTCTTTATTTATGCCTGTGAGTTTCAGCATCTGTCAGTTCTTTTTGGAAGATGAAAGCAGCAGCCGGATCATCATGAAAAACACAAGGACTACCAGGATAAAGATCACTGAAACGGGTTGTGCATATTTAAGTCCGAAGGAAGTAAAGCGTTCGTAAATAAGTACAGGAGTTATCATAGGATGATAAGCGATGATAACGACGGCCCCGAATTCGCTCATGCCCCTTGCGAACATCAGGATCAGTCCCGAAAGAATATTCTTCCATGCCAGTGGAAGGGATATGGTAAAAAACACCCGTACCGGTGACGCCCCCAGTGTAAGCGCAGCTTTTTCAAGGCGTTCGGGTACAGAGATAAAGCCGTCCCTTGCCGCATTGATGAGGTAGGGGAGGCTGACAAATGCCATGGCGATCATGATGCCCGCTGGATGGCCGACAAAATTGAAGCCGGCAGCTGTACTTGCCTTTCCAAGCCAGGTATCCCTTGAAATAAACCCGAGCACTGCAATACCTGCAGCGGAATGAGGGATGACAACAGGCAGGTCGATGATGGCGGTGACCAGTTTTTTTAAGGGGAAGCGGTAACGGGCAAGTATCCATGAGAATGGAACGGCCGCAAGGGCAAACAGAAGGGTACCTCCCATGGACGTTCCCAGGGTAAGCATGATACTGTTCTTTACTTCGGGGTCTTTGGCTGTCTCAAACAATTTCAGAGGGGAAGATGAAAATAACAGGCCAAGCACGGGAGCCAGGATGAACAAAAGGATGATCGCTCCCAGCAATGAAAATACCCATTGAAGTGTCTGGCGTTTCATTCAGCCTGGATTACCGAGATCTCGGATACTGCCTTTACTGCCCTGTCGGAGAAGAAATCGCAGGCAGGAAAGACTCTGAATTTTCCCCCGTGTTCATTGCCTTCACAGGGGACCAGCAGCAATTCGCTCTGGTCGTTGCGGTTCATAACCTCGCTTAATGAATATACCGCCCTGTAGCCGTCGGCACCGACGATGAGCAGCAGGCTGTTCCTCAGGTTTGCATGGTCAGGGCGTACGTAAGCGGCGAGAAGTTCATTAAGCTTGGCACCTTTAAAGGGCGTTGTGCTGTGAATCCCTCTTCCCCTCCCGTAAAATATAGTGTTGTAAGTGACAAGGGATTTTTCACTGATACTGTCGATCACACCGCTGGTGGTTGTACCTGAAGTAATACTGATCTTGTTGGAATACAATGGCTTGAGATCCCTGTTAACAGGGATGCTGCGTGAAGGGGTTTTAACCGTGATCTTCGTGGGATTGCTGATGTTCCTTTCGCCCAGCAGGTCGTTGCCTATGACCAGTTTCCTTTCTGAAGGAAGCGGCCAGAGGTCTCCCGTTTTGCTGGGAACAATCCTTGTAACTTCTGTTGCGATGATGCAGTTGTGAAGGTTGTTGGGATAAAATATCTCTCCCCAGCTGAGCACTGCTTTTTCTCCTTTATCATTTTCAATGATCACATACAGATCAATTACAGGGGAGAACTCATCCTTGTTCTTTTTTTTAAGGATACGGCTGGTCAGGATGTCAAAAAGGGAATACCCGTCATAGCGGTAAGCACCGGTAAAATGGTTCTTCCCGTCTTCGCCCAGCAAAGCTTCCTTTACGATTACACTATGTTTGCTGAGGCCGGACAGACCGGCAGGTCCCGGGTTTTCGATCTCGCCGCCTACGACGATCTCACCTCCCGGCAATGCATACGTATCGGCATTGTCGTAGAAATTGTTGTTCCTGTCTTTCGGATCAGCTGCCGAAACCAGCTTCAGTCCTTCCGCTGCGTTATTTTGTTGCTTATCCTGCGCCATGAATGTCAAGGGTGTGATCCATAATAATCCTGCCAGGAGGATGAGTTGAGTTTTCATATTCAGCCTGGTTACGGCTTTTTAACAAATGGCTTCAGGCGGTCGGGGACAAGACTGTAATTCTTCTCTTCCATTGGAACAACCGAAGGCTGACCGTCCTTTTCCAGGATAGCCATCCCCTGGTCCTTTGAAAGAAGGAACTCCAGGAAAGCAACAGCAGCTTCCTTGTTCTGGGCGTTCTTCAGCACGGTGATACCGTAGATCATGGCTTCGCCTTTCACCTGGTCTGTTTTTCCGGGCTCTTTACCTTTGATATCCACAACAGCCTTTTTGTAATCTTCGTTGTATTTCGCGTTTTTCAGGTTGACCTGGTCGGGAAGGAGAAGGTAGTTTAACTTATGCTGAACAGCCACCGACCTGTAGTTGAACACATAATCGATGTTGTTTGATTCAAGCAGGGCGAGGAGGTCCACTTCCTTCGGCCTGATATAGTTCAGGTCTTTTTCCTGCATCTGTTTTGCGAGACCCGGTTTTTTATAATATGTTTCTGAAAGCTGAAAGCACATCACCGTCCTGTAACCGCAGGGATCGGCATTGGGGTCGGCGCGGCCAAAAGCAACTTCCTTTTTCATCAGGATGTCATACCAGTTTTTTGCATTGAGCTTGTCCTTCAGTTTCGACTTGTCGGAATAAATTATGCAGAGTTCGTTGCTTGCAAACCTGATATTAAAGTCAGCATAAGCGGGAACAAGCATTTTATCTATAACCCCGTAATCCGAAGCAGCCATGATATCGCAGGGCTTTTTCAGGTCGGTGATCTTGCGGGCGCATTCAACGCTGCCGGCTGATTCGAGGAGCACATTGACGTTGGGATAGATCTTGTTGAATCCTGCCTTTATCTCTTTCATCGGGACCGAAAGGCTGCCTGCATGAAAAATGATGAGGTCGCCCTTGAGATCTGCGGGTTTCTGTGAAAATGCGAAAGGAGTCAGCAGTATACTGCATAAGAGGACAGCAAAAAATCGTTTCATAAAGTTTGTGTTAGTTTAATAATTATTAATCTTTTCCTGATAATTCATTAAGAAAGTCGTTGAATCCTTTTTGAATGACGGCATCTGCATCTGAATGAAACCTGTCGAAGGCCTTCACCAGGAGTTTTCCTTCTTCGGTAAGGGCCATGCTTCCACCTTCTGCTCCTCCCCGGTGCTTTTCCAGGAGAGGGAAACCGAAGAAGTCTTCAATTTTTTTGATGTTGCCCCAGGTCCTCCGGTAGGTATAACCGAGCTCGTCACATGCAGCCTTAAGTGAACCTTTTTCGGAGATCAGCTTGAGCATGCGCCATTTGCCGTCGCCAAGTATGCCGTTGCCCTCACTGTCGGCAAGCCAGATCTTGTAATCAAGTTTAATGTCCCTGGCCCGGGCTTTGAACTTTGTTTCCATAGTTTCTCCGCTATAAGAATTCTCAATATCGATACCTGTAATGAGCAAAAATACTACTTTTTGCGATATGCTATTAGATGCATATCCACCATGAAATAAAAAATCCGTACCTTTGTAGGCATAATTAATTAAGTCTAAATAAACACTAAAAACAAACTGTCTTCTTTGCTCTTCTATGAAAACAGAAAAACGCACAGCAGGTATAATGATCATGTTATTTGCCGGGGTTCTCATGGGGGCTCTCGACATTTCGATCGTGGGACCGGCCATACCGTCCATCGAAAAGGCACTAAATCTTACCGACAAGGACCTTACCTGGATCTATTCCATTTACATATTGCTTAACCTGGTTGGGATATCGTTCATGGCCAAATTATCTGATCTTTACGGCCGTCGTTCGATATATACCATTTCCCTTGCGATTTTCGGAGCCGGCAGTTTAATGGTTTCCCTCTCACATAATATTACCCTGCTTCTGATCGGAAGGGCTGTCCAGGGTTTCGGTTCCAGCGGGATATTTCCTGTAGCCTCTGCGACCATTGGGGATGTTTTCCCTGCCGGAAAAAGAGGCAGGGCGCTTGGTCTCCTGGGAGCTGTCTTCGGACTTGCTTTTATCCTGGGCCCCTTCATTGCCGGTTTCATGCTGATGTATTTTGACTGGAACGCCCTGTTCCTTATCAATATCCCTGTAAGCCTGGTGCTTATGGTCTTTGCTATGAGGCTGCTCCCGGGAAGGAAAGAAGGCCCGAAGGTTGGTTTTGACTGGGTGGGCATAGTATTGATGGGTATAGTGCTCACTTCCTTTGCGCTTGCTATGAATAACCTGGATACCCGGAGGCTGCCCGAAAGTTTCGCTGACTGGAACGTCCTGCCTTTTCTCCTGCTCATGGCCATACTGACTCCCTTGCTCATGATCGCTGAGAAAACACAGGAAGACCCTGTCCTGAACATGAAGCTTTTCCGATCGCGCCAGGTCCGTTTTGTCGGGTTCATCTCTATCGGTGTCGGCCTGTTCCAGTCCTGCATCGTTTTCCTTCCCAAACTGGCTGTAGACATTTTCAGGGTCACACCCTCTTCGGCCAGTTTCATGCTGCTTCCCCTTGTGCTTGCCACCGCTGTGGGCTCGCCTGTAAACGGCAGGCTGGTTGACGCTTTTGGATCCAGGGTTGTCATTATTACCGGAATGCTGCTGACAGGCCTTTCGCTGTTTATGCTGAGCCTTATAAAACCTGAACTCCTGATTTTTTACCTTGCCGGTGCCATCCTTGGCCTCGGGCTCTCGGTAAGGGCATCGCTGAATTACATCATGCTTAACGAGGTTGATTCCCGCGACAGGGCTTCCACCCAGGGAATGCTCATCATCTTCATAAGCATAGGACAGATAGCAGGCGCTGCATTCTTCGGAGCCGTTACTTCCGCTTTTCCTGATGAGGCCAGGGGTTACGGCATTTCCTATCTTCTGATGGCCGGGATTGCGATGATTTTATTCCTGCTTGCATTCTTCCTGAAAACCAGGAAGGGCGAACAGGCTATGATAAAAATAGCCGATATGCAAAATTAAACATATCGAAAAATGAATTATTTTTGCAGCCTTTCTCAGCTCCGTTGAAGGAGAACAAAAGGTTGTCCACATAAACAGGAATTATCAGAAAGAAATAAAAACCACTTACAATGAACAACGCAATTTTTAATCTCGAAAGACCGGAGAATGAACATACCCTGAATTATGCACCGGGTTGCAGGGAAAGAAAAAACCTGAATGAAGTACTCGATAAAATGAGCAGCGAAGTGCTGGATATTCCTCTTATCATTGGGGGGAAGGAAATCAGGACAGGCAAAACTGCACAGGTGGTGATGCCTCATGACCACAGGCATGTGCTTGCAAACTACCACCTTGCCGGGGAGAAGGAAGTGGGGATGGCCATTGAAGCTGCCCTAAAGGCGCATAAGGAATGGGAATCAATATCCTGGGTCGAGAGAGTTTCAATAACCCTGAAAGCTGCCGAGCTCATTGCAACGAAACACCGTCAATGGATCAATGCAGCGACCATGCTGGGACAGGGTAAAAGCGTATACCAGGCCGAAATAGACGCAGCCTGCGAGACCACGGATTTCCTGAAGTTCAACGCTTATTTCACAACCGAGATATACAAGGAGCAGCCTCACTCACAGAACGGGATCATCAACCGCATAGAATACCGGCCTCTCGAAGGATTTGTCTTCACTGTCACCCCGTTCAATTTCACCGCCATTGCCTCCAACCTCAACATGGCCCCGGTAGCCATGGGGAACACCACGGTATGGAAACCCTCATCGACTTCGATTCTTTCAAACTATGTGTTGATGCAGATCTTCAGGGAAGCCGGATTACCTGACGGGGTCATTAATTTTGTTCCCGGCTCAGGAAGCATGATAGGTAAAGTGGCTTTGGGTCATCGTGACCTTACAGGCATCCATTTCACAGGTTCCACCGGAACTTTCAACGGTATCTGGAAAACCGTTGCAGATAATATGGCGGGTTACAGGTCATATCCGAGGATAGTGGGAGAGACCGGGGGAAAGGATTTTATTTTTGTACATCCTTCTTCTGATCCCCAGGAGGTAGCCGTTGCGATCGTCAGGGGTGCTTTTGAGTACCAGGGGCAGAAATGTTCAGCTGCATCCAGGTCTTATATTCCCGAATCGCTCTGGAATGATGTAAAGACAAGGATTGGGGATATGCTGTCGACGGTTACCGTGGGAGATGTGCGTGAATTCAGCCACTTCATGAATGCCGTGATCGATGAAGCTTCATTTGACAACATCATGGGGTACATCGAACATGCAAAGAAAGCTGATGACGCAGAGGTTGTATTCGGAGGAACCGGGGATAAATCAAAGGGATTTTTCGTGCAGCCGACAATTATCAAAACGAGCAATCCCCATTATAAGTCAATGGAAGAAGAGATTTTTGGGCCTGTAATGACAGTTTATGTATACAAGGATAAGGACTTCGAGGATGCGCTTCACATCTGCGACCAGACTTCGCCATA
>JBAXBP010000040.1:0-23016 GCA_037141915.1 Bacteroidota bacterium | reverse complement strand
CATTACGGCAGAAAACCGTTAATAACGTTAATTTTTTTACCCACTGATTAGTAACTAATCTTTGTTTTTTAAGGGTTCAAAAATACCCGACCCGATATAAGGGCTCAAATCTATATTCCCCTCTTTCCCATTACTAAAAGCAATATGGATACAGTAATCATTCAGATATTTAACATCAATTACCCGGGGCATATAACTTGTTTCCATAAAAATTCTTTTTAATGTAAAGGCTCAATAAAACATAGAAACAGATGGCATCGTTCAAGTTACTGTTACTTGGTTATATGCAAAGTTAATGAACAATAGTCAAATTCCGATAAAATTGAAGGGCATAAATCACATCGGGATTCCTGTTAATTTCGGTTAGGAACAGCAGCTTATTTTACCCTGATCCTTGAATTTCCCGGGATAATGTTACCAATGATCGCGGCCGAAGAAATACCCGCGCTTATAAGCTCTTTCATGGCTTCGGCGGCATGGAGCAGGGGCAATGCCAACAGCAACCCACCCGAGGTCTGGGCATCGGCTAGCAGCAGTGGTGTCATTTCAGGAACGACAGGCCCGACATCCAGCATACCCCTCACGTAATCCAGGTTGTTCTTTGTGCCGCCGGGTATCATCCCTGCCACCGCATAGTCCCAGGCTGACCTGATTAGCGGGATTTTTTCCCATTCCAGTTCTGCATCAATGCCGCCCGACGAAAGCATTTCTTTCAGATGTCCCAGCAAGCCGAAGCCTGTGACATCGGTGCAGGCGTGAACATCATATTTCATGAGGATTTCGGCAGGCTTTTTATTGAGTTCCATCATGACTTTGACAGCTTCGGCTGCCGCTTCAGGACTTGAATAGCCTCTTTTCACCGCCGTGCTGATGATGCCCGTTCCAAGGGGCTTTGTCAGGATCAGCACATCACCTGCCTGCGGACTCGAGTTTCTCCAGATCCTGTCGGGATGGACTTCCCCGCTTACCACCAGCCCGAATTTAGGTTCCTCGTCTTCAATGCTGTGTCCGCCTATGATGGAAATCCCGGCTTCTGCGCATTTGTCGGTGGCCCCGAGTATGATCCGCTGCAGCACTTCAAAAGGAATTCTTTTTTCGGGGAAAGCCACAATGCTCAGGGCAAACAGGGGTTTTCCGCCCATGGCCCATACATCGCTGAGGGCGTTGGCAGCTGCAATGGCCCCATACGAATAAGGATCATCGGCGACAGGAGGGATGAAATCAACGGTCTGAACTATGGCTTTGTCATCGCTGATCCTGTAAACTGCTGCATCATCTGAGGTTTCGATGCCTACAAGGATGTTCTTCCCTTCAGGTTTGGGAAGGGTTTTCAGTATCTTTTCAAGCTCCTGAGGCCGGATCTTGCATGCACAGCCCAGCGCATGAGTGTATTCGGTGAGTTTAATGCCGACCGCGGTAAGTTCAGGCATCCGGACCGGAGCCGTGATTTCAACTGTTTCTTTTTGAATGACTGCGGATGTGGGAGCGGTTTCTGAAACGGCTTTGGGTACTATCTTATATGCGGGTTTTTCAATATAAAGACTACGGATCACAGATCGCGGATCACGGATCACGGTGATGATTGCTATGGCTGCATCAATTTCTTCTTCGGTACTCATCCTGCCCAACGAAAACCTGATTGTGCCAAGTGCATATGCACGGGGCACTTTCATTGCCAGCAGCACGGCCGAGATCGTCTCAAGTCCTGCATGGCATGCAGCCCCCGCCGAAACTGCAAGACCTCTCCATTGGTTCATCAACACCGAAGCATCCTTATCTTTAAACCCCAGGCTGAGCGTGTTCGGCAGCCTTTTTTCAGGATGACCGTTGAGGCGAACCTCCGGGATTGCCAGAACAATACCTGTATGCAAGCGTTCCCGTAAATCCCGGAGGCTTCGCCCGTGAACCGTGAACCGTGAACCGTGAACCGTGATCCGTGATCCGTGATCCGATTCACGGTTCACGAGTCGCGAGTCACGAGTCACGATTTCCGCTGCTTTCCCCAACCCCGCAATACTCATAATGTTTTCCGTTCCCGCCCTCAGGCCCTGCTCATGGTCGGCCCCGTGCATCATTTTCATGAGTTTGACGCCCCTGCGGCAATATAATGCACCAACGCCTTTCGGAGCGTAGAATTTATGGCCGGCCACCGATAAGAGATCCACATTCATCATCATCACGTCAACAGGGATCTTGCCTATGCTCTGGGCTGCATCGCAATGAAAGACTATACCGTTTTCCCTGCATATCTTCCCGATTTCTTCAACCGGTTGAATGGTTCCAACCTCGTTGTTGGCGTGCATGATACTAGCCAGTATGGTATCAGGACGCATTGCTTTTTTAAAGTCATCAGGATTGACCATGCCAAACCCGTCCACAGGCAGGAAGCTTATCTCAAATCCCATATTGCCAAGGAACTTGCAAACCTCGGTAACCGCAGGATGCTCGACAGCGGAAGTGATGATATGGCGGCCCTTCTCAGCATGAGCAAAAGCAAAACCCTTCAGTGCAAGGTTGTTGGCTTCGGTACCTCCTCCTGTAAAAATGATCTCATCGGGATTCGCATTCAGCAATTTTGCCAGGCTGCCACGGGCTTTTTCTACGGCTTGCCTGGCAATGATCCCGGTTTCATGAGAACTTGAAGGATTGCCGAAGACCTCTCCCAGGAAAGGCCGCATAGCTTCTGCAACTTCGCTGTCGAGTGGGGTTGTGGCATTATAATCGAGGTAGATCTCACTCATCGTTATTCTTCTTTAATATTTCAAGGATGGCTTTGGTATGAAGCGAGGGATCAGGTCCCTTAAGCTCAATGTCCAGTATTTCCTTGCATGGCCGTTTGTCAATGGACTTCTGGTAAGCCTTGTCGTAATATTCAAGAACGAGGTCTGCAACCAGTGCGAAATCATCCCTGCCCAGGGCTTCCATGGCAAGTTTATAACGCGTACCGCCCAGCCCTTCACGTATCCTCAGAAGGGCCGCGGCAATCAACTCTTTGTCAAACACTGCATATTCATCAACCAGCCTGGAAATTCTCAGTTTTTTATCGAGTATCACCTTTACCATCCTTCCGTTTGAGATATGCTCATAAACCGGAGGAGGCAATGCAACCCTGCCAATGCTGCGGCTTTCGTCCTCCAGCCATATCCTGCGGCTGAGATCCATTTTTGACCAGGTATTATAGAGTTCGTTCTCAAACTGTTCGTTGGTTGGCTGATGTCCCTGTCCCAGGGCTCCGAAGACAGATCCTTTATGAGAAGCCAGGGATTCCAGGTCTATAATCTGTTCCCCAATCCGGGCCAGGGATTTGAGAACATCAGTTTTGCCGCAACCGGTATATCCGCCAAGAACAATGATCTTTGCGGGAACTGAAAACGAATCCCTGATGAATCTGCGGTAAGCCTTATACCCGCCTTCAAGCAGGTAGACCTGGTAACCCGCCTGGCTGAAGACTTCGGCCATCATTTCGCTTCTCAGCCCACCCCTCCAACAGTGGAGGCAGATCGTTTTGCCTTTGGCAATCTTTTCCAGTGAAGATAGGTAATCAAAGACTTTTGGAAGGGCAAAATCCAGGCCTTTCAATGTGGCCTGTTCACGGCCTTGCTTCTGGTAAAGCGTCCCTATTACCGCTCTCTCGTCATCGGTAAACAAAGGAATATTAACAGCCGAAGGGATATGGCCTTCCTTGAATTCCCCGGGGGACCGAACATCGACGATGACGTGCCCCCCGGCCAATTCAAGAAATGCTTCCGCATCAATTTTTCTTACAAAACCCTCCATGACCAATCAATATACTGCAAATCTACTATAAGTTTAGAGATGGTGCCTGGCAGATTTTTACCTTTTCAAAAGCCTTTTTATTCCTAAACATAAGGCTCAAATTGGAAACAGTACATCATAAAAGAACGGGATTAAATTGAACCTGACATCAATTGATCACATCATCCATTGTGATTTTATATTAAAGCATTATATTTGATAACTGTCATGAATTTAAAAGTTGGTTGAGCGGAATACATCACTAATGCAGTAAAGAAAGATTACAGGGTTATTTGGATGAATATCATTTTAGATACAATAGAAGAAATAATAACAAAAAATGAAAGCACGTAGATTATTATTATCGGCCTTCCTTTTAACAGCCTCGATCGCCTCTTTCGCTAAGCCGGACACATGTAAAATCGGGATATTTATAAACTCGATCGATGATATAAATATTGGGGAAAAATGCTTCACTTCAAATTTCTGGATTTGGATGGTTTATAAAGACAGTACGTTGGATTTTAAGGATGACATAGAGTTCCTGTCAACAAAAAAAACAGAATTGTTGCAATTTGCTTTGGAAAACAAAAATGGAATTAACTGGAACAGGCAAAAATGGAGAAATGTAGTCATGAAAGATTGGGATATCAGGGATTTTCCATTCGATAAGCAAACGCTCACAATGTACCTTGAATCAGCGCATTTGGATACCGGCAAGCTGATTTTTTCACCTGATAAGAAAAATTCCATAATTGATCCCTCTTTTTCCAATAATGAATGGAGAATTACAAATTTCGAAATATCTTCACCCATTCATGATTATTCTACCACATTTGGTGATCCGACCTTAACAAGAGGCAGTTCCTATTCATTCATCCGGATAGATATTACCATCGAAAGGACCAATTACTGGATGCTGTTCTTCAAAATGTTTTCCGGGGTGATCATTGCTTTTTTGGTTGGGATGTGCAGTTTCCTGATCGACGTGAGGCAGACCAGTCCGCGGTTCGCCATCGCTGTCGGAGCACTCTGGGCGGCGATTGCCAGCAAGATTACACTTGATTCGAGAGTGCCTGACCGGACCACTTTCGGTCTGATCGACAGCATCCACATCCTTACTTTCTTTATGATCTTTCTTGCCATTACGCTTTCAGCGATTTTCTTTAAAGAAACTCATAGCGGTACCAGCAAAACTTTTGTTTACAGCCGGAAAGCTGACCTCATTGCATGGGGTTCATTCATGGTTATCTATTTTATTGTCGTTTCCCTGCTTGTCGGTCATGCCGTGTATTCAAATTGACCTCAAACATAAAGCATTTCGGAGGGATAAAAAACGCCTATACCTATAGAATTAAATGCAGCTTTTGAAATCTAACCACTATTCACCGATCATCATGGTCCTGTTGCTGGCGCTGACAGTTTCGGCAAGACTGCTCTCCGACCCTGACCTGGGAACCCACCTTAACGGAGGAAGATGGATTGCCGAACATCATGCAGTTCCGCAGAAAGACTTTTCAACCTATACGGTAAGGGGCAATGATTATACCGATATCTACTGGTCGTTCCAGCTCCTGCTTTACGGACTTTATTCAATAGGAGGTTATAAAACCTTAAGCCTGCTGGTCACGGTAATGTCCTTATTGCTTTTCCTGCTCCTTTACACCAGGAACAACAGGGAAAATATTCATCCGGGCATAACTGCATCATTATTGTTGACCGCATTCCTTGTAATCGAGCCCCGCCTGGTGCTCAGGCCCGAACTTTTCACCTTTATTTATCTTACCCTGGTGCTTATTGTCCTTGACCAATATGTCGCAGGTAAGCGGGAAATTCTATGGCTTTTGCCGCTTATTATGATTGCCTGGTGCAATTTGCAGGGATTGTACGTGCTCGGGCTGCTGGTCATTACAGTATATTTTGTCAGTCAAAGCCTGGCCAACAGGAAACCTGATAGAAAACTTGGCTTGTTCCTGCTGGTTTCAGCCCTGGTTTGCCTTGTCAATCCTTATTTTGCCAGGGGATTCCTGTTTCCTTTCGAACTCTTTACCCGCCTTGAAGGCGAGAATATCTTCCACCAGCATATCAGGGAACTTACCTCGGTAACCTCCCTCGACAAGCTGTTTTTTAAAGATGTCCTGTTCCTTGCCTGGATAGTTCTTGCGCTTCTCTCTGTGATTCTGACCGCAAGCAGGAAAAAACTGTATGAATGGGTATTGGTTTTAGCCTTCCTGTACCTTGCCCTGACCTCTGTAAGAAACATTCCCTTATTCGTCCTGGTTTCATTCCCAGTGGTAAGCCGTTCACTGAACAGTATGATGGATGACCTCCGTGAAGGCAGGTTAAAAAGTTACCTGCCGGTCGCTGGGAAACTGGCTTTCTGGGGTTGCATTATTATACCCGTTTTAATCATCCCCCGGATGATCACCAATGAATATTATCATTCAAATTCCACCAATTCTAAAACAGGCCTCGGCATAGACCAGTGGTACCAGCCGGTGAGGGCTGCGGAATTCATGCATAACAAAGAGTTGAAGGGAAGGATGATTAACAGTCTTGCTTTCGGCGGATGGCTTTCGTGGAGCCTCCAGCAGCCTGTTTTCATCGACGGCAGGCTCGAAGTTATAAAGGAGCCCCTGTACCTCGAAGTGGTTGATAGCTGGAGTGGAAAGCTGCAGGGCCTGGTCGACAAATACAAGCCGGAGATCATCGTTTACAATTACCTGAAATATTATCCCTGGACTGTCCAGCTTCAGAGAATGCAGGGATGGAAGCTGGTTTATCTCGATGGATTTACAGCCATCTATGCAGTGAACGGGATTGATGGAAAAGGATTGGAATTCACTGCGGATGATGGAATCAGTGGATCCAAACGGGATGAAATTTTGAATAAAATTCCTGTCGGCAGGTTGGCTGATTGGCTGGATGGATTTTATAAAACCACTGACAATCGTGCGGATGAGAAACTGAACATGGCTTCTTTCTGCCTTCAGGCAGGGTTGACTGCACAGTCCGAAACTTTTTTTCTTCAATACCTGGAGATGAGCCGGAGGCCGGCTAATTCGGTCTATTATGCCCTTGCCGATATTTACAGATCTATGAAATTGTATGAACCTGCACAGACCTGTTACCGGAAGATACTTTCTTTTGACCCCGGGAACCAGGCTGTGAAAGAGGCTTTGGGTGAAACCACACTGCCGGTTAATGCACAAAGTCCTTCCACGAATGGATCCGCCCTCCCTGATCAGGCAGCTATAAAATTTTACAACCAGGGGAATGATTTTTTTCAAAGGGGAGAAGCTGATAAAGCCCTTGCAGCATACAACGAAGCACTGAAGCTTTGCCCGGGATATATCAAAGCCCTGAATAACCGTGGAATTGTAGAAGCTTCGTCTTTTCAGAAGTTCAGGGAAGCCATTGCCGATTTTAATGAAGTGATCCGCCTTGACCCGTCAAATGCGGATGCCTGGCTCGGCCGTGGCTCATGCCTTTTCCAGTTAAATGTTAAAGACAGCGCCTGCCGCGATTGGGTAAAAGCCTCTGAGCTCGGCAACAAAGGCGCCGGGGTTTTGCTCGAACGGAATTGCGGCCGGCAAGGAAAAAAGTAGTAAATTTGCAGTTCATTTATAGACCATTCAATGAGCGATTTTATTCATCATGAATGTGGAATAGCCCTTGTAAGGCTGCTGAAACCCCTTGAATATTACCTTGGAAAATACGGGACCGCATTCTACGGTTTGAACAAGCTGCATCTACTGATGGAGAAGCAGCATAACCGCGGACAGGACGGGGCAGGGGTTGCAGCAATCAAATTCGATCTTGAACCGGGAAATCGTTTTATTCATCGCCTGCGTTCACGCGACCAGTCTCCCATTCAGGATATCTTCAGCAAAATCGGGGAAAAACTTAAGGATATAGAGGACCGTCATCCGCAAAACCTTCTTGATGTAGATTGGCTGAAGCAGAATGTGGATTTCCTGGGCGAGCTTTACCTGGGCCATCTCCGTTACGGGACCTTCGGGAAAAATTCGGTTCGCAGCCTTCACCCTTTTGTAAGGGAAAATAACTGGCTTACAAAAAATCTCGTGGTTGCCGGTAATTTCAACCTGACCAATGTTGATGAACTGTTCAATAAGCTGATCGACCTCGGACGGTACCCGATCGAAACCTCCGATACCATTACGATACTTGAGAAGATCGGGCATTTCCTGGATGAGGAGAACGAGGAACTTTACTGGAAATTCAAGGGACAGGGATATAAAAAGCGTGAGATCACTATTCAGATAGCCAAACAGCTGAACATTCAGAAAATACTCAGGAAATCGGCGAAGTACTGGGATGGTGGTTATGTTATTGCCGGCTTGTTCGGTCATGGTGATGCTTTCGTGATGCGCGATCCTTCAGGAATAAGGCCTGCGTTTTATTATAAGAATGACGAGATCGTAGTTGTGACTTCCGAGAGGCCGGTCATTCAGACCGTGCTGAATGTTTCAATCGACGAAGTGAAGGAATTAAAACCAGGGCATGCCCTTATCATCAAGAAAGACGGAAGGGTGGGTGAGAAGGAATTCACCAAACCGCTTGAAAAGAGGTCATGTTCCTTCGAAAGGATTTATTTTTCCAGGGGTACCGATAGGGATATTTACCAGGAAAGGAAAAGGCTGGGGAAATTTCTGGCACCCAGTATTCTCAAAGCCATTGATTATGACCTCGAAAATACTGTCTTTTCGTATATCCCTAATACAGCTATCGATGCCTACTATGGCCTGATAGAGGAGATCGGCCATTACTGTAATAAAATCAAGGCTGACCGCATTGTCAAAGGTGGAAAAAATCTTACCCGGGCACAAATCGAAGAGATACTGAAACTTCAGCCCAGGGCTGAGAAGGTTGCTGTAAAGGATATTAAACTGCGGACTTTTATTACCCAGGATTCCCAGCGTGACGACCTTGCAGCGCATGTTTATGATATCACCTGGGGCAGCATCAGGCCGGGCATAGATAACCTGGTTGTACTTGATGATTCAATTGTTCGCGGGACTACCCTGAAACAAAGCATTATCAGGATACTCAGCAGGCTGGGTCCGAAAAAGATCATCATTGCTTCATCAGCCCCCCAGATCAGGTATCCCGATTGCTACGGCATCGACATGGCTAAGATTGCCGATTTTATTGCCTTCAAAGCTGCTATCGCACTCCTTAAGGAAACCAGGAAAGAAGGGATCATCAATTCGGTCTACAATAAAGCAAAGTCCCAGCAAGGTTTTACCAAGGAAAAGATCGTGAATTACGTTACTGAGATCTATGCTCCTTTCAAACCCGAGCAGATTGCTGCGAAAGTCGCGGAACTTGTCACTCCTGCCGAATGTACAGCCAAGGTAGAGATAGTTTACCAGACGATTGAAGCCCTTCACAAAGCATGTCCCGAACATACCGGTGACTGGTACTTCACCGGGGATTACCCCACACCCGGCGGTAACAAAGTCGTGAACCGGGCTTTCATCAATTATATCGAGGGGCGCAACGTAAGGGCCTATTAGAAAAAAGCGAAAAGCAAAAAGCGAAAAGCAAAATCGCTCGCATATTTGCAACGCCGCTACGGTGGCAGCGTCTTGCGCTCGCATCTTTACAACGCCGCTACGGTTGCTGCGTCGCTCCTGACAATATGCAAGTCCCGGCCTTATCGAGGCTCCTTGCACCTGATGCGGCTTTTGTAAAATGCTTCGCTCAATACAATTTCGCGATTTCGCTATTTTATAGCTTCAGCAATCTTAGCAGCAATAGCAGCGAACTCCTCAGGAGTGAACTTAAGTTTGGGTTTGCGGAAATCCATGTCGTACATGGTGCGGAGGGGGATAAGGTGGATATGGGCATGGGGTACTTCGAGGCCGATCACGGTTATCCCGATACGCTGGCAGGGAACCACCTTCTCAATAGCCTTCCCGACTTTTTTGGCAAAATTCCATAAGCCTGCATGCAATTCATCTTCGACATCAAAAATATAATTGACTTCTTCCTTTGGAATCACCAGGGTGTGGCCTTCCTGCAGGGGGTTGATGTCGAGGAATGCCAGGAAATTTTCGTCTTCGGCGACCTTGTAACAGGGAATCTCCCCGCTAACGATCCGGGTAAAAATACTTGCCATGTTATGATTTTATTCTCGAGATCTCTATTATTTCAAAAGCAACAACACCTGCCGGAACCGTAATCTCAACTTTGTCCCCTATGATCTTTCCAAGAAGACCTTTGGCAATAGGTGAACTAACCGATAATTTTCCAACCTTGATATTGGCTTCATTCTCTGGAACCAGGGTGTAAGTGACGACTGAGCCGTTGCTGGTGTTTTTCAGTTTAACAGTGGAAAAGATCAAAACTTTAGTGTTGTCCAGTTTCTTTTCATCGATCAAACGGGCATTACTTACCGTATCCTGCATCTTGGATATCTTGAGTTCAAGCAAAGATTGTGCTTCTTTGGCTGCAGAATATTCTGCATTTTCCGAAAGATCACCTTTATCCCTGGCTTCTGCGATCTGCCTTGAAATGGAAGGTCTTTCTACCATGACCAGCTTGTTCAATTCATCTTTAAGTTTCTCAAGGCCTTCAGGTGTATAGTACTTTATTTCAGTCGTCATAACATTCAGATTGAGATCATAATAAGCCAAAAGACCCTGTGGAAGGGTCCTTTGACAGAAAAAGAATTTTAAAAGAGTTGTTCTAAGAGACTAAAAGTTAAGTTTTAAGCCTATACAATGGTTTCCTGAATAAGGGTTCGAGGAGACATATGAGTAATCGATTGCAAGGCCGCTTCCCTTTTCCTTGTTGAAAGGAACAGATACAGTGAACCCTGCGTTAAGGCCGGTAAACACGGTACCGCGATCTGCTACGTTGGTACTCCACATCCCGCCCTGATAGGAATAAGCTGCGCGAACAGCAAAGTAATACTTGAGGGCGTATTCAAGACCAAGAGTGAACTGGTCTTTGGTGAAGGAGTTGGAAGTGAAATTGCCTGCCAGGATGATTTTGTTCAGGTCGTTGATATTAAAGTCATAGGATGCACCGATTCTCAGGGTAGCAGGAAGTTCATAGGTTGCAGAACGTTGCTCAACGGTGAAAAGGTCATTGTCGTTTCCATGGCTGGGTATAATGCCACGGAACGAAAGACCATCTCCGTGGAATTTCAGGTTTGAACCGACATTCTTCAACGCAACACCAAACTTGACCTGTTGTTTTTCACCGGTTGTATAAAGAACGCCTGCATCGATGGCAACTGCCATTCCACTTGCGTCTGCAATCGATTCATTGATAAGTTTTACGTTCAAACCTCCATAGATGCTGTTGGAGAAGGCTTTTGCGTAAGACAGGTTGATATTCAGGTAGCTTGGTTTAAAGGTCCCTACGCCTCCCTGTGGAGAGTTGGTAGTGGTAATCTGGATTTCTCCGAAATTCATCGCCATGAATGCAGCGCTTAATACTCCACCACTTTTTCCCAGGGATTGGCTGAAACCAAAAGCCATCACATTCACACCCGAACCGGTAAGCCAGTTCGTATATGAAAAGATGATTTCGGTCCCTTTGGTAAAGGCCGTCCCTGCAACATTGGTGTACAATGCTTCAAGACCCTGTGTACAGGAGGTTCCAACGGATCCCCAACCCGTACTTCTGGCCCAGGGGTTTATCAGTAATTCCGATGCACCGGCCTGCCCTGAGCGGTCTTTGTTACCCGCTTTTGCATGAAAGGCTGGAACGAAAACCAAACCGACGAAGAATATTGCAATCAGAAGTCTGTATATATTTTTCATAGTCCAGATTTTTTTTGTTGTTATCATCATCTCAAAAATTTAAACCGTTATAATGAGTTCAAGTCAACAGGTCGCAACATTCCGAACCAGCGTATGGTTCGTTCGCCTAAATTATCAGCTTTGACGTGAATCAGGTAAACTCCGCCGGAAATCGGAATACCGGCAAAATTCTTGAGATCCCAATCAACGGAAGTTTTCGCATCGGTATTGACACCGATCGTAGAAGAACGGGGTTCCACGATGCTGGATTTATCGACTTTAAACTGGCGGATCACTGTGCCACTCAGGTCAAAAATCGTAATAGTGCACCGCAGAGGCAGGTTGACAATCTTTATACGGTTATCCAACTGGTTGCGTTCATAGTCGTCATATGCATAGTAAGGATTCGGAACCACATTTATCAGATCCATATCGGTGGTTTCTTTATCCTGGTTATTTACAGAAGTGGCAATTGCCGATGTGTTGAACTGATAAACAGGGTAATTCTTGTTCAATGTGTCCTTTGTTCCGGAAGGCAGAGGCGTCGAGTAGAACCTCTGGTATGGCTTGCTTACACGGATTTTAATTGTAACCGGATTATCAAGCCAGGGAATTCCATCTACCGAAAGCGGGATAGAAGTATACAATGCAGTTCCGAAGATGAGCTTTTTATAGATATCGAGAGGCTGGTTAAACTGGGTTACGATAAAAGCGCCGGCATCATAAGCTGGGAAATTGACGGTAAGAGGAGGAACATCCATCTTCTTATGACCCATGACATAGATATAATGCTGACCTCCGAATACCGGTGTACCTGACGGGTTATAAATGCGCGAGGTCGGGTTGAAGATCATATCGCTTCCGTTATCGGCACCAAGCCAGGAGTTTTCACCGAACATAATATTCAGGCGTTCCCCGGTTTCGATATTGATTGCGTATCCCGGGAACCAGCTCATACCTGTTTCACTGATATAATTCGAATTAAGCTGCTTATCGCTGCTGGGGTTTCCGGCTACGCCATTAACATTGACAGAAGGAGCCCTTCTCAAAGAGAATGCAGGAGCACTACCCTGTGCAAGCATAGGATCAGGACATAATTCAACAACCGCGCAGCGGGTCCATTTCGACTTGTCAGCTGTAAAAACGATATCTACGCTTGGGATATCAGTGAGAGAGCAGTAGATCTGTTTCTGACTTAAAGAATAAGCCGGGCCAACGTTGTGCTGGGTCTGTTCTGCACCTGCAGTCATTACATAAGGTGCCCATGTAGCTCCGCGTGCTGTTGAAGCGACGCCGTTAATGGTATAAGGTACTGTGAGAACCTGGATCTTGCCAAAGTTTTTATTGGGGTCCCAGGGACGGATATTCATATTATAATCACTGTACTTGGAAAGGGCCGCATTCGTAGTGTAATAAGTTCCTGACCTGATCCAGTTAAGAGGATCGGCAGGCACGTCGTCATCAGGTACGCCGCTGAGCCACATTTTCGTGCTGTCCTGGTAAAAGGCAGGTGGTGCCCAGAGCAGGCCGTTATTCGAAGCAACGCCTGAAGAACTCACCGAGTCTCCGGGGTAAGGTACCTGGTTGATGGTAAGGGCAAAACCAAGGTCAATGAAAAGTGATTCATACGGGTAGATGGTGGTTGTATCTGAGCGGTAGGTCTTGTAGGTTGTCATGTCCACTGCAGACCAATGACCAAATTTGATATTTTTATTATAGAAGGGGTTCCCTGCAGGTCCTGTGACCATTGAATCAAGCTTCACCATGTATTTGCCGCTCACCACATTCAGAGGGTCGATGACTTTAACACCGAGAGGCCCGAAACCCACTTTGTATTTAGCCTTATATGCAATAGGATAATCCGGATTGCCATAGACATTGTTTACTGAGTCAGCAGGTGGCTTCAGCATGATGGAATCAACTGTTGTCTGTGCCAGGTCAAGGATCATTCCGCCGTTACCCTGTCCCTGGATACGTGTGATCTCAGGGCCTTCTCCGTAAGTGGAGTTGATTACGTTTCCAACCGGGATGTGTGGGATTGCGGTATACTGCTTCAGGTTATTCCTCCCCATGAGATAAGGCTTCTTCTGACCGTCAAGGCCTGTGGGGTCCATGGGGTTGTATGTTTTAAAGTTATTGTATGCATAAGCAACGGCCATATAATAATACTGCTTATGGTTGATGAAGGTAGGATCACCCTGTGAGAATAGATCGGTGTTAAGTACGAAGGAATGTTTAACACCTAAATCGGCTCCGTCAACCATTACTGTGCCTGCGTTACCACCGAGGTTCGGATCATAGGTCCAGTTGACCAGTTTGGTAACACCGTTTTTGATATCGCATTGTGCAACCAGTCTTGCTTTTGTGGCATCACTGATGTCGGCTGCCGATACCGTGGCGTCTTTCAGCTGGTAAATCTGGTATCCCTCAAAATGGTAAATTGAGTCATAACGCTTGGTGGCCCCAACCGGGGTTTGGATGGTAGGGTCATACTCCTGGTATTTTTCCTGGTAGTTATTACCGGCGTCATTTGATCTGCGGTTGGTAATATAAATTATAAGTTCCTGGTTAAGTTCTTCGATGGTGAGATCAGGTGCATTGGGCCCGTTCAAAACAGCAAAACAGTTGTCGAACAGGGTCTGGCATTTATCGTCAACCTGGCGCAGGAGGTCAACAGACTCGAGGTTGGTCCCTGAAATGGTACGTGCCCATGGAATACCAACAGTGATGTAGTTACATGCACCGGGAAGGAGGGTAAATTCACCTGCCGATTCCATGAAACGACGGTCGGATGGATTATTGCCTGCAGTGGCTTCCGTCCATGTCCCGGGCTTATTGGGCTCAAGTCCGTTGGTTCCCCAGAGGCAGGGGTCTGAATCGCCGGGGAACATGAAATCGCATACGGGGCCATAACCGCCGCCATTCAGCAGGTTTCCGTTACCACCGTATACCATCTTGGTGTTATCAAGCCAAATCCCTTTGAGGTAATTATAATATTGAGGGGCATACGAGGGATCCTGCATATAAGCAGGCACCCCTGCATTATTGTGATATACAAAGCGGCGCATGCCGAAACGTTCATTATCAACGATACCATCACCGAAATTAATACCGTTGATGGCTTCGGTTTTCACAAGAACAGGGGCCGTATACTCGTTGTTGGCACCCCAGGTCATGTCGATCACCTGGTTGTTGTAAGCCACAATATCGCACCTGTTAGGCATTTTCTTGAAAGAGGGGCCTTTGATGCCGGGTCCGTTGAAAGAAGGGTTGTCGTAACCATCAGCATCAAGATAAGGACCCTGGAAGAAGTCAACTCCGATTGCCGGAGGATGTGCGCCGTAAGCTTCAGTCTGGCCGGTACCATCAATGGGTTTCCCGTTGTAGCAATAACCGAGTCCGCGTAATACGTCACAGCCTACATAGTCGTCATTGGCATAACCAAGGTCAGGATCGACCCACTGTGAAAAGTAGGTGCCGGACAAGGTATAGGTTGAACGGTTAATGATTTCGTAGGAGTAGAACGTCATGTTGTTGATTTCATCATTGGTGGAAAAAGCGAAGTACTGTGCGCGGATTTCCATACCAATGGGGGCACCCTGGGTTTCAGAGTGGTAGTTTCCTTTGTCATTGTAAACACTCCAGAGGGTCTGGTCGCCTTTGATAACCTGGTCGACCAGGATACCTGCTGTATCGGAAGTTTCACCGTTACGCACATGGGCTCTTTTCTGGCGTTCACCAATTTTAAGTTTATTGGGGCAAAGTGCATTGGAGAGATCGTAATAGGGGTAGTCACCCTGGGAAGGTTCATATACTCCGTTGCCGTTCTGATCAAAGAAGGGTGCAAGGTAAAGGGATTGTCCCTTGGAGGGCTCTCCGTTGCCTGGCCAGTTCTGTATGCTCTTTGGAATCGAATAATCCGGGTAAGAAGTAGGATCTTCATACCAGGCGAGGAAAGTATTGACCTCGGCCCTGGTCATGGGGAACAACTGGTCATACTTGGCGCAGACTGCGTCGGTAATGGATGCAGTACCGTCGATGGTCAGCGGGCCGGGCCAGAAGTCATTGTTTGTATGGGCTGCCTGTATGCTTGGTCCCTGTCCGTATTTATATGCAGCCAGCTTGAGGTTGTTGTTCATATCGATACCCCCGATCCAAAGAGACGTCGAAAACATCGACATTTTCTTGGAACCTTTTGGAATCTCATACTGGGCATTCTCAAGGAACCAACCGTTACCGTAGGAATACATCAGCGTCCTTACGTTATTTATATCGAGAAATTTATATGCAGAACCCGGAGTACAACCGGCTGCTGCTTCTTTCAGTGGAGGGCCGCTCTTGGGGTGCTCAACGGGATGCTCACGTGCGATGAGTGCATTGGTAACCAGTAAAAAGCCAAGTGCAATCACTGAAACTCGAAATATATTTTTCATAGTTATATTATTTGTTTTCATACGTCACTTCTTTAACCTTTAATTACCTCGTCTTAGAAATTGAACATTAATCCAAGTCTGATAGTACGCGGACTGCTGTAATTATACGGGCTTGTCATATTGACCGTGTAGAGGTCCCTGTATGCCTGGGGATCTACCTGCTGGCTGATCACAGTCTGCCATTCAGGGGCTGTGAGGTAGCCATCGTCCTTCGGAGAACCTGTAGCGGGGTATACGTAGGTAACATTCTTGGTATTCAGGAGGTTGTTTATTTCAAGGTAAACATCCATACTTCCCTGTTTCTTCTTGTTCAGGGCAAAATCAAATTCCTTGTCTATCCTGAGGTTCAGGAGGAACTGCCAGGGTAAGCGTGCGCCGTTGATAGAACCCTGGATAGGACCCATTGCTCCGAAAGGCAGGATCTTGCTTGATTTGGTGTAGGGAGTACCGGAACCACCGGTGAGGGTAAGGTTACCTCCGAAGTTAGAAAGGAACTGTACAGGAGGTTTGCCTTTCTTTTTACGGTTGATCACCGGGCCGTTATAATCTTTGCCTTTACCCCAACGGTAGTCAAGACTGATGTTGAACTGATGCCTGCGGTCAAAACTCAGGGGATTCAGGGTACGGAGGTTAGGCTGATCGGAACGGATGATTCCTGAAGCGGCATCTGCATCTGAACCGGTACCGGTTGCAAACTGCAGGGTGTAATTGAACCTGATACGTGCATTTCCGGTACGGCGCAGGTCATAGGTAAGGGTTAACCCCTTTACGGTTCCGAAGTCAATATTATTGTAAGAATAATAGGTCTTGGGATATGCGCCAGATAAGCGGTACTGCTGGATCTGGTTACGCATTTCACGGTAGAAAGCGGAGATCTTCAGTGAAGATGCATTGTTGATCTTCTGCTGGAAACCGAGTTCATAATCAATGGTCTGCTCAGGTTTAAGGTTAGGATTCGAGATCGTTCCGCTGGATCCGGTTGTTGAGATGAACAGGTAACGGATAGGCTGAACCTGGACCTGGCCCTGGAGAGGACGCTGGGTCAGAATGTCGTAATGTGCATAAAACAAAGCATCATCGGAGATAGGGAATGAGAACGAAATACGGGGCATTACATTGGTCTGGGGTGTATATTGTTTAAAAACATCCCCTGTTAATGTCTGATTACCCGGGTCGATAAGATAAGGTTTTACACCGGTCGGGTCGACGATACGCGGGTCGGTCACCGGGGTGCCATCCTTGGTGTACCAGTTATTTCCGTCACGGAACCCTGTAATGTTGCCGGGGTTAGACATGTCGTCAACATAAACCACGTAATTGCTTCCGATACTTGTAGGGATGGAAATATTTTTCAACGGGGTGTTTGAAAGAGACGATACAGTGTATGCAGGATAGAAAAGGTAAGGATCTTTCAGTACCATCTGGTTTGCATCGAAACGGTCAACACGGATACCAATGTTGAAGATCAGGTCTTTGAAAGCAAATTTATCCTGGATATAACCAGCCATGTAAATCGGACGGTAGGCGCCGATCGGGCGGGAGAAATTGCCATTTGCATCGGTTGCAGTAAAGAAATCTTCAAAAGCAGGCTGGCCGGATGTTTTATTGCCGGTGTAATCATAACCGTAATAACTTACCAGGTTGCCGCCGTTGTTCAACAACTCATCCGCACTGAACATGTCGATTGAGAAAATACTCGAGCCGGCGGTGGTTGTGTGAAGCTTCATATTCTTATCATAATAATTGATGCTATTGTTTGCATAATCATATGAGTTGATATCGATCAGGTCTGTCCCGTCAACAGGGAGCCCGAGTTTCTTGCGAAGGTTGATGTCAAAGTTACGTTGTGAGGGCTGGTCATATTTCCTGAAGTAATTGATAGTGTCCATGAATACTCCGTCACGGTAAACCATCTGGGGGTTTGATTTGTCAAGCTGCGACAACTGGAAGTTCGTCAACCCTCTCATTAATGACCAAAGGCTTACACCGTTATACCCTATGCCCCTGGATGTCCTTTGCTGGTATTGCAAACCGACCTGGATTTCATGGTTGCCAAGGTCAGCGGCAAAAGATGCATTGATAGCGATCTGATCCGAGGTGTTTTTGCTATAACCATTTGCATGATCACCTGTGGCAGCGAATATACCGTAAGCACCGGTAGGCTGCATACCGTTGATAAGACCTTTTCCTGAAATAATATTTTCAGTGTTGTCGTAATGCCCTGTTGCATCCGGGAAGAAACTGTAGTATTGTGAGGTCCAGGCAGCTGCTTCGGGATTGATATCCGAGGGTTTGTAAAGTACTATGGTATCACGGGTATTGTTCATCAGGTGGGCCCATTTATGAGCAATGCTGTCATACGCCAGCTGATCGGTGTACTGACGGATGGTATGGGTCTGGAAACTTCCGACATAGCCGTATTTGAAGAGGTCCTTCTGAAGGGTAGGATCTTCCGTTTCACCGTAATTCCTGGTAAAGTCTGCCCCGATGGAGTAATACATATTTTTCACAAACGATTTGGTGTCGGCGCCTGAAAGGAAACGCTGGGTAAAACGGCCGTTGACACGCCAGGTATAACCCTGTGACAATGAGTTGTTTTCCCAGTTCAATACTGAATAACTCAAACTGTTGTCACCATTAGGTGAAAAATTATGGTTGTTATAATATGCAAAAGTTCCGCCAAAAGAAAGGTTGATACTTTTAGATACCCTGAAATCAAGTTTACCCGAAACATTGACATTGTATCCTTTGGTATTCAACGCATACTTTGTTTTCTCCAAATCATTATTAGTCAGGAATTCGTTATTATAGAAAACGCCCTGGGATTGGCCATACAGACGCAAAGGGTTGGTTTTCAAAAAATCCAGCATAGTGTTGTTCACTTTATACAGGGGAGCGGCTGCAGGATTTCCATCTTTGGCGTAAATAAAATCACCGGCAATGAAAAAGCCCATGACAGGGGTCTTCGTGCCTTTAATAGTATCTTTTTTGCAGAAAACAGGGCCTGTAAAGTTCACACCGAGACGGTTATATCCGAATGGATCAAGATACTGAGAGGTCTGCAGGTCGACACCTCCGTTAAAATCTTTTGAAGGGCCTTTGGTGGTTACGCTGATGATACCACCGGTTGCATCACCGTAAGCTGCCGGGGTACCACCGAGGATAACTTCAACCTGTTCAATAGCCGACTGGGGAAGGGCATTGCTACCTGTAACGCGCATACCGTCGATGTAGTAAACAGTACCGGAAGAACGCTGACCACGCATACTGGTGATGTTACCGTTGGCGTCGGTAGTAACACCACCGACCGTGGTTGCGACTGCTTCGGCAGAACGGTTGGCCATTTTGGCAATTTCATCAGAGGTGACCGTACCCCCTGAAGTGGTCTGGTCTTTGGAGATCAGAGGCACTTTGTAGTCAACGACCTGTACTTCCTGAAGGTTGGTGGCCGTCTGCTCAAGGGCAATGTCCTGGAAAGTGATCTTATCCACAATTACCTGGATGCCCTTCATTTGCATCGGCCTGTAACCAACATAGGATGCTTTAAGGTCAACTTTACCGCCGGGAATAGGCTTGATCAGATAGTTGCCATCGAAGTCAGTAGTGGCACCGCCCACCTGGACGCCTCCAAGTTCAATGATAATGTTGGCGAAAGGAATAGGTTCCTTGGTAGCCTTATCAACAACTTTTCCCTTGAGGGTCCCTGATCCGGTCTGTGAGAATACTAACAAGCTTGTTGTCAGTACGAACGCAAGAGTTAATAGTAAATTTCTTAACATACCATACAATTTTATGTTAGATTATGATGCGCTTAAAAAGGTGGTAAAAGTAATAATTATTTAAAATGAAATTCAAAATATTTAATAAGTCCTACAAATATATACCCATTCTAAATTAGGATCAACTTATATAGATAACATGTTGACAATGATCGCCAAAGTGGAATATTTCAGCTTTGAAAATCCTATCAGCGCTTAACAGGAGTAAGGGAGCCTGACTCTTTCCTGCTTTGACGCATCATCCCTCTGGTGTTCTTGGATTGTATCTTTTTATGCCGCTTTACTGCGTCATGATATTCCTTCTCTGCTTTCTGCTGTTTTCTGGCCCTTTCCTTATTTATTTTCTTCTGATTTACCCGATGTTCCTGCCCCGAAGCCCCCGGAATATTTAGGGCTAGAATCAACATCAACATAATCAAGCGGTTAAGCTTGTGTTTTGGCATTTAAAAAATAGCTTAGATGATCAAACTGATGAAAACTGATGCACGAAGATACAAAATTAACTGAACTGAATGCAAACCTAACATTTTTTAAGCCGGAAGAATTAAATATTATCTTGCACAAGAATTGAACAATTCTGGCGTTACATGGATATGCCCGGGATCAGGACTATGAAAAGATTTGTGAAACCTTCTGTCATCTTACCCTTCCTTTTTGCTTTGATTGTAATTTCATGCAGCAAGAAAGAGGATACCCAAAGGCCCGAGATCCCTTATGTAATCGTGAATTTTTTCATAACGCCTAATTCAACCCAGTATATCGAGCTGAACCATATTGGCGGTTCTGTCGCTGTTACCGGGGGATATAAAGGAATAATAATATACAGGAAAACCGAAAACGAATTCATGGCGTTTGAGCGGGCATGTGCCTACGATCCGACGGCCGACAGTTCACAGGTCAGGATTGAGGTTTCGGGGATTACCTGTTATTGCCCCAAATGTAAATCAAAGTATATCTTACTTGACGGTTCGCCATTCCAGGGGCCATCTCAATGGGCTCTTAAACAGTATCGTACAAACTACGACGGAACGTATCTTTACATATCGAATTAGGGGTTAGGGATTAGGGATTAGTTTATGAGAAATTCCAATCACCAATCACCAATCACCAATCACCAATTACCAATTACCAATCACCAATTACCAATCACCAATTACCAATCACCAACTACCAATCACTAATACCTATAATGTTCAGGCTTATACGGACCGTCTTTGGGAACGCTGATATATGCAGACTGCTCATCGGTAAGCCTGGTCAGTTTTACACCGAGCTGATCAAGATGCAGGCGTGCCACTTCTTCATCAAGTTTCTTTGGAAGCCTGTAAACACCGACCTCATATGTGTTTTTCCACAGGTCGAGCTGGGCCAGGGTCTGGTTTGTAAACGAATTGGACATAACAAACGAAGGATGACCTGTTGCACAGCCAAGGTTAACCAGCCTGCCTTCGGCCAGCAGGTAGATGCATTTACCGTCGGGATAAATATATTTGTCGACCTGGGGCTTGATATTCACAATGTTTATTCCAGGCCAGTTGTTAAGCTGTTCTACCTGGATCTCATTATCAAAATGTCCTATATTACATACAATAGCCTCATCTTTCATTTTCGAAAGATGGTCAGCTGTGATCACATCTTTGTTGCCTGTAGTTGTCACATAAATGTTCCCCTCTTTCAGTGCCTCATCGATCGTTGAGACCTCGAAGCCTTCCATTGCAGCCTGAAGTGCACAGATAGGATCAATTTCGGTAACTATCACACGGGCACCATATGACTTCATCGAACGGGCACAACCTTTACCAACATCTCCATAACCTAAAACCACGACAACCTTGCCTGCAATCATCACATCGGTTGCACGCTTGATGCCATCGGCAAGAGATTCGCGGCAACCATAAAGATTGTCGAACTTTGATTTTGTAACAGAATCGTTGACATTAATTGCAGGTACAAGCAGTTCACCCCTTTCCTTCATCTGGTAAAGCCTGTGCACGCCAGTAGTTGTTTCTTCCGAAACTCCTTTCCACTCTTTTACAACATTATGCCAATGATGATTGTTCTCAACATAAACAGCCTGAAGCTGTTTCAAAAAGGCCTTCTCTTCCTGGCTGTTTACAGGAGCTTTAAGGATCTCCGGATGTTTCTCGGCATCGAATCCCTTATGGATCATAAGAGTAGCGTCACCTCCATCATCAACAATAAGGTTCGGGCCTTTACTGCCTTCAAATGTCAATGCCATAAAGGTGCACCACCAGTATTCTTCAAGACTTTCACCCTTCCATGCAAACACAGGAATATTTTTGGCAGCAATGGCTGCAGCTGCATGATCCTGGGTTGAAAAAATGTTGCAGGAGGCCCAGCGGACTTCAGCGCCCAGTTCGACCAGGGTTTCAATAAGTACAGCAGTTTGTATGGTCATATGCAAAGAACCACTGATTCTTGCCCCTTTCAAAGGTTTTTCGGCAGAATACTGTTTCCTGATCGACATCAGGCCAGGCATTTCTTTCTCGGCTATCTCAATTTCCTTACGACCCCATTCGGCCAGGGAAATATCTGCCACTTTGAATTTTGCATTGTTTTCCAACATGATTTTATGCATATGAGTCAGGTTAAAATTTGGGTGACAAAGGTAGGAAAAAATATTTACGAGTTACGAGTTACGAATTGCGAATTTCGAATTTCGAACTACAGGATGCAAGATGCAGGATCCATGATATCCACTTATCCTGCATCCTGCATCCAGCATCCAGCATCCAGCATCCTGCATCCTGCATCCAGCATCCTGTATCCTGCATCCTGCATCCTGCATCCTGCATCCTCCATCTGCCCGCACTCCCATTTCCAATTCCCGGTAATATGTATTACTTTTGATGCAGATCATGACAAAACTTATAAAACAGAAATCCCCACCTCCACTATCATGCCATTGATATTAGGACGAAACAGGCCAAACGGAGCAATCGGTGTCTGGCAAATTACCGAAGATGAAACTGCGCTCAGCACCCTTGCCTCTGCCGTTGAAGAGGACGAGAAAGTGGTCAGGACCTTCAAAAATGAATCGAGGCGGAAACAATGGTATGCCTGCCGGGCTTTGCTCAGGCAGATGCTTTCTTTTGACGAGGTGAAAGTCGATTATGACATGCATGGCAGACCATCTCTCAGGGGATTTAAGGGAGATATTTCATTTTCCCATACACAGGATTATGCAGCAGTAATATTGAATAAGGTGGGACGTGCCGGGATTGACATAGAAAAAATCAATCCCAGGAT
>JBAXBP010000039.1:0-23033 GCA_037141915.1 Bacteroidota bacterium | reverse complement strand
GCTTTTCGCTTTTCGCTTTTCGCTTTTCGCTTTTCGCTTTTCGCTTTTCGCTTTTATTTTTTTAATTCCTTCCTCAAATGCACCCCCGTGCAACTAGTGTCGTACCCCGCCACTTCCTCGGGTGTCCCTTCGCAGACAATGGTCCCGCCGCGCTCGCCACCTTCGGGACCCATGTCGATGACGTGATCCGCAACCTTGATCACCTCCATATTATGCTCTATCACAAGCACGGTATTCCCTTTAGCCACCAACTTGTTCAGGACACAGAGCAGAACTTTCACATCTTCAAAATGCAAGCCGGTGGTAGGCTCATCCAGTATATACAGGGTATTGCCGGTATCGGTTTTGCTCAGTTCTGAAGCCAGTTTAACCCTCTGGGCTTCCCCGCCCGAAAGCGTGGTTGACTGCTGGCCCAGGGTGATATAGCCCAGGCCGACTTCGTTGAGGGTGTTGATCTTGCTCAGTATCATCGGGATGTTTTCGAAAAAGCCAACAGCCTGTTCAATGGTCATGTTCAGGACATCGTTGATGGATTTCCCTTTGAAGCGTACGTCCAGGGTTTCACGGTTATACCTGTGCCCCTGGCAGGTTTCGCAAAGCACATACACATCGGGAAGGAAATTCATTTCGATGACCTTCAGTCCTCCTCCTTTACAGGTCTCGCATCTTCCTCCCTTGACATTGAAGGAGAACCTGCCGGGCTGGTAACCCCTGATCTTTGACTCGGGCAGGGTGGCATACAGCCTTCGTATCTCATCGAACACCTTGGTATAGGTGGCGGGGTTCGACCTGGGAGTACGGCCGATAGGCGACTGGTCTATCTCGATCACCTTGTCGATGTTCTTTATCCCTTCTATTTTATCGTAAGGCAGGGGTTTGTTTTCAGATTTGTAGAAATGACGGCTCAGTATGGGATACAGGGTTTCGTTGACCAGGCTTGACTTCCCGCTCCCCGAAAGGCCGGTAATGCAGATGAACTTGCCAAGAGGTATGTTCAGATCGATCTTTTTCAGGTTGTTCCCACTTGCGCCGGATAGTGTAAGGAATTTACCATTCCCTTCCCTGCGGGTATCAGGCACATTGATCTTCTTTTTCCCGCTCAGGTACTGGCCTGTAAGATGCCCGTTAGCCATAATCTCTTCAGGTGTGCCGTGGGCCACTATCCGCCCTCCGTGTACGCCGGCACCGGGACCGATATCGATCACGTAATCCGATGCCAGGATGGTTTCCTTATCATGCTCAACCACGATTACCGAGTTGCCGGCATCGCGCAAACTTTGCAAAGCCCTGATAAGCTTAAGGTTATCATGCTGGTGCAGCCCGATACTGGGCTCATCGAGAATGTACAGCACACCAACAAGCTGTGAACCTATCTGGGTTGCCAGGCGTATCCTCTGGCTTTCCCCTCCCGAAAGAGACCTCGCAGGGCGGTTCAGAGTAAGATAACCTATCCCGACATCCAGCAGAAACCTTATCCTGTTCCGAATCTCCCTTACTATTTCAAAGGCAATGACCCTTTTACGTTCGTCAAGGTGGGAGTCTATCCCGTTCATCCATGCTTCCAAACTAAGCATATCCATTCCTGCAAGTTCGGCAATGTTTTTGCCGTCGATTTTGAACTGCAGGGATTCTTTCTTCAGCCTTGATCCCTGGCATTCCGGACAAGGCATTTTATTCATGAAGCTGCTGACCCATTTCATGATGCCGGCAGGCGCAGTCTCGGCAGTCTGGGAGTTGATAAAGCTTACAATCCCTTCGAAATTGAGGGAATAACTGGAAGTGATCCCCAGGTAATCATTTTTAACCCTGATGACTTCATCCGAACCGTAAAGAATGATGTTGACAGCCTGTTCGGGGATGTCGCGGATCGGAGTGTTCAGGTCAAAACCGTATCTTTCTCCTATAGCCTCGATCTGTTTGAATATCCAGGTATTCTTGTGTTCTCCAAGCGGAACTATCCCGCCTTTCCTTATGCTTTTGCTGCTGTCGGGGATGATCTTCTGTATGTCGATCTCCGAAATAGTCCCCAGCCCGTTGCAGCGCGGACAAGCCCCGTAGGGTGAATTGAATGAAAAAGTGTTTGGTTCTGGTTCGTCATACGAAATGCCTGTCGAAGGGCACATCAGCAGGCGGCTAAGATGCCTGCCCTGGTTGTTACTCATGTCAACAACAGTGATAGATTCTTTGCCCTGTTTCATGGCAGTGTTCACAGATCCTGCCAGCCGTTTTGCAGCAGACTGACGTATCTCGATCTGGTCGATGACGATTTCTATATCGTGGATCTTGTACCTGTCGAGCTGCAGGCCATGGGTAATTTCCCGAACTTCACCATCAATCCTGATATTCAGGAAACCCTGCTTCCTCACCTGCTCAAACAGTTCCCTGTAATGTCCCTTGCGGCCTTTGACCACGGGCGAAAGGACCATGATGTCCTTGCCGGCATATTGTGCGAGGATGAGTTCAACGATCTGCTGCTCGGTGTACCTCACCATCTTTTCCCCGGTGGCATATGAATAGGCATCTGCAGCGCGGGCATATAAAAGGCGCATGAAGTCGTAGATCTCGGTGATGGTCCCAACGGTTGACCTGGGATTCCTGCTGGCCGATTTCTGTTCTATGGAAATTACTGGATTAAGCCCTGTCACGCGGTCCACATCCGGCCTTTCAAGGCTGCCTATAAACTGCCTGGCATAAGCCGAGAAAGTTTCCATGTACCTCCTCTGACCTTCTGCATAGATCGTGTCAAAGGCAAGGGAAGATTTGCCGCTTCCGCTCAAACCGGTAAACACAACAAGCTTATTCCTTGGAATAATCAAGTCGACATTCCTGAGGTTATGAACCCTTGCACCTGATATTTCTAACTGATCGGTCAAACCGGGTAATGCTTAGTGGATCTCGTTAATTTTCAACGTGTCGTGAAAGTAGGTCTCGGATGGTGGAATGTTCTTTAGAAGGAAGTCGGAATTCAGAGCGCCCTCTTTGGGAAGAACGATCTGGTAAGTCTTTTTAAGCCTGTTGCTTAAGGTATATCTTCTCAGCCAGGGGTTGAAATCACGGAACACCTTTACGCTGACCTTGTTTTTCTGGGCAAAATCGGGTATGCTGTGGATAGGACTGTCAACTTGAATTGTATAAGTGGGGATTACAGGGTAAAAATCACTCGCCATAAGGTAGAACCCGTATTTAACGGGATGGTTGTAGATCTCTTTCAGGGCAACGATCCGGTAGATATAGCGCGAGGTCTCCTCGTTGAGGTAAAGTTCGTAAAAGCTCTTTGTTTTCTGGTCATCCAGTGCGTCGCTCAATCCGCTTTGGCCACGGTTGAAGGATGCGGCCACAAGCGTCCAGTTGCCGTATTTTTCATAGGAATCGAGGAAGTACTTGCATGCAGCTTCGGTAGACTTGGCTACGTTATAACGTTCATCCACCTCTTCATTCACCTCCAGCCCGTAATGGATGGCTGTGGGTTTTATAAACTGCCAGAAGCCTTCCGCTTTGGATGGAGAAACAGCATTGGTGAAGTTACTTTCGGCAAGTGCGAGGAACTTGAAATCATCGGGCACCTTATATTTTTTAAGGATTGGCTCGATGAGAGGCAGCCAGCGGTTCGCCCTCTTGAACATCAGTATAGTAGAAGCATGCATGTAAGTGTTGATCAGGATCTCCCGGTCAAGACTTTCTTTAACATAAAAGAGTTCCAGTGGCATTTTCTCTCCTGCGAAATCGGCCCTGGAGGGACCTTCGGGTGAGAATATGCGGTAAGAACGCTGGGCTACTTCCCGGTAGTCCTTGGCTGGATTTTTCTGGTAAAGCACTCCGAACATAAGCAGGGTGGCAACTGCTAGCAGTGCGATGATTAAGAAGGAGTATTTCAGGCTTGGTCTCATCTAGAACGGACTTGTAAAGGCTCTGAATTCAGGTGACACCTTGTCTTTGCCGGAGATGACAGGATCCTGTATGCCCCAGTTGATGTTCAGGTCCCTGTCGTTCCACAGTATGCTTCCTTCAGATTCTTTGTTGTAAATATTCGTGCATTTGTAAAAGAAGATGGTGTCGTCCTCCAAAGTTACAAAACCGTGGGCAAAGCCTTCAGGGATCCAGTACATCCATTTGTTCTGGCCCGAAAGCACAATCGATTCCCATTTCCCGTATGTAGGGGAATTCCTTCGGATATCCACAGCGACATCGAGGACCGATCCTCTCATTACCCGCACCAGCTTGCCCTGGGCGAAAGGGGGGGCCTGGAAATGCAGTCCTCTCAACACTCCTTTCTTCGATTTTGATTCATTGTCCTGCATAAACTTCAGGTCAAGTCCCATATTGCGGAACTTCCCGTGGTTGAAGGATTCGAAAAAATACCCGCGTTCGTCTTCGAAAACATCAGGCTTGATGATCAGCAGTCCTTCAAGGGGGGTCTTGATTATTTCCATAACTGTGTATTAGGTCAGTGAATGTACAATGTACCATGTACAATGTACAAATGATTTTGGTTAGCTGTGAGTTTATCTGTTCTTTTTCGAACTGATTTTTTTACTTCAAACTTCGTCCCTTGAACTTCTTTCTTTTTTATTTGTACATTGTACATGGTACATTGTACATTCTAAAGGTGTACACATTCCCCATACGCCTGAGCAACGGCCTCCATAATAGCTTCACTCATGGTCGGATGAGGATGCACGGCTTCAATGATCTCACGGCCGGTTGTTTCAAGTTTTCTTGCAGTGACAACTCCTGCGATCATTTCAGTAACATTCTCGCCAATCATATGGGCCCCGAGCCATTCACCGTATTTCGCATCGAAGATCACCTTGATAAACCCTTCGCGGTCTCCCGAAGCGGTTGCTTTTCCCGAAGCGGTGAAAGGAAATTTCCCTACCAGTACCTCGTATCCTGCATCCCTGGCCGCCTTTTCGGTCATGCCTACCGAAGCAATTTCAGGATGAGTGTATGTGCATCCCGGAATATTGCCGTAATCGAGGGGTTCAACATGCTTTCCCGCGATCTTTTCAACGCAGATGATACCTTCGTGTGAAGCAACATGGGCAAGGGCGGGCCCTTTGACAATATCTCCAATGGCGTAGTACCCTGCAACACTGGTACGGTAGAAATCATCCACCACAACTTTTCCACGTTCTGTTGTGATTCCTGTTTCTTCGAGGCCTATGCCGTCAATATTTGTAGCAACGCCTACGGCAGATAACACAATGTCGGCTTCAATGATTTCGTCGCCTTTCTTTGTTTTCACCGTCACCTTGCAACCGTCTCCGCTGGTGTCGACTGATTCAACAGAAACACCCGTCATCACTTTCATCCCTGATTTCTTGAAGGAACGCTCGAGGGCTTTCGACACTTCCTCGTCCTCAACAGGAACGATGTTCGGAAGGACTTCAACCAGGGTCACTTTGGTGCCCAGGGAATGATAGAAATAGGCAAATTCCGAGCCTATGGCGCCGGAACCTACAACCACCATACTTTTAGGCTTCACTGGCAGGGTCATTGCTTCTCGGTATCCGATGATCTTTTTACCGTCCTGTTTCAGGCTTGGCAGTTCTTTGGAACGTGCTCCGGTTGCAATGATGATATGATCGGCAGAATATTCGCTTACCATCCCGTCATCCGCAGTCAGTTCTATAGTTTTGCCTGGTTTTACCTTTGCCGTCCCCTTCAGGTGCTCTATCTTGTTCTTCTTGAAAAGGAACTGTATGCCTTTGCTCATTGAATCGGCTACCTCGCGGCTGCGTTTTATGATTGCAGGGAAATCAGCTTTTGCGCCTTCGGAAGTTATGCCGTATTCGGCAGCATGCTGAAAATAATTAAAAACGCTGGCACTTTTTAATAATGCCTTTGTCGGGATGCAGCCCCAGTTCAGGCAGATGCCGCCGAGTTCGGCCCTTTCTGCTACAGCAACTTTATAACCCAGCTGGGATGCACGTATAGCGGCAACATAACCACCGGGTCCGCTGCCTATGACAATGATATCATACTTCATAATGATTTTTTTTGCAATCTGCGAAAGTAGAAAAAATAAGGGATTCAGCCAAGAAATCCAATATCAATTACCAGGAAAATGACATAAAGAATATGTTAAATAATCATAAAAGGAACTATGTCAATAATTGATTAAATCGATTTTTATTTTTATATTTGGATGCTCATTCGAAGATATCTGATCCTTAGCTGCCAAGGCTCGCTCTTTACTGGTTCCACGAAGCATATTTATATTTATTCACTTAATAAGGGATTGTATTCTGAATACCCTGTCTGAAATATCCGCGTATTGTGAGGAACTGGCCTTCGACCTGAATTTTTCCTTCGCAAAAAATTGGAAATCAAAGAGCAGTGACCGTGTCCTGGTTGGTCATATGCCTGTATATTTTCCCCGGGAGATCATTCATGCCGCAAACGGCCTGGCCGTCGGCATCTTTGGAGGGGGAGATAAAAAACTGATCCTCAAAGGAGATGCATATTACCAGTCGTATATATGCCATATGCCCAGGAGTATTATGGAGCTTGTCCTCGATAGTCATTTTGAAGGCTTTGACGGTTTCATCTTTCCTTCGATCTGCGATGTCATCAGGAACCTGTCGGGAATGTTCCAGCTTCTCGAAAAAGGGTCCTTTATAAAGTACCTTGACCTTCCCCAGAATTTCAAGTCACATATCGGGGGAGAGTTTTACATCCATGAACTTCAGACTGTTCTTAATTCAGTGTATAAAATAAACGGGGTGGAGGTCACTCCGGCCCGCCTGAATCATTCCATATCTCTTTTTAACAGGAACCGTGAACTGATCCACCGTATTTATGCCATCAGGCAGGACTTTCCCTGGAGAATGACGGCTGCCGATGTTTATAATATAGTACGTGCAGGATATGTCATTCCTGTTGAAGACCACAATGCCATCCTTGAGCAGGTGATAGCCCTGGTAAGTGAAGAAAACGGTGAGCCTCTCGATAAGATAAGGGTACTGGTAATGGGTGCATTCTGTGAGCAGCCTCCACTAGGGTTGATCCGTACCATCGAAATGGCAGGGTGTTATATTACTGAGGACGATTTTCTACTTGGATCAAGATGGATCATGGGAAACATCGATACTTCAACAGCTGATCCCATGAAAGCCCTGACCGATGCCTATCTTGAGAAAAGCACGTTCTCATCATCAGTTTATGATGTGGGAAACCCCAAGGAAGCCAGGCTTCTGGAACTGATCAAAAGCAGGAACGTTGACGGGGTGATTTTTGCCGCTCCCAGTTTCTGTGACCCGGCCCTGCTCGATCACCCTATATTGCAGAAGATGTGCAATGACAGGAATATTCGGTTTATCAGTTTCCTCTACAGTGAAAATACCGGGCAGTTCAAGGTGATCAAGGAACAGGTAGGGACATTCTCCGATTCTATCAAGCTCTGGGAAGAACCGCTTCAGGTAAAAAAATAATTAACAGCTTATCATAAAACCATATGTCGAAGGATGTAGCAAAAGAACGCAGCATGATCATCCAGAAAGAGATGATAGCCAATCATTTCATGGCACTTAGCACTGCGAAAGAGACCGGTAAAAAGGTAGTGTACACTTTTGTCCCCGGTAATATATCCGAGCTCATTCTTTCATTTGACATGCTGCCGGTATACCCTGAGATCAATGCACTTCAGTCGGGGATGAGGAAAAAATCGGGCGACTACATCCGTGATGCCGAACAGCATGGTCATTCAGAAGATGTATGCACCTATGTGAAATGCGATGTGGGGATGATGATCAACGGCAATATCGGCCCCACGGGTGAAAAGATCCCTAACCCTGACCTGTTGCTTTTAAGTTATACCGGCTGTTTTACATTCCTTAAATGGTTCGAAACCCTCGAGCGCCTTTATCCCGGCGTGCCGGTTGCCCTTCTTCATACTCCTTACCAGGAAGCTCATAAAATAACTCCTGAGATGACCGCATATATGGTCAAGCAACTGAAAGAAGAGGTGATACCCAAGATGGAACAAGTCTCGGGCAATAAATATGATGAGGAAAAACTGAAAGCTGCCTTGCGGAATTCTTCTAAAGTTGAACAACACATCATTAATATTTTTGATACCACAAAGCACCGGCCTTCTCCTATTGATGCCTATTTTGCCGGGGTTTATTACATAGGCCCGATCAACAGCGGCTTCAGGGGAACACCACAGGCTGTTGATTATTATGCCGAGTTGTACAAGGAGATACTTGAACGCATCGATAACAAGCTGGGCCCTATCACGCCTGAGGG
This sequence comes from Bacteroidota bacterium, assembly GCA_037141915.1. Lineage (GTDB taxonomy): Bacteria > Bacteroidota > Bacteroidia > Bacteroidales > FEN-979 > CAIRDP01. The sequence goes on along the minus strand of JBAXBP010000039.1, from coordinate 14,783 downwards.
TGTGATGGAAGAAGAACGCTTCAGGCTGGTTGTCGAAGGTCCTCCCAACTGGACCCATTTCCGCGAATTCTGGAAACTTTTTTATGACATGGGCGCCGTGATCGTGGCCTCATCCTACACCAAAGTGGGAGGGGTTTATGATATGGGTTTTCGTGTCAATCCCGATAAACCACTTGAAAGCCTGGCCGAATACTGCATGAACTGTTATACCAACCTGAATCTTCAGCAAAGAGTCGACCTGCTGTCGAAATGCATCACCGATTACCATGCCGACGGCTTCCTGGTCAATTCGATAAAAAGTTGCAATTCCTTCTCTGCAGGTCAGTTGATGATCATGCAGCAACTCGAGAGGAAGCTCGAAATTCCTATCGGGTTCATTGAATCCGACCTGGTCGACCCGAGATACTTCTCTTACTCGAATATTAAAAACAGGCTTGAGTCATTTTTCCAGATGCTGGAGCAAAGGAAGATGATCATAAACAGGGCTTGATCCTGTAACGGTTTTCCTGATCTCCTGAAAACGGGGACGGGATTTTACAATATAAAATCAACACTGATGAAGAAATATTTTCTGGGGATAGATCTTGGGTCAACAACTTCAAAGGCGATCATTATTGATGAAAATGACAATATCATCGGCAGGGGCATAACAAATACCAGGGCAAATTATACGGTAGCCACGGAGATAGCCCGTTTGGAAGCCACGTATAATGCCAGGTTCACGCTTCTGAAGATGAAGCTTCAGGATGAGATTGAGAGCAGGCCCGATTATAAAAGGTATATCCGCGATGTTGAATCGGTGTTCCAGTACCTGCAGTTCAAACGCAGGCTCGACAGGCTGAGCGTGGAATTCCGTGATACGATATCTACCACGTTCTCAGGCGAAAAAAGGGATGCGATATCAGGCTACGTTGATGGCATTGTAAGCAGGATAGGGCCTTCGGTTCTGGACGAGTTCCTTACCGGGCAGCTCGGCAGCAAGAACCAGTTTTTCAGGGATATCGTCAGCGAAAGGTACAATAAGGAAATTGCAGGCCTGGGCAAAGATTTTTTCGAACCAATGATGCTGGTGTACGACAAAAGCATCACCAAAGTTGAGAACGAACTTACTGAATATGATTTCAGAGAGCTCGTCGATCATTCTATGGCCCTGCTGAACGATAAATATGCGGGGCTTGGTGAATCCTCATCCGAAGAATCCGGCCTTGCTTTTGACAGTGAACTGAACCTGCTTAAGGGTAATTATAAAAGGATATATGATTCACTCAAGGGCCATATCGGCTTTGTTGCCGGCCTCGATATTCATATCACCGACATGGTAGGCACGGGTTACGGCAGGGCTCTGCTTCCTTTTCCCGAGAAGTCGATACGTTCAGAGATTCTTTGTCATGCATTCGGCGCTCACGCTGTATTCCCCGATACCAGGACGGTTCTTGACATTGGAGGGCAGGATACGAAGGCGATCCAGGTTGACAGCCACGGGCTTGTTACAAGTTTTTATATGAACGACCGCTGTGCTGCAGGCTGCGGAAGATACCTCGGGTACATAGCCGATGAATTCAATATATCGCTGAACGAGCTTGGCCCGCTTGCCATAGAGGCGACAAAAGAGGTGAATATATGTTCGACCTGCACTGTGTTTGCAGCAGCCGAGATCAGGGAACTGCTGAATGTGGGGCAGAAGCGCTCGGATATCCTGGCCGGCCTGCACCGTGCCATTGTGATGCGTGCAATGTCTTTACTGGCGCGTTCGGGCGGTGTACGCAATGAATTCACCTTCACTGGTGGTGTTGCAAGGAACCAGGCTGTTCTGAAATATGTATCCGACCTGGTGCTTCAGAATTACGGGAAGGATATTAAAATAAATGTGCATTCCGATTCCATTTTCATGGGAGCCCTCGGTGGAGCCATGTTTGCCAGAAGAAATGTAATAAACTAACCCGACGGAGGACGGGAAACAAACATCCGCAGTAAAAATGAAAGATCAGAATATTTATACCGTAGGGGTTGATGTGGGAAGCAGCATTATCAAGGCTGTGCTGATGAGTTACAACGGGGCGCCCGTCATTATTGACCAGCAGATGGAGAAGATCAGGAAACGGAACCCCGAAATGGTGGCCGACCAGCTGATAGACGCCCTTCTTGAAAGGAATAAGCTGTCGGTGAAAGATATTGCATACCTGGCATCCACCGGCGAAGGAGAGATGCTGCAGCGCAAACGCGGGCATTTCTACAGTATGACCACTCATGCAAGGGGAGGGATTTTTCTCTGCCCTGGTTCGGTAACGGTGGTCGATATGGGGGCTCTTTACGTGAGAGCTATCAAGATCAATGAACTGGGAAGGGTGCTCGATTATAAAATGACAGGGCAATGTGCTTCTGGATCCGGGCAATTCATAGAGAATATCAGCCGTTACCTGGGGCTTTCCATTGAAGATGTTGGCGCTGTTTCGCTTAAATCCAACTCACCTGAAACTCCTTCGGGAATTTGCTCGGTGCTTGCCGAAACCGATGTGATCAATATGGTTTCACGCGGGATTGCAACTCCCGACATCATCAAGGGCATCCACCTCTCCATTGCAAACAAGATCGTCAAGTTGCTTTCTTCGTTAAAAGCTGTTTCACCTGTGGCTTTGACGGGTGGTATGGCCATGAATGTGGGAATGGTGCAGGCAGTGCAGGAACTCATTGCTGAAAGCAAACTCGGCCTGGAGGTAAGGGCGCATCATGAATCAATCTATGCAGGTGCAATAGGTGCTGCCATCTGGGGCGGTTTCCGTCATCAGAAATTAAGCTCAAAAAATTGAACCAACCGCAGAACCTGAAACCAATGAACGATAATCTCGATTACTTATTTAAACCCAGGGCCGTTGCACTGATAGGCACTTCAGCTAAGGAACTCTCCATAGGGAATGTGATCATTAAAAACCTGCTGCATTATAAATTCACCGGGCCGGTCTACCCGGTAAACCCAAAAGTCGATGAGATACGCGGGCTCAAAGCCTATGCCTCGGTTCTGGAGATCCCGGGACCTGTGGATCTTGCGCATATCGTAATCCCTCCTCCTTTTGTACCGGATGCGGTGGAGGAATGCGGAAAAAAAGGAATAAAAGCCGTCATCATCAACACCGCAGGATTCAAGGAAATGGGGCCTGAAGGCCAGGCTCTCGAAGACGATTTCCTGGCAAGGGCCAAAAAGTACGGGATACGTATCGTTGGTCCCAACTGCCAGGGTATCATCAATTCCGATCCTGCAATAAATGCTTACTGCAATTTTACTTTTACATACCCGCAGCCAGGGCATATCTCCTTAGTGGCCCAGAGCGGGGGAGTGGGAGCTGTGCTGATGCAGGCCTTTTACGACATGGGGGTAGGGCAGAGGATGTACGCCTCGAACGGCAACGGTTCCGACGTCTCGATCACTGAATTTATAAGCTATTACGGTAAGGATGAAGGTACCAGGGCTATTGTGCTTTACGCCGAAAGCCTTGACAATCCTCTCGGGTTTATTGAAGTCGTAAGGAAGGTTACTGCACGCAAGCCTGTTCTTGCCATCACTGCCGGGAGGACTGATAAAGGAGCCGAGGCTTCCAGGTCCCATATCGGAGGACTGGCAGGCAGCATTTCCATGGACCTCATTTTCAGGAAAGCCGGGATACTGGCTTTTACCAACCAGGAAGAACTCTGCCATGCTGCCGTGGCTCTTTCTTCCCAGCCAGTCCCGAAAGGCAACAGGGTCGGGATTATTACAAACACCGGGGGGCCTTCAGTCATTGCCATCGATGAACTTGTCAGCTGCGGGCTTGTGATACCGCCCCTTTCAGCCAAAGCTGCAGAGACACTTAAGAGCAGCATGCTTGAATCAGCTTCCATCAGGAACCCTCTTGATGTGGTTGCCACAGCCGGGCCTGCGCATTTTAAAAGCGCACTTGAAGTGATGATGAATGAAGATCAGTTCGACAGCATTTACGTGAATTTTGTCACCCCTCCTTTTGTCGACTGTGAAAACGTGGCCCGCGAAATTGCGGCAGCCGCTATGGCAGGTAACAAGCCAATCGTCTGCAATTACATGACCGATAAGGAAAAATGGGCAGGAACCTCAAAAATTCTTAAGGAAGGAGGGATCCCGTGTTTCGATTTCGCGGAAACTGCAGCAAGAGCACTGTATTCACTGGTCAGATACAATAAAATATTAAATTCGGAAAAAGGAACTGTCAGGATCTTTAATGATGTCAACAGGGGAAATGTTGCCAGGATACTGGATAATGCGAAGCACCTGAACAGGGAAGTCCTGACGGCAAATGAAGTGTATTCCATCCTTGAAGCATACAAGATCCCTGTTGCCCCCTGGAAAGTGGCCTCGGATGTTAAAGAAGTCGTCTACTCAGCATCCCAGATAGGTTACCCTGTCGTTGTCAAAGCCGATTCGGAAGCAATTATTCATAAAAGTGATGTTGGAGGTGTCGCTGTAAACCTGAAAAATGCCGAGGAAACCACTGCTGCTGTTGAGAAAATGAAAACGGCGCTCGGAGGAGGGATGAAATTCCTGGTACAGAAATTTCTTAAACCCGGCAGGGAGCTTATAATAGGAGCCAAGGCATCTGAAGGTACAGGTCATATCCTGATGTTCGGCCTGGGCGGGATCTTTGTTGAAGTCCTGATGGACGTTTCTTTTGCCATCAGTCCTGTAAGCGATACTGAAGCCGCTGAGATGATAAGCTCGATCAAGGCTTCGGCCCTTATCGACGGGTTCAGGGGAGAAAAAGGGATAAACAGGGAGAAGGCAGCTGAGCTCATACAACGTGTTTCCATGCTGTGTGCCGATTTTCCTGCTATCAGGGAGCTGGATCTGAACCCACTGTTTGCTATTGATGATGCAGTCTGTGCTGTGGATGCAAGGATCATACTTTAGTAATGAGAAATTCTTAATAACAATATAGAACATGGACCACAAGAATTACACTATCGGGATTATCGGCCTGGGCCCGATTGGACAGACGCTGGCTGTACATTTCAAAGCTGCAGGATGCGAGGTTGCCATTACCGACCTCGACAGGGAAAAACTCAACCTCATACGAAAGGAAGGCAGTGAGATTGTTCTCCATCTTGAAAAAAAATCATTCTTCAAATATGTCTATTACTCGGTTGAGGAGATGCTGGAACATGATTTCGATATCCTCATTTCAGCTGTAAAGGACTATCATGTCGACAAGATCGTCGATATGGTTAAAGAGAACCTGAAAAAGGATGTGTTCCTCCTCAGCGCCCAGAACGGCATCGATATCAGGAAAAAGTATCTGCGTCATTTCCCCAATTCGTCTATCCTCAGGATGGTCATTAACTTCGCCGGTAACCTGCAGGCTCCCAACGTTGTGGGGATCAACTTTTTCAATGCCCCTAATTTCATAGGTTCCATGGATGATTCACAGGGGGAGCTGGCAAAATGGCTGGCAACAACCTTGAGCAGTGTTGGCCTTACTACGGAAGCAGCCAATTCCTTTTCGATCATCGACAAGATCTGGGAAAAAACCATTCTGAATGCGGCCCTGAGCCCTCTTTGCGCCATTTCCAGGCTTACTATGAAAGAGGCCATGAACAATGGAGATACACTCGAGATCATTGAGCAGATCCTTTACGAAGCAGTGCAGGTGGCCAATGCAGAAGAGATCAAACTTCCCGATAACTTCATCAAACTTGCCATCAGGTACCTGAATAATGCCGGGAACCACATGCCGTCACTTGCCGTTGACCTTATCAATAAGCGGGAGACGGAGATCGACTACATGAACGGGAAGATCGTTGATTATGGGAGGAAGCATTACATCAAGACCCCGATAAACCTGGTGCTTACAAATCTCGTGAATGCAATCTCCTGCAAAGACGGCGTCGGAAAATGCAAAGACTATAAATAACCGGAAGATTAATTTGTACTTTGTACATTGTACATCGTATTTTGTAAAACAAATGATTATGAACCATACGATGTTTTCATGGCAGATGACGGCGCCGGATGCCCCCCTGCAGTATGCCGAAAGCCCAATGCCTGTGCCGGGCCCGGGTGAAGCTCTCGTAAAAGTTGCCGGATGCGGAGTTTGCCATACCGACCTGAGTTTCTGGCATTACGGGGTGAAGACAAAAAAGGAACTTCCACTAACCCTCGGACATGAGATCAGCGGCACGGTCGTTGCCGGCCCGGATCAATGGTTTGGGGAAAACGTGATCATTCCTGCAGTCCTGCCCTGCGGTGAATGTGAACTTTGTAAAAAAGGCAGGAGCAATATGTGCCAGAAACAGCTGATGCCGGGTAATGATTTCAACGGTGGATTTGCTTCACATATCCTCGTGCCATACAGATTCCTTTGCCCCGTGCCTGAAAGCCTTCTTTCAAAGTATACTCTGGAAAAACTATCCGTTATCGCGGATGCAATTTCAACTCCTTACCAGGTCATCAGGAAATCGGAACTGGAAGCAGCGGATTTTGCAATTGTAATTGGTGTAGGAGGTGTTGGTGTGTACGCCGCCCTGATAGCAAAGATCTTCGGGGCAAAAGTTCTTGCCCTGGATATCGATGATGCCAAACTGAATACGGCGAAAAGCAATGGGGTTGACGCAGTTCTCAACATCAAAGGGCTCGATATAAAATCTGTAAAAGAACAGGTTAGGGAAATCGCCAAAGGCCTGGGAGTTTCACGCTACGGCTGGAAAATCTTCGAGATGTCGGGCACGAAACCGGGTCAGGAACTGGGTTTCAACCTCATCACTTTTACCTCCACGCTTTCTGTCGTTGGGTTTACCCTTGACAGAACCGAAGTCCGCCTTAGCAACCTGATGGCATTTGATGCCAAACTAATAGGGACCTGGGGCTGCAAACCTGAACTCTATCCCGAGGTTGTCGACCTGATCGCCTCAGGGAAGCTGAAAATAGATGATTTTATCGAGACATTCCCCTTGTCGAAGATCAACGAAGTTTTCCAGAACACGCTTAAGCATATGTATACCAGGAGGTCGGTAATGGTCCCTGATCAGGTATAAACAGAGTATTTACAAAAACAATTTTGACATGTTAGCAAGCCACAATCTCACAGAAGTCACTTATAAAGAGATATTATTCGAAAAGCGCCCCTGCCTTGACAATAAAGGCATGCTGGTTGAAGGCCTTTTCAATGCCTGGATCATCCTGAACAATCCCCAGCAGTTCAACTCCTATACCACTGATGCGGTGAAGGAAGTGATACTGGCCATGCGCCAGGCATCGAACGACCGCAGCGTTGTTGCGGTCGTTTTCACTGCGGTGAGCGACAAGGCATTCTGTACCGGAGGGAATACCAAGGAGTATGCCGAATATTATGCCGGCAACCCCCAGGAATACAAGCAGTACATGAGGCTGTTCAACGACATGGTTTCATCCATTCTTATGAACGACAAACCTGTGATCTGCAGGGTTAACGGGATGAGGATAGGAGGTGGACAGGAAATAGGGATGGCCTGTGATTTTTCAATTGCCCAGGATTTTGCCAGGTTCGGCCAGGCCGGGCCCAAGCACGGCAGCGCCCCCGACGGGGGATCCACAGATTTTCTACCGCTTTTTGTCGGCATCGAAAATGCCATGTTCTCATGCACGGTATGCGACCCCTGGTCGGCACACGAAGCCCTTAGGTACGGGCTGCTTACCGAAATAGTCCCTGCACTGAAAGTGAACGGCGAGTTCATCCCCAACCCGCTTGTGATCACCGATCAGTGGGTGAACAGCGGGGGGCAGCTGGTATACGGGAAACCGAAATCCGGCGACGAAATGGTAAAAGCAAAAGAACTTGTTAAATCAGGTCAGATAGATCTTTCTCTCCTCGACAAGGCCGTTGAAAGCCTTTGCACAAGGCTGATGTACCTGATGCCGAACTGCCTGAGCAAGACCATCAACTCGCTGCGCAAACACAAGCTGGAACACTGGGATAAGAACAAGGAAAGCAACCGCGACTGGCTTGCCCTCAATATGATGACCGAAGGCAAGGCAGGGTTCAGGGCATTCAATGAAGGCCCGAAAGATAAAAGGGAATGCGATTTTATAAAGGTCAGACAGCTGCTTGCCGAAGGCCATGAATGGAACGATGAGCTGATCCGCCTCATCTCTCCCCAGTACCAGCAGGGTTCTTAAAAAATATGGAAATGCAAAAGATCAAGACCGAATTTCTGTTTGACAATACCGTTGCCAGGGTGATCCTCGATGACGGGAAAGCCAATGTTCTCGATAAGATCATGATGACCGAGATCACCGGTTTCCTGCTTTCGCTCAAAGAACGGAAAGATGTGAAACTGATCACCTTTGAAGGGGCCGGGAATAATTTCTCATACGGGGCCAGTGTGGCTGAGCATACGAAGGATAAGGCAGGGGAGATGCTTGAAGGATTCCACAGGATGTTCTTCACCATCCTTGACCTGCATATTCCTACACTTGCCAAGCTCTCGGGTCAATGTCTCGGAGGCGGTTTCGAGCTTCCACTGGTATGTAATTTTATTTTTGCCGACAAGACTGCGAAGATGGGGCAACCTGAGATCGTCCTGGGCGTGTTTGCGCCACCGGCTTCAGTTATTCTTCCTTTGAAAATCGGCAATGCCAGGGCTGATGAGCTGCTGATCACAGGCAGAATTATCACTGCGGATGAGGCGAAAACGATGGGACTCGTGAATGAGGTTTACGAGGACAAAGCCTGCCTGGATGCGGCAACAGAAGAATGGATAAAGAAAAACATACTCGGGAAAAGCGCCTCGTCGCTGAAGTTCGCGGTGAGGGCGGCAAGGGCTTCCTTTGATTTCTTCATGCAGAAGAACCTGCCATACTTTTCCGAATTATACAATAAAGAGCTGATGGAAACCCATGATGCAAACGAAGGTATAGCTGCATTCATGGAAAAAAGAAAAGCAGAATGGAAGAATTGCTGAAAAAGACAGAACCTGTCAAACTTGAGTCAACCACCGAATTGCGGAAGACCATGGACGGTTATTTCACCAGGCTTAGGGAGGCCGCTGAAACCAGGAACAGGAAAGTTGCATGGTGCACCAGTGTAGGCCCTGCCGAGCTGCTGTATTCCATGGGATTCGAGGTATATTTTCCCGAAAACCACGGGGCCATGCTGGGTGCTGCAAAGAATGCCGATAAATACATCCCTTCGGCCGTTGCCCATGGCTATTCTCCCGACATATGCTCTTACCTCACCAGCGATATTGGTGCATTTTTGCAGAATGAAACCCCTTTGCAAAAGAGCGGGTTCAAGGCGGTCCCCGCTCCCGATATCCTCGTATACAATACAAACCAGTGCAGGGAAGTGGCCGACTGGTTCGGGTTCTACGCAAAACATTTCAATGTTCCCATACTCGGCATTCATACACCATTGTCTATTCCCGAACTGTCGCCTGAGATTATCAGGTCGGTGTCGGAGCAGTATAAAAACCTCATACCCGGGATAGAACAAGTGGCCAGGGTAAAATTCGACATGGACCGTTTCAGGGAAGCTGTCGGCCTTTCGCACGACGGCTGTGCCCTCTGGAGACAAGTGCTCGAAAAGGCAAAGCAAATTCCTTCACCCATCAACTTTTTCGATTCGGCCATACATATGGGGCCTATTGTGGTGATGAGGGGGACAACCTATGCAGTGGATTATTATAAGATACTCCTGGCCGAACTGGATAAAAGGATCAAAGAGAATATCAGTGCGGTGCCCGGCGAAAAATACAGGATCTACTGGGATGGCATGCCCCTCTGGTACAAGCTGAGCAGCATGGCCAAGCTTTTTGCAAAGCTCGAAACCTGCATTGTTGCATCAACCTATTGCAACAGCTGGGTGTTCGACGACCTCGACCCTTCCGATCCGTTTGAATCCTCGGCCCTGGCCTATTGCAAGCTGTTTATCGTAAGGTCGGATGAGGTGAAGGAAACCGTACTTGAAAACCTGCTCGGTGATTTTTCTGCCGATGGTATCATTTTTCACGAATCCAAAACCTGCGCCCGAAACTCCAATAACCGTTACGGTCTGCAGAACCGCCTGTTCAAAAAAACAGGTATTCCCTACCTCGAGATCAACGGCGACCTCAATGATCCCCGGTGTTTCAGCGAGGAACAAAGCATCATAGCTATTGAAACTTTCGTTGAACAGCTGGCCGGAAAATCGGGAAAATGATGAAGTACAGGCTTGGCATAGATCTGGGTTCTTCTTACACTAAAGGTGTTCTCGTTGATGAACAGAACAAAATAGCCGGCCTGCATTGCGTGAAATCAGGTTACAGTTTCAACAATGCTTCATCAAAAATCATTGAACATTTTTCGGCTTCACATGAAATTCAATATCCTGTTTATACCTGCGGATATGGACGGGAGCAGACCTCGGCTGCTTTTGTTTCAAACTCGGAACTGATAGCCCTGTCGAAGGCGGTTTACGAAGTGTACCACCGGTCCTGCTCAATCATCGACATAGGCGGACAGGATACCAAGTTCATCAAGGTCAATGCAAACGGGCAGGTCGACAAGTTTAAGATGAACAGGAAATGTGCGGCAGGCACTGGATCCTTCCTGGAGGAGATCGCTTTCAGGCTCGATATAACCCCCGAGGAATTCACGGGTTTTGCGGAACAGGCCAAACAGGAGGTGAAGATCAACAGTTTCTGCACCGTTTTCGCGATCTCAGAGATCATCGGGATGATCAAGAACGGCGCAACATTACCCGATATCATCATCGGGATCTACAATTCCATCATACTGCGTTCCATGGAGATGGCGCTTGTTGAAGACCATCTCGTGATCACCGGCGGGCTGCCGGCTAAGCACCCCATGATCGTCAGCCTATTTAAAAAGAAATACCCCGACTCCGACAGCCCCGAGCATTCACAGTTCCTGGCTGCATTCGGTTGTGTCCTATTAAACAATGATAAAAATAAACCCTGATTTGTACATTGTACATGGTACAATGTACATCGTAAATTAATCGATTTCAAAGTATGGATAAGCGTAACAAAGAGGTAGTTATCGTAAGCGCGGCCAGGACGCCGATAGGAAAGCATGGTGGTTACTACAACAACCTCCCTGCCGAAGACCTGGCAGTTTTGGCGGTTTACGAAGCGATAGTGAGGTCGGGTATCAACCTTGATAAGGTAAAAATCGACCAGGTCGTTGCCGGTATGATCTATATTGATTCCCTTAACCAGCAGATCTACCTTCCTAGGAATGTCGCGATGAGAGTGGCGCAGAAATTCAATGACAAGACCAACCTGAATGTCTCGCCCGGTAAAACCACCCTCAGGATCTGCGGTACTGGATTTCAGGTCCTGGCCGATGCGTTCGACCTCATCATGTCGCCGAACCAGGAAACCAGCACCGTGATTTCTTTCGGCACCGAGAATATGTCACAGACTAACCTGGTCCACCAGGGACGAAGGAAAAGGGACAGCGTATGGGAATTTGAGGATGCTCCCTCAAGAGACTACCTTCTGGAGGGCTTCAACCATAATTTATTTAAAACCCTGATGCCGCAAACGGCAGAACTCTATGGTGTTCAGACCGGCATTACCCGGAAGCAGTGTGATGAATTCGCTTTACTGAGCCATACCCGTGCAATCAAAGCCCAGTCTCAGCAATGGAACAGGTTTGCAGCACCCTGTGAAAATAATTACCTGAAGGGGATTTTTACCGTTGATACCATTGACCAGTTAGGAAATGCATTTTCTGTATGGAAAGATGAAGGCGTGAAAAACGATGTAAAGCTTGAAGAACTGGCGGCTTTACGCCCACTGCTCAAACCCGACGGGCTGGTGACACCGGGAACCGCAAGCCAGATCAGCGATGGGGCTGCTTCGGCAATCCTGATGGACCGTGCCTTCGCCGACAAAAACCATATTCCCTACCTTGCCGTGCTGAAAGGATACCAGTTCTCGACGGTTCCTCCCGAAGTCATGGGACAGGGACCTGTGCCGGCAATTAAAGACCTGCTTGGCAAACTAAACCTGAAACAGGAAAAGATAGACCTCTTCGAGATCAACGAAGCTTTTGCAGCCCAGTACCTGGGGGTTGAAAAAGAACTGGGCCTGCCCAGGGAAAAAACCAATGTGAACGGGGGCTCCATAGCAATGGGGCATAATATTGCCGCCACAGGGCTCAGGATAACAATAGACATGATATATGAACTGAAAAGGCAGGGATTGAAAACAGGTGTCGCTTCGGCCTGCATAGGTGGAGGACAGGGCGGGGCTGTTTGTGTTGAAATAGTATAGAAACCCTGATAATAATTACCGGGTCGGGGTCCAAAACCCTGTAATGGCAATTCAACAGGAGAAAAAAAATAAACAAAGAATACATGAAAACTGCGTTTGCATTCGGGAACAAATCCTTACAGAAAGAAGTTACCAGGCTGAACAGCATAAAAAAGATAGCTGTGATCGGTTCGGGGACCATGGGAATTGGGATAGGCATCGACATCCTCAATAAAACGGCCAGCGATGTCATATTCATTGACGTGGCCGATGCAGCCCTTGACAGGGCAGGAAAGGATATATCTAATTACTTTTCAGGACTGGCTTCCGGGGGAAGGATACTGGAAGCGGAAGTCAAGGAATATCTCGGAAGGGTTACCTACAGCAAGGATTTCAGCCTGCTTTCACAGGCGGGGATCATATGGGAGGCAGCCACGGAACGCATAGATATCAAGAAATCCATCTTTGAGAACATCGAAAAATATGCCGATCCCGGCAAACTGTTGTTTGTTTATTCAAACACATCTTCGCATACTACCGAAGAGCTGGCAGTCCTTTTCAACGACATGTTCCTCAGGGATAAGTTTCTTACCGGGCACGGGTATTTCCCGTTTCATGCCAACCGCCTGTTCGATGTCATGAAAGGCAAGTATGCAACGGAAGAGACGTTCACTGCCGGCGTTGCATTTGCAGAGCAGATACTTGAGAAAAAAGTGATTGCACTCAGGAATGACCACCACGGATATGTTGCCGATCCTGTTTTTGAAGGCATGGCTGCCATTATTCAATGGGATATCAAGACAGGACAGGACCTGGCGGAACTTCCGCAGGTGTTTGAACTCCTTACGGCCAACCCATTCCAGGTATTGGACCGCACCGGGCATATGCCTTTCACCGAATGTGCGAAGCATCTTGGCAAAGCCCTTCCGGATTGTGACCGACTTAAAATAATTTACAACCATGACGGAAGGCATTATCCCCAATGGATAGAAGACCTGGAGAAATCGGGAAAGACAGGAATCAACAGCAAGGGAAAAGAAGGTTTCTTCAAATGGACAGGAGCTGAGAATCGTGAAAAGATATCGGCCGTTTATGATCCCGCAAGCAAATCGTACGTGGCTTTGCAGGATATAAGGCAGGATGAGTTCTGGTCGTTAAGCGAGGCGAAATCCCTCGATCACAGGGAATCTTCGATTAAGAGCATTGCCGGCCTGATAAGTATTGCATCTTCGGACGACCGCGGGGGCAAAACATTCAGGAGGTATGCAATACCTGTCATGCTTTATGCACTTGACCTTATCCAGGATAACTGCTGCACTGCAGCAGATATTGATACTTCCACCAAGGTCGGGCTTAGGTTCAAATACGGGCTTTGCGAGATTATAGATAAATTCCTCGACTATTTCGGCTTCGATGGATTCATTGCACTTTGCAAAAGGTCCTCATCGGAAAATCAAGACAGGCCGGGCCTGTACGATACCGACGGGAAAACCGGTCCTCGTAGCGGGAAGCCCTTGCTCCTTCATACCATGAAAAAGAACGGCTGGAAAAACCTGCTTGGCTACGGCCGTATTTACGGGACCCCGGTAAGCCAGATGAACTTCAATACCGGCGAAATGGATATTTATTACAACGACCTGAGGTATGTTTATCCGACGAAGAAAGACCGCGTCGCTTCTGTCATCTTTGACAATCCACTGAGAGGGAATGTATGGAACAGGAACACCCTCGACCAGCTCGACCATGCGATAGGGGTTTCAATCAGGCTTTTTGAAAATGGCCAGCTTGGCTCACTCTTCTTTACCGCGTCGGGAAAGGGGATGAGAATGCTGGGCGCAGATGCACGCCAGTTCAACAAGGGCTGGTTCGATGCAAAACTTGGCTATCAGTTCCTTGGTGAAGAAGATGCATCGTATTTCACTAAAGCAGGCATGAAGCTCTTCAGGTTCATCCAGGAAATGCCAATATGGACCTTCGGTGTATTCGGAGAAAAATGGGGCGGGGGTGCTGAGTTCACATATTTTCTGAACCAGCGTTTTGACCTGGTGATCCATGGGGTCGAGTTCGACTCCCTCAAACGTGAAAACGTGCAGCGTATAAAGAAAAATTACAACCAGCCCGAGATCGAATACGGAATACTCGGAGGTTTCGGGGCAGTGCAGGAACTGGTGAGGCTTGGCTTTGGAGATTCGCTGATAGACGAGCTTTTCCTCCAGGGGCTTACGGCGGCAAGGGCGCACGAACTAGGTCTTTCGAACGGAACAGGGGAGGATGAATTCGAGCTGCTTGAAAGAGCTTTTGAAATTGCCAGGCTGAAACAGAAATATGCCGTGCCATACGCAGTCGCCTTATACAACAAGCAAAAGAAGGATGCCTTCAACGAAGGGTTGAACGATAACCAGCTGACCACGGAATGCGGGGAGACCTTCAATCCCTCGAAAAATCCGTATATTTCGACTGCATTGCTGCGACTTTTAAACATTGGCGGTAAGAATCCGCCCCTCGACCTTTCGGTACTGGGAGATCTGCCAGGCTGGACCAACAACTAT
>JBAXBP010000038.1:0-23763 GCA_037141915.1 Bacteroidota bacterium | reverse complement strand
CTTATGGCCAAGATCGCTATCGATTGCCGCCAGATCAGCGGTATCGGACTTACCAGTCAGCGCAACACCGTCATCCCCATGGACAAGGATGGCAACGCATTGCGGGCGGCGATCCTCTGGCTCGATCAGCGTACGGTTGCTCATGTGCCGCCCTTGGGTAAAGTCAGCAAGCTCGCCATCAAGCCGGCCGGCCCGACAGAGGCCTTGCTGTATGCTCAGAAGAACTCCAAGTTTCAGTGGATCAAGCAGCACGAACCGGATATCTACCGTAAGACACACAAGTTCGTTCAAGCAACGAGCTTTTTTGTCCGCCAGCTCACGGGAGAATTTCGCGATTCCTACGGCATGATCTCCGGTATCTACCCCTTTGATTACAAGGCACTACGCCTGTATGGCATGTCCATGAACTTCATCTATGGCGCCCTGGGAATCGAGAAAAGACACTGTGTTGATCTCTACTCTCCGGACAAGGTCTTAGGGTATATCACTCAAGAGGCAACGCTTGCCACCGGGTTGCCGGTAGGATTGTTTTTCAGCGTTTCAACCATCAGCGGGACACCAATCAATGCCTGAGTTTCAAATATCACACTTTCAGCAACCAACTCATTCGGCAATGATTCGAAAATTCTTGTCCTGACTGTGGCCCAGGGCCTGGTAGCGCCTGTTATCACCAGCCCCTTAACGGCCAGTGGAACAAAAAACCAATCATTCAGCTACACTATCACCGCCTCGGGCAGTACGCCGATAACCTACAATGCCACGAACCTGCCGGCAGGGCTTACTTTCAGCGGCAATGTGATCTCAGGAATACCGACGGCAGCCGGGACTACCAATGTAAATCTAACAGCAACCAATGCAGCGGGCGCCGACAATGAAGTCCTTGTAATAACCATCACGAATCCGGTTATCGTGGATACCGATGGTGATGGTGTGCCCGACAGCCAGGATGCATATCCCCTTGACCCGACCAGGGCTTTCAATTCATACTATCCCAACCAGGTCGATTACGGAACGATTGCTTTTGAAGATTTATGGCCAGCCTACGGAGATTATGACATGAACGATCTTGTGATGAATTTCAATTACAAAATAGTGACGAACGCTCAGAACAAGGTTGTGGATATCATTGTGAGTTACAAGATAAAAGCTGCCGGGGCCACAATGAATAATGGCTTTGGATTTATACTGAACACTCCCCCGGCAAACATTGCAAGCGTAACCGGTTGCCTCAAGGTTGGTTCTGTAGTAACCTTGGATCCAAAAGGATTTGAAGCAGGACATACGAATGAGACAGTTATTATCCCTGTTGACGCCGTGAACACTCTTTTAGGCAGCGGACTTGTCAACACCATTCATGGGGGGAATACGGTTCAGACAAGTTACCAGACGGTGACAGTGCATTTCTCAAATCCACAGGCAGGCATTGGAACGGCTCCATACAACCCGTTCATGTTCATCAACCAGGAAAGAGGAAAGGAAATTCACCTGAAAGACCAGCCTCCTTCAGAATTGGTCAATACCTCATACTTCGGTCTGTTCAACGATGCAAGCAACCCTTCCCAGGGCAAGTATTATCGTTCTACAACCGGATTATGCTGGGCGATTGAAATACCGATTGACTGGTCCTACCCGCAGGAAATGATCGATATCGTACAAACCCACCTGCATTTTGCCGACTGGGCTCAGTCGAACGGGACTACCTATCAGGACTGGTATGTAATAAAGCCGGGGTACCAGAATGCGAATAATTTATATTAACAGATCTTCATTGGTATAAACGATAAGGCCGCCCAGATTCTCCGGGCGGCCTTATCGTTTATACCTGAATTATTTTCCTGGATATAACAAGAAAATAGATCACCACCAGGATTACCCCCGCACCCGAAATAACAAACATCAGCTTCATCCCGAGGGTATACCATAAAATACCAGCCAGGCTGCTTGCCAGGAGTGAAAACACACTGGCAAAACTGGTATAAAACCCTATCGCCGTAGCCGTATCCTTCCTGTCGGCCAGGTTGCTTATAAGGGCTTTCGATATCCCTTCAGTACTGGCAGCATAGATCCCGTAAAAAAAGAAAAGCAATAGGAAACCCGGGATGGCAGTGGCAAAGCCGAAACAAAGATAAACCCCGGCGAACAAGGTCAGTCCTGCGATCAGGGTGGTTTTCAAACCGATCTTGTCGGCAAGCGCTCCCAGGGGGTATGATGCAAGTGCATAGACCAGGTTGTAAAATATATACATGCTTATCATGCCGGTATCGGAAATATTTTTACTCTTTATTGCCAGTAAAAGAAAAGCATCGGAACTGTTGAATAAAGTGAATATCAGCAGCCCGATAACAAGGCAGCGGTAAGAAACGGCTGAACGTTTCCAGTATTTAAGGTAGGAAAGGAAACCCGGTCTTTTTTCAACGGGAGAAGCCTTGGTTTTCTTTTCCTCCAGGAAAAAAGTAAGCCCTATGGCTACCAGCCCGGGGAAAAATGCCAGGTAGAAAAGAAATTTATATTCACCGGGATAAATCCAGAGAAATAAAAGGGCAAGCATCGGGCCGATGGCGGCTCCGACGGTATCCATGCTGCGATGAAAACCAAAGACCTTTCCCTTGTTCTCTGGTATGGTTTCATCGCTCAGGATTGCGTCCCTTGCACCGGTCCTGATTCCCTTTCCCAGCCTGTCGAGAGTACGGGCCAGGAATATCCACCATGGCCAGGTCAATACAGCCATCATTGGTTTTGATAAAGCGCTTAGAGCATATCCTCCCCTTACAAAAGGGACCCGTCTCCCCATCACATCCGAACTCTGACCGAAATAACCTTTGCTGAGGCCGGCAACTGCCTCGGCTATCCCTTCCAGGATTCCGATCAGCATGACCGAAAAACCAATGGAAGTAAGGTATACCGGCATCACCGGGTACAGCATTTCCGATGCTATGTCGGTAAAAAGGCTTACGAAAGAAACCAGTAAAATCGTCCTGGTAAGTATGCGTGCCTTCATGGTATTGCGATCTTGAAGAATGTAAGGTATGCTTTGGCGGATGCCACAAGTTTAAAATTCCAGTGTTTTGCTGCCGACAGCGCATTGGCTGTGGTAATCGGATCGATATAGCCCAGTTTCTGCAGAGCCGAAAATGCATTCATTCTTGTTTCAAATTCATACGAGGGGCCGCTGTATGGTATCAGCTCGTCCAGGTACTCTTTCTTCCCGTTCCTGATTGAGATCTCAAGCCAGGCCATCCTGATATTTTTTCCTCTCCAACCTTCCATATTTTTGGTTAGTTCAAGGTAATGAACTGCCATTGACGGAAATGAACTGCAAAGCCTCTCCAGGGAAAACTGTATGTTAAGATATGAAGAATCTCCAAGGCAACTTTCGACGTCGGGCCGCAAAGTTTCGGGAACGGTGTCGAGCACCACGAGGGCAGTCTTCCTTACCTGGGCACTCTCATCATGCAGGGCCTTCCTGAACAGGGTTACGAACTCCTCCGACCTGTCGCGGCCCACCTGGTCAAGGATGGCCGAACGCATCAGGTGGAAACAGTTTTTGTCCCAGGCCGAAAGCAGCAGCGTTTTCTTCTCCGGTAAAGGATTCTTTTTAAGTGCCTGTAGGGCATCATAACGGTCAATCATCAGCGGAGCTTTCATCAGCTGGGATGCAAGTTCATTATAGGAGCGTTCGAAATCAATCTTTTTAAGTATCCTCCTGCCCGGGTCAAACAATAAAAAATCCACAGGGAATTTCAACGGGTTTGATATCCTGACTTTTTGCTCCTTTTTATCAATCGGGGCCGTAAGACTGTCGGCGGAACCGTTTTTATAATAAACCATGATCTTAACCGGCATCCTGAACAGGGGTTTCAGTTCATTCACCTCCTGTACCTGCTTTACATTTACCTCGGTGAAAGCCTTGCCTGTCGAGTCTTCAAGGAAGATATAACTGACCTTGTATTCAGGTTCCCCACCCCGGAGTAACCATTCATCGAAAAACCAGTTATACGATACCCCGGTGGCATCGTAGGTGCACCGGATAAAATCACTTGTCTGGGCATAATTGAACATATACCTTTGAGCGTATAGCTTAACAGCATCCCTGAATTCCCTGTCGCCCATCACATCCCTGAGCATATCCATCACCAGCGAGCCTTTCTGGTATATCCTTGCAACACCTCCCTGGCTTCCACCCACCGGGTAATCGTTTTTCTTTGCCGCATCAAATGCCTGGTTCATCTCATCATTCCTGATGTTCTCATAATATTCCTCTCCATATACCGAACGCTCGAAGATCTTGGCATAATGGGTTGCAAAGCTTTCGGTAAGCCATACATCCCTGTTTACGAGATGGGCGATTCCATCGCCGAACCACTGGTGAGCCAGTTCGTGTGCGTTCACATTCACGTAATTCCTCTGCCACCATGCATGGGAGTCGATAAGCATATAATCACCGAATACTGTGGATGTCGTTGTTTCCATCCCTCCATACATATAGTCTATAACAGGGGCTTCCCTGTATTGCGTATACGGATAATCAATTCCCATCTCCTGTTCAAAAAATTCAAACATCTTCTCGGTGTATTTGTAAGTAACAGGAACCCTGTCGGCCATTCCCGACCAGTACCAGTATTCAAGCGGAACACCTCGTTTGGTCACTGAGCTGGCATAATCATAATCGCCTATCACCAGGGAGGTTGAAAAATACGGATGATCTTTTTTCATGGCATAATGCCAGGTTTTGGTCCCGTCGCGATTCGAAACCACTCCAATCCTTTCGCCGTTTGAAAATATCTTGTATTTGCCGTCAAACGTGAAATACATATCGGTAGTAACCCTGGCTTCAAGGTAGGGAAGCCAGTTATGAGGCCTGTGGGCCCAGATGGTTTTCCTCTTCCCGGCTTCTTCCTGCCTCCATCCTATAAAATAGATAGGGCCTGCCTGTGGACGGGCTTCATAGGAAATACTGATAATATATTTCTTTCCTTTTGACAGGAAGGGAGAACCGCTAACAGGATAGATTTCGAGATTTGGTCCAACCATCTTCCAGGTTACTGGGATCAATCCGATCATTGCCTTGCCTTGCTTACCTGTTCCGGACTTCGCCGCTCCCTCATCCGCAGTGATTAAACTCACCTTACCGATCACGAATTCGGGGGTGTAAATGCTGATTGAATCAGTATGATAACGGTTTGCAATTACAGTAAGATCAACATTGCCGATGACCAGGTTTTCGGTGGGTTTGAAGTGTACCTCGGCTTTCACATGCTTCAGTGATACTGCGAGATCGGGAGGATTTGAGGCAGGATCCTGGTAAAACGTGATGGTTTTGTCCTGCGAGGACAGCCTGAAGGCTAATACCATTGCAGCCAGCAGGATGAAAGATTTTCGTAAGATCATGAGATTCTATTTTTTACCTTTGTGGCCCTAATATTTTCCTGATCAGATGGCCAACACCAAAAGTAGCAAAAAGTCAAGGATGTCGCACATTCTTTCAGTGATCGACGGACAGGAACTGGAACGCCAGCGCCTTTCGCGCGAACTTCACGACGGGATAGGGCAGTCAATGGTGGCTATCAAGATGAAGCTTGAGAGCCTCAGCTATATTCCCGAAAAGGAAATCAAGCCCCAGCTGGAAGGCATCAAAAGGCAGTTTGACCAGATCGTGGATGAAATACGGAGGATAACTACCGACCTGATGCCCCCGGTTCTCGAGGAGTTCGGGCTTGTGATCGCGTTGTTCAACCTTTGCGAGGATACGGCCAGGCATTCGACAGTAAAGGTGCAATTTGAACATAAAGTGAGAAATGTCGAGTGGAATAAAAAAATTCAGACTTATCTTTACAGGATTGTCCAGGAGGCCCTGAACAATATTATCAAGCATTCCAATGCCGACCAGGCTTATATCAAGCTTCTGAATGACAATGATTGCATTTACCTCAGCATACAGGATAACGGGAAAGGCTTCAAGCTTCATGATTCGGGGAGCCAGGGAGGCCATGGGCTTCATAATATGCAGGAAAGGGTCAAATTGCTTGGGGGTACCCTTGACCTTAATTCGGCCTCGGGAAAAGGCACGTTTATACAGATTAAAGTTCCAAGCTTCATATAATGGAGGCGATCAGGATATTTCTTGTTGAGGATCATGACCTGGTGCGTGACGGGCTGAAGGCCCTGCTCACATCCATTCCTGATATTGCCATCATCGGAGAAGCTGCAAACGGTAAAAGCCTGTTTGAAAAACTTAAGATTGTGCAGCCCGATATCATCGTTCTGGATATATCGCTTCCCGATATTTCAGGGATAGAGATAACCAAACGGCTGAGGTATGATTATCCCCAGATAAGGGTACTTATCCTTTCCATGTATACGCATGAAGACTTTGTCACCGGTGCCATACGTTCGGGTGCGAGGGGATACCTTCCCAAAAATACTTCCCGTGATGAACTGGTGAAAGCGATCTATGCCATTTACAGGGGAGAGGAATTTTTCGGCGAGACCATTTCCAAGATTCTTTTGAAAAGTTTTATCCGTACAGCTGCCGAACAGAATGAGCAGGAAGAAAAGCCCGTGTTCAGCCTGTCTTCACGAGAGCAGGAGATTCTGAAGCTGTTCGCCGAAGGGTTTAACAACAAGGAAATCGGGATAAAACTTAATATTTCGGTCCGTACGGTCGAAACCCATAAAAATCATATAATGAAAAAACTGGGGATCAAATCCCCTGTCGAAATGGTGAAATTTGCCATCCGCAACAAGATCATCAACCTGTAACGACTGCGAATGAAAGAGATAAGCAAGATCAAAGAGGCAAAATTATGGATTAAACCGCATCTCAAAAAAGGACTGAGAATCGGTTTTGTACCGACCATGGGCGCGTTGCATGAAGGCCATCTGAGGCTTATCAGGCAGTCGAAGCAGGAGAATGACATCACGGTATGCAGCATATTCGTGAACCCCGTTCAGTTCAATAACCCTGATGACCTGGCAAAATATCCTCGTAATATTGCCCTGGATGCCCGCATGTTAAAGAGCAACGGTTGCGACATGCTGTTCAGCCCGGAGGTGGAAGAGATGTACCCTGATGGAAAAACCCCGAACAATGACATTGAATTCGGCATGCTCGATAAGGTGATGGAAGGGAAATTCAGACCCGGGCATTTCAAGGGCGTTGTTATAGTGGTGAGGAAATTGTTTGATATCCTGAGCCCATCCAATGCTTATTTTGGTAAAAAAGACTACCAGCAGCTGATGGTGATAACCCGTATGAAAGAGATCCTGGAATTGCCTGTCAATATCATAGGCTGTGAAACGGTAAGGGAGGATGACGGGCTGGCCATGAGCTCCAGGAACCTCCGGCTGACTATAGGTGAACGGCAGGTTGCCAGGCGAATCTTTGAGGTGCTGTGCAAGGTAAGGGAAAAAGGCAGCAAGACCCCGGTATGGGAACTTAAGGAATGGGCCAATAAAAAGATACAGGAAGATTCAAGGTTCCGGGTTGAATATTTTGAGATTGCCGACAGGGAAACACTGATGCCAATCGAGAGCTGGGGGCAGAAGACGCAGGCAGTAGCACTTACTGCCGTTTACCTCGGGGATGTGAGGCTGATCGACAATGTTGAACTTTTTTCGTAATTTTGCAAAATGATGCAGATTCAAGTACTGAAATCCAAGATTCATCGTGCCACGGTTACCGATGCCAACATTAATTATGTCGGGAGCGTTACCATTGATGAATATCTGATGAAGGAGGCAAACCTGATCGAGAATGAAAAGGTTCAGGTGCTTAATATCAATAACGGTGAACGTATTGAGACCTATGTCATTAAAGGCAAAAAAGGCAGCGGTGTTATCTGCCTGAACGGTGCAGCGGCGCGCAAGTTCCTCAAAGGCGACGTAGTCATTATCGTTTCTTATGCAACGATGGACTTTGATGAGGCTAAAAAGTTCAAGCCATCCATTTCTTTCCCTGACGGGAAGAACAGGATAGCACCCGGAAAAAAGAAATAATTTATGATAATGGCAGTGCCCGGAGCTTCCTCCTCAAGGAAGAAGATAATTACCGCATTGAAATTTGCTTTTTTCCTGGGCCTTGGTTTACTTATTATCTGGCTTTCACTTAAGGACCTGACCTCCGTTGAACGGACCCAGATCATGCATTCTTTCAGAACGGCCAATTATTATTGGGTTATACTGGCTATAATCCTTGGCATTTGCAGCCATCTGCTCAGAGCCGCCCGCTGGGTTCTATTCTTTGAACCCATGGGATTCAAGCCCAGGTTCAGGGTTACTTTTTACGCTGTCATGATAGGCTATTTTGCCAATATGGCTTTCCCGAGGCTTGGAGAAGTTACCCGTTGCGGCATCCTTTCAAAGTATGAGAAGGTGCCTTTTGAGAAAGCCCTTGGTACGGTAGTGACCGAACGTGCCATTGATATGCTCATTTTTTTTCTCCTCTTTTTTCTGATGTTCTTTACCCAGCTAGGAACCATCAGGAACTACCTTGACGATAAGATTTACCCCACCCTTGTTGCAAAATTCGGAACTCTTCATTATTCCCGCGTGATCTTTCTTTCTCTCGGCGGATTGCTTTTCGCGTTGATCCTTTTTTGGTTCGCTTTGCGCAAAAGACTGATGGCATCTAAAACCTGGATCAAAGTCAGGAACCTGGTGATCGGTTTCTGGGAGGGACTTAAATCGCTAAGCCAGATAAGGAAACCGGGATTCTTTATTATTAGTTCCCTGCTGATCTGGGTCCTCTATTTTTTCATGCTTTATGTCATCTTCTTCTGTTTCCTTGAAACATCGGTCATTGGCCTCGGGGCAGGTCTTTCATCTCTTGTCCTGGGAAGCGTGGGCATTATGATCACACCCGGGGGTATCGGCCTCTACCCTGCCATTATCCAGGAAACTTTGCTGCTTTACGGTATTGCAAAACCGACGGGCCTGGCCCTGGGCTGGATCTCATGGACAGCGCAAACACTGATGATCCTTGTGCTGGGTGGAGCATCTCTACTACTATTATCGCTTAACCACACCGAAAATGGAAAAGAATAAAGTTATAAAATCCCGGATCTTTACTTGGGAATCGCTTCAGAGGCAGCTGGCGATCTGGAGGTTTAAAGACAAGAAGATCGTGTTCACCAACGGCTGTTTCGATATCCTCCATCTTGGTCATATAGAGATCCTGGCCAAAGCCAAGTCATTGGGGAATATTCTGATCGTTGGTCTTAATTCCGATGAAAGCATTCACCGCATCAAGGGTCCTCATCGCCCGGTCAACAGCCATCATGCCAGGATGATCACCCTTGCATCCCTTGTTTTCGTAGATGCCGTGGTTATATTTGAGGAAGATACTCCATACGAGCTAATCAAACTGGTACAGCCCGATATTCTGGTCAAAGGCAAGGATTACGAAGGTCTCGAGATTGTCGGGAGCGATATTGTAAAGGCCAGGGGAGGAGAAGTCGTGACCATTGAACTTACCCGTGGATATTCAACAACTCATATTATTGAAAAGGCGCATAAGGTTCACCTTTAAGATCCTGCCATGCCAAAAATCAAAACTGCATTTTTCTGCACCAGCTGCGGTGCACAGCAAAGCAAGTGGATGGGCAAATGCCCTGCCTGCGGAGAATGGAACACCCTTGTTGAAGAAGTGATCCAGAGAGAGGATAAACGTTCCGGCCCTCCCAGGCCCGACGGGCAAAGGCCAGGCCCGAGAAAGATATCCGACGTAAGCTGTGAACACGAACAGCGCATCGATACTAAGGATGCCGAGCTAAACCGTGTTCTCGGGGGTGGCCTGGTTCCCGGCTCGCTGGTCCTGATCGGCGGGGAACCCGGGATAGGGAAATCCACTCTCATGCTCCAGGTCGCATTGAAATGTACCAGTCATAAAATACTTTATATCAGCGGTGAAGAAAGCGAGCAGCAGCTCAGGATGCGTGCCGAACGTTTAGGAATGGAGAATGAAAACTGTTTCATCCTGACCGAAACCAATACCCAAGCCGTTTTCCAGCATCTTGAACAGCTCCGGCCCGGAATTGTGATCATCGATTCAATTCAAACCCTGCAAACCGATATCATCGAATCCTCCGCAGGTAGCATTAGCCAGATCAAGGAATGCGCCGGGGAGATGCAGAAATATGCCAAGATAACCCATATACCGGTCTTCCTGATCGGGCATATTACCAAGGACGGCAGCCTGGCCGGTCCCAAAATCCTCGAACATATGGTCGATGCTGTCCTGCAGTTCGAAGGCGACAGGAATTACGGTTACCGTATCCTGAGGTCCCTCAAGAACCGCTTCGGCTCCACTTCCGAACTCGGGATCTACGAGATGAATGATACGGGGATGCGAGAGGTCTCAAACCCTTCGGAGATCCTGCTAAGCCAGCATGATGAAAAGGTAAGCGGGATCGCCATTGCCGCGATGGTTGAAGGCCTGAGGCCGATGCTTATCGAAACCCAGGCCCTGGTTTCAACTGCAGTTTATGGTACTCCCCAGAGGTCAACCACCGGGTTTAATGTGCGCCGGCTGAACATGCTGCTTGCCGTGCTCGAAAAAAGAAGCGGGTTCAGGCTTGGTCATAAGGATGTCTTCCTCAACATAGCCGGAGGCCTCGATGTAGATGATCCTGCAATTGACCTGGCTATTGTTGCAGCTATTCTTTCTTCCAACCAGGACGAACCCATCGATACCAAAACATGTTTTGCTGCCGAGGTCGGACTCAGCGGTGAGATACGCCCTACCAACAGGATTGAACAAAGGGTCTCTGAAGCAGAAAAACTCGGTTTTGAACGTATCTTCATCTCAAAATACAACTCACGTTCCGTGGATAAAGGAAGGTATTCCATTGAGATAGTCCCAGTAAGCAAGGTCCAGGAAGTTTATAAAGCACTGTTCCGGTAAATCGAAGCTGATATGCGCCGTCGTGATATTACCAGTGAATCTGAATTGCTTGATATTATCAGGCGTTGCCAGGTATGCCATCTTGCAATGGTCGATGAGGAAGGTTTGCCTTATATGATCCCCATGAATTTCGGGTTCGGCGAGGGTGTTATCTATATGCACGGTGCACAGCACGGGAAGAAGATCAGCATCCTTATGAAAAAACCTTCGGTTTGCATTAATTTCAGCACCGACCACCTGCTTCGTTACCAGAATGAAGAGGTGGCCTGCTCATGGAGCATGAAATACAGGTCGGTCCTGGTATACGGCCAGGCTGAATTCATCACCGGCACCGAAGAAAAGATTGCAGCCCTGCACATTATCATGGCGCAATACAGCGAGAAGGCATTCAAGTTCAACCTCCCTTCAATCCGGGAGGTCAGCGTATGGAAGATCAGGATTGACAAAATGGAAGGCCGGGCGTTTGGATATTAAAATTTTATAAAGAATATTATTTTCGCCCAAACATATTACTTTTGCCAGTCAATTTAAATTCTGATGAAACCGAGGGAACGGCTTAGTACAACAGAGAGGATCAGAAAAGTTTTCGTGGGCGATGCTCGGGATCTCAAGGATCAGAACATCTTTGAGAAAGTCACCCTTGTTGCATTGATGGCCTGGATAGGCCTTGGTTCCGACGGATTGTCATCATCCTGTTATGGTCCTGAAGAAGCCTACAGAGCCCTGGGCAATTACCATGGCATGACCATCTTTATCGCACTTGCCGTGGTTCTCACGATCGCGATCATCAGCAGCAGCTACTCCCAGATCATCAAACTATTCCCTTCGGGAGGCGGCGGTTACCAGGTGGCCTCCAAGTTACTGTCACCCCGTATCGGGATGGTATCTGGTTGCTCACTGATCGTGGACTACATCCTCACCATCTCAATCAGCGTGGCCAGCGGCGTGGATGCGATATTCAGCAACCTGCCCGCATCTCTCCAGGTTTACAAGCTCTGGACCACCCTGGGTATAATCCTGCTCCTGTTATTACTCAACCTTCGGGGAGTAAAAGAATCGGTGATGTCACTCATGCCGATATTTATAATATTCCTGCTTACCCATGCCTTTGCCATCATCTATCCTATAATCTTTCATACCCGCGATTTCGTAGGTCTTGTGCCTGAAGCCAGCAGGGAATTCCGCCAGGCCAGCAGCCAGATGGGAACTTTCGCTGTTCTTCTTATCCTGGCAAGGGCTTACAGTATGGGTGCCGGTACTTATACCGGTATAGAAGCCGTTTCCAATTCAATGGCTATCCTGAAAGAGCCCAGGGTTAAAACCGGCATCAGGACCATGCGCCTGATGGCATTTTCACTGGGGATCACTGTACTCGGTTTAATGGCAGCATACTCTCTCTTTCATCTGAAACATATCCCCGGGAAGACAATGAACGCCAACCTGCTTGAAGCTATGACGGCAGGGTGGAACAGGTGGATCGGCCAGACTTTTGTTATCGTAACCCTGCTTTCCGAAGCCGCCCTGCTGTTTGTTGGAGCTCAAACAGGATTTTTGGGAGGCCCCCGGGTAATCTCTAACATGGCCCAGGATAGCTGGTTCCCAAGGCGTTTCTCAGTCCTTTCCGACCGCCTTGTGACGCAGAATGGCCTTATCCTTATGGCAATCGCAGCCTCATTCGTGCTGCTTGTAACGGGCGGGAAGGTAACTACCCTGGTCGTATTGTACAGTATCAATGTGTTCATCACCTTCACTCTTTCACAGGCCGGTATGGTCAGGCACTGGTGGCAGGTAAAGAAAAAAGAAGGTTACTGGATTCCCAAACTGCTGATCAATGGTCTTGGCCTGATCCTTACCTTAAGCATACTTTGCACCGTTCTTTTTGTAAAATTCACTGAAGGCGGATGGCTTACTGTTCTTATTACCTCTAGCCTGATATTCTTTGTGGTCAGGGTTAGAAGTCATTATGACCGCGCTGCCAAATTGTTGAGCCGGCTCGACCATAAGATGTTCCGCCAGATAGAAGGGGCCATGGCAAGCTGGGAAAAGGCAAACAAGGCCGGCCCTGAATTTGATCAGGAATCGCATACTGCATGTATCTGCGTAACCGATTTCAACGGTATCGGAGTAAATACCTTCCTGAAAATACGTGAGGATTTCGAAAATTATAAAAACTTTATATTCATCTCAGTCGGCATGGTCGATACCGGAAATTTCAAGGGTGAAGAGGAACTGCAGAACCTCGAAGACAATGTTGTTTTCACTCTTAAAAAGTATGAAGATCTTGCCCGGGCTTATGGTTGTTTTGCCGACAGTTACTATGCGCTGGGCACAGATGTGGCCGATGAAGTAAAGGAATTATCCAAAAAGGTAGTTCATAAGTATCACCGGGTGATTTTCTTCGTTGGCAATGCAATTTTTGCCCGTCCGTCATCCCTTACCCGTATGCTTCATAATCAGACCCAGATCACCCTGCAAAACCGCCTTGCCCATAAAGGATTTATGATGGTTTTGATCCCTGTGAAACTTACACTAACTGATTAGTTTCCCAGTCTGAATAAACATAGTACTTTTGCCGGTCAATTTCTTTTACTATGAAACCGAGAGAAAGGTTGAGTACCACCGAAAGGGTCCGCAAGGCCTTCGTTGGGAAAGCACGGGATTTGAAGGATGAGAATATTTTTGAAAAAGTCACCCTCGTCGCTATCCTGGCCTGGGTTGGACTGGGTTCCGACGGTTTATCATCCTCCTGCTACGGTCCTGAAGAATCCTACAGGGCTCTAGGGCCATACCATGGCATGACCATCTTCATTGCCCTTGCCGTTGTCGTCACTATTTCAATTATCAGCAGCAGCTACTCCCAGATCATAAAGCTGTTCCCTTCAGGCGGCGGGGGATATAAAGTGGCGACAAAGCTGCTGAATCCCAAGCTCGGCATGATCTCTGGCTGCGCTCTTATCGTTGATTACATACTGACTATCGCCATCAGTGTAGCAAGCGGTGTAGATGCTATTTTCAGCAATTTCCCTGCGGGTTACCAGCACTTAAAACTGACTGTCACCGTATTTTTCATCCTCCTCCTTCTACTCGTGAACCTCCGAGGGATCAAAGAATCTGT
This sequence comes from Bacteroidota bacterium, assembly GCA_037141915.1. Classification (GTDB taxonomy): domain Bacteria; phylum Bacteroidota; class Bacteroidia; order Bacteroidales; family FEN-979; genus CAIRDP01. Next base: position 9,748 of record JBAXBP010000038.1, on the reverse strand, counting down.
CTTCTCCCTGATGCCTATTTTTATTATTTTCCTGCTTACCCATGCATTTACCATCGTTTATCCCATTATATTTCATACGAGGGAATTTATAAACCTTGTCCCGGATGCTACCCGGCAGTTTCACCAGGCAAGCAGTAACATAGGAACTTTTGCGGTCCTCATCATTCTTGCCAGGGCATACAGCATGGGAGCAGGAACATATACCGGTATCGAAGCGGTATCAAATTCCATGGTGATATTGAAGGAACCCAGGGTTAAAACAGGGATTGTCACGATGCGACTGATGGCATTTTCACTTGGGATAACGGTTTTGGGACTTCTGGCTGCATATTCGCTGTTTCACCTGAAACATGTTCCCGGCAAGACGATGAATGCCAACCTGCTTGAAGCCATGACGGCAGGATGGTATAAATGGATTGGCCAGCCTTTCATAGTAATAACCCTGTTGTCGGAAGCCGCCTTGCTGTTCGTGGGTGCCCAGACCGGGTTCCTCGACGGCCCCAGGGTAATTTCCAACATGGCACAGGATAACTGGTTCCCACGAAGGTTTTCGGTACTCTCCGACCGCCTGGTGACCCAAAACGGACTGGTCCTGATGGCCGTTTCCGCTTCGTTTATCCTCCTGATAACCGGTGGTGATGTGACTACCCTGATCGTTTTATACAGCATCAACGTATTTGTGACTTTTTCCCTGTCCCAGGCAGGGATGGTGCGACATTGGTGGCAGGTAAAAAACAGTGAAAAATCCTGGATCCCGAAACTCCTGATAAACGGGCTTGGTTTTCTTCTAACTATGAGCATCCTTTTCACCGTGGTATTTATAAAATTCGGTGAGGGGGGCTGGCTTACAATACTAATAACATCAAGCCTCGTTTATTTTGTCATGATGGTGCGCCGTCATTATGACAAGGCCGCCACAATGATTGGCAAACTCGACCTGAAAATGTTCAGGCAGGTCGAAGGGGCGATGCAGGGATATGAACATTCCCACAGGGAGGCCCCCGATTATAATCCTGAAGCCCATACCGCCTGTATCTGCGTCCAGGATTTTAACGGGGTTGGAATTCATACATTTTTAAAGATCAGGGAAGACTTTGAAAGGTATAAAAACTTTATCTTTATCTCGGTGGGGATGGTCGATGCCGGTAGTTTCAAGGGCGAGGCTGAACTTCAGAACCTGGAGGAAGATGTGAAGTTCAATCTTAAGAAATATGAAGACCTGGCGAGGGCTTACGGTTGTTTTGCCGACTCTTATTATTCAATAGGGACTGATATTGCAGATGATGTGAAAGAGCTCTCTAAAAAAGTCGTCAGTCAGTATAATAAAGTCATATTTTTTATAGGAAATGCGATCTTCGCAAGTCCCACCTCCCTTACCCGCATGCTTCACAGCCAGACCCAGCTCACTTTGCAGAACCGTCTCGCTCATAAGGGATTTGTACTGGTCATGATCCCCATCAAATTAACCCTGACAGATTAAAGTCAAACTATGGATTTCAAAGATTATTACAGCCTTCTTGGAATTTCAAAAAATGCAACAGAGGATGAGATCAAGAAAGCATACCGCAAACTGGCAGTAAAGTACCATCCAGATAAAAACCCGGGTAACAGACAGTCCGAAGAGAAATTCAAGGAAATGGGTGAGGCATATGAAGTCCTGAAAAACCCCGATAAAAGAAAAAAGTACGACAAACTCGGGTCAAACTGGAAACAATATGAACAGACCTCAGGAGGCGGTGCCGATTTCAGCCAGTGGGCCAGGCAGGGAGGAGGAAAAAATTATTCCCATACCTACAGCCCGGAAGACTTTGGCGGGTCTGATTTTTCTGATTTTTTCAACTCATTTTTCAGCGGCGACTACAGTCCGGATGGAGGCGGTGGATATGGCAGCCAGGGCAGGGGACGATCCGGTGGCAGACCTGTCAAAGGCCAGGATTATGAAGCCACCCTGGAGGTAACCCTTGAAGAATCCTTCCAGGGTTCAAAGCGAATGATTAACATCGGTGATGAGAAAATAAGCGCTACCATCCCTACAGGTGTTTATAACGGACAGGTTTTAAGGATAAAGGGGAAAGGCGCAGAGGGGCGCAGAGGAGGCGAAGCCGGCGACCTTTATATGCACGTAAGTATGCTTCCCGATCCAATCTTTGAAATCAAGGACAATGACCTCTATTGTGATCAGCATGTTGGTTTATATGAGGCAGTGCTTGGAGGGGAGATCACTGTACAGGCGCCTAAAGGCAGCTTTACCATGAAAATTCCAAAGGGAACCCAGAACCTGAAAGTACTGCGCATGAAAGGACTGGGCATGCCCGTCTATAAAAAGAAAAATGAGTTCGGAGACCTGTATCTGAAAATTATTATTGACATACCCCAAAACCTCAGCGCCAGGGAGATAGAACTGTTTAACCAGCTGGCTTCCCTCAGGCATTGAAATTCTCATGTAATATTCTTTTTCGGCTTTCGTTTTTCAACTGTTAAACTTAAACGAAAAGCTAAATCATTCTCTGTATGACGATCAAAAAAATCATACCATTGATCATTATGATCAGTTTCTTCCTGTTCTTTGACTCAACTCCGGTAAAAGCCCAGAACGGACCGGTAAACCCTATGAAAGAAGATGCATGGATTGTAAATGCAAGCTTTGGCGCAGGTACTCCTTTCTTTGGCAATGGAAACGGCTTCGGCCCCGCTGCCAAATTTTCATTTGAAAAAGGCATGTGGGAAGTTGGGCCAGGCACCATAACCCTGGGAGCCGAAGTCACTTTTTCATACTTCGGGTATAAATACGGGAATAACTGGCACGAGAACTGGTTCAACTTCATTGCCGGCGCCAGGAGTGCATACCATTATGGCTGGGGAGTCAAAGGACTCGATACTTATGCCGGTATCCCGCTGGGCTTCGGCTTATGCATGAACAGCCACGATGCTGAGGGTGGCTACCATACAGCTACCCCCATATACCCGTATTTCGGAATATTCTTCGGAGCATCTTATTATTTTAACCGGAATATCGGTGTTTACGGGGAATTCGGGTACAGCTCAACCTATGCGAATATGGGGATTGTGTTTAAGCTGGATTGATCTCCCGCCCCTGCAACCCAATGAAATAGAGCGTAATCCTGCCTGTAAGGTATCCAAGCAGGCAGCCTGCCAAAGCCCCGCAAATAATGTCAAGGGGATAATGCACCCCCAGGTATATCCTGGTATAACTCATCAGGCTTGCCCAGCCTACTAATAAAAGGTAGAGGTAACGGTACCGCTTTTGGAACAGGACAATAAGAAAGACCGCCAGTGCGAAGGTATTTGAAGCATGAGCAGAATAAAAACTGAAGTCCTCTCCCCTGTATTCATTCACAATATGGATGCTGTCGGCAATTTTGGATTCGTGTGAAGGCCTCAGTCGCTTAAGGTTGTTTTTTGAAAGGTTTGCAAGCTGATCCGAGACAGTGATCATTAAAACCACACCTACAAGTACGGTGGCGGTTTTAAAGTGAAAGGCCCTGATTACAAAATAAAACAGGAAGACAAAAAGCGGCAGCCAAACCAGGGGATTGCTGGCCCAGTACATTACCTGATCAAGCCATGGTGCATGCAGGCCATTCAGTGCCAGGAAGAGGGAGCGGTCGGCAGAGAGGAGCGTTTCTACCATGGATAATAATGAATAATCGAATAATCGATTACTCGAATTTTGAATTTTGAATTAAAATTTCATCACTCATGGCTAATGGTTCATGTATTCAGCGCTTCCCATAGCATTCCCTTGAGCTTCAGGAGCCCGGTTTTCTTATGCGAAGAGATGAATACATAAGGGATATCCTCAGGAAGTTCTTTCTTGAGTTCACTGATAATCTCCTCGTCGGCAAGATCGGATTTGGTGATCGCAAGAAGCCTTGATTTATCAAGAAGTTCGGGATTGTACATCTGAAGCTCATTAAGAAGTATCCTGTATTCGTTACGGATATCATTACTGTCGGCAGGGATCATGAACAACAGTACTGAGTTCCTTTCAATATGCCTGAGGAACCTTAAACCAATTCCTTTCCCTTCATGCGCTCCTTCGATGATTCCGGGTATATCGGCCATCACAAAGGATTTGTTCTCGAGGTAACTTACCATCCCCAGGTTAGGGACAAGGGTTGTAAACGGATAGTCAGCAATCTCGGGTTTGGCTGCTGATATTACCGATAACAAGGTGGATTTCCCTGCATTCGGAAACCCGACGAGCCCCACATCGGCAAGCAGTTTTAATTCAAGGACCTTCCATCCCTCCTGCCCGGGTTCTCCGGGTTGGGCAAACTTCGGTGCCTGGTGGGTTGCCGATTTGAAATGGTCATTCCCCAGCCCTCCCCTTCCGCCTGGCACAAGGATGTGTGTCTGCCCGTCTTCGGTTATCTCACATTCAAAAGCCATGGTTTCGGCATCCCTTGCGACAGTTCCCAGGGGAACGTCGATATATACATCCTTGCCCATTGCCCCGGTTTGCAGGTTCCTGCTGCCGTGAATACCATGTTCGGCCTTGATATGTTTAGTGAATTTAAGATGCAGAAGCGTCCAGAACTGGGTGTTGCCTCTCAGAATAATATGGCCTCCCCTGCCACCGTCCCCACCGTCGGGCCCACCCATTGAGGTAAGCCGGGTCCTGAGGAAATGCTTTGACCCTGCTCCCCCGTTACCAGAGGCGCAAAAGATCTTCACATAATCGACAAAATTAGATTCAGCCATGAATTCCTTATCTCTTTATTGTTACTTTTTAATTGCCTTGCACAGGCTCTCGAAGATATCTTCAATCCCTCCTACACCATGAACTTCAGTGTAAATTCCTTTATCCATGTAATATTGCTGGAGGGGCTTGGTATGTTTGTGATACTGCACCAGCCTGTTCTTGATGACTTCTTCGGTATCGTCCACCCGGCCTTGCTCCATTGCTCTTTTCAACAACCTTTTGACCAGTTCTTCTTCGTCCACTTCGAGAGAGATCACCTGTTTCACCGAATGGTTCAGCCTGCATAAAAGCTTGTCCAGTTCATGAGCCTGGTTGAGGGTGCGCGGAAATCCGTCAAACACAAAACCACCTGCATCTTCATTTTTCATGAAAACCGACCTCATAATCTCGATCAGAAGCTCATCCGACACCAGGTGACCTGCTTCCATAACGGCTTTTACCTGCAGGCCAAGCGTAGTTCCCTGGCTGACTTCGGCACGGAGGATGTCGCCTGTTGAGACATGTTTCCAGTTATACTTCTGCGCAATTTTCACTGCCTGAGTGCCTTTGCCCGCTCCCGGAGGCCCGAAAAGAATGAGATTGAACATGTTTATCTTGAGTTTAAAGTTTCACTTCGATTTATCCAGTTGGTAAATATCCGGAAAATTCCTGCCCGATCCATCATAATCCAGGCCATAACCAACAACAAAAAGATCAGGGATCTCCAATCCGCAGTAATCAATCGTAAAATTTTCAGTGAATGCTTCGGTTTTATAACAGAAACAGGCAATACGAACACTTGCAGGTTCATACAGCTTCAGATCACCGAGGAGTTTTGCCATGGTGCGCCCGGTATCCACTATATCTTCAACAATGATCACTTCACGGCCCCTTATCGTTTCATTCAGTCCTATCAGGCTGTTGATGCTTCCCCCGCTTTCCATCCCCTTGTACGAAGCGTACTTGACGAAAGATATCTCACAGGGGATTTTCATTTTTCTTACAAGGTCGGATGCAAAAATAAATGCCCCATTCAGGATCCCCAGCATCAGCGGGACTTTCCCGGCATAATCACTGTCTATATCGGAAGCCAGCCGGGCTACGATCTCATCAATCTTTTCCCTGCCCAGATACAGGTGGAAGAATTTATCTTTCACCATAATGCTGTCGGCTTGCTGATTCGGATTCACCATCTTACAAAGGTAGCAATGATTTTTTCACTGTCATATATTTACGAATATCTGAATTTCTGGCTAATTTTGTAAAAAATTAACATATGCAAGCCTTGGTAAGTATTATCATGGGCAGCACTTCCGATCTTCCTATAATGGAAGCTGCTGCAAATTTTCTGAATGATATGCAGATCCCATTTGAGATCAATGCATTGTCGGCCCACCGGACTCCCGAGAAAGTTGAAGAATTCGCCAGGGGGGCACATGCAAGGGGGATCAGGGTAATCATCGCAGCTGCAGGGATGGCCGCACACCTGCCTGGTGTGATCGCCGCCATGACTTCGATTCCAGTGGTAGGGGTTCCTATAAAGGCCACCCTTGAAGGCCTTGATTCGCTGTTTTCCATCGTTCAGATGCCCCCGGGGATACCCGTGGCGACAGTTGGGATCAATGCTTCCCTGAACTCTGCTATCCTGGCTGCAGAGATCCTGGCAGTATCAGACCCGGCACTTTACCAGAAACTTCTGATTTTCAAGGAAGGCCTGAAGAAAAAAATCGTTAAGGCCAATGAAGATCTGGCCAAGGTCAAATACGAATACAGGGCAGGTTAAATTTTCCTTGCCATCATTATCCCGTCGCGGAAAGGCAGGAGAAGGTTCTCAACCCTGTCATCCTTCTGAACAAATTCATTGTATTCAATGATCCCCAGGGTCTCTTTATCTTTTTTGCCTGTGGATATCACTTTCCCGTCCCATAAGGCATTGTCGGCAATGATCCATCCTCCCTTCCTGACCAAAGGGAACACCATTCTGTAATAGGCAAGATAGTTTGGTTTGTCTGCATCAATATAAACCAGGTCCCAGGTTTCAGCCAGTGTCGGGATGATATTCAGGGCTTCCCCGAAATGCAGTTGCACTCTATCTTCAACACCAGCTTCCTTAAGGTATTTCCTGATAATAGTTTCAAGCTCGGGATTGACCTCGATGGTATGCACCAGACCCCTGCACCCCATCGCAAGATTGATCGTGGAATACCCTGTAAAAGTTCCTATTTCGAGAACCTTCTCAGGGCTGATCAGATTACAGAGGAACCTCAGGAACAATCCCTGCATGGGCCCGGATATCATTCTCGGGTAGACTTGTGTCAGATGCGTTTCCCGGTTAAGGGCCGACAGAAAAGAAGGTTCAGCACTGGAATGTGATTCGCAATACCGTTCTGTTTCTTCGGATATCATGTCGGGCGGGATTACTTCCTGCTTTCAATAAGGATATCAAGAAGTTTTATAGCAGCTTCCGATATAACCGTCCCCGGCCCGAAAATAGCAGCAGTTCCTGCTTTGTAAAGGAAATCATAGTCCTGGGGAGGGATAACGCCTCCCACGACCACCAGGATGTCTTCCCTGCCCAGGGCGGAAAGTTCGCCGATAACCTGGGGCACAAGGGTCTTATGACCAGCGGCAAGACTTGACACCCCAAGTATATGTACGTCGTTCTCAACAGCCTGCTTGGCAGCTTCGGCAGGTGTCTGGAACAAAGGCCCGATATCCACATCGAAGCCTATATCGGCATACCCTGTCGAAACCACCTTGGCCCCACGGTCATGCCCGTCCTGTCCCATCTTCGCAACCATAATCCTGGGCCGGCGGCCTTCCAGTTCAGCAAATTTGTCGGCCAGATCTCGCGCCTTTTTGAATGATTCACTATTACTCGATTCCGAAGAATACACTCCTGAAATACTACGGATCACAGCTTTATACCTCCCATAAATTGTTTCCAATGCATATGAAATCTCACCCAGTGTGGCCCGCTTTCGGGCTGCATCAATGGCAAGTGACAACAGATTCCCTTCGCCTGTTTCAGCAGAATGCGTAAGTGCCTCGAGGGAGCTCTTTACATCCTCATTATTCCTTGAGGCTTTGATCTGCTCAAGCCTTTTTATCTGGGATTCTCTTACTGCGGTATTGTCAATATTGAGAATATCGATAGGAGCCTCCTTATCAAGACGATAGAGGTTCACCCCTATAATCTTGTCCTTTCCTGAGTCGATACGTGCCTGCTTCCGCGCAGATGCTTCCTCTATCCTCATCTTCGGAATGCCGGTTTCTATTGCCTTGGCCATGCCGCCCAATGCTTCAACTTCCTGGATAAGAGTCCAGGCTTTATGTGCGATTTCATTGGTTAGTGATTCAACATACCATGATCCTGCCCAGGGGTCAAGCGACCTGCAAACCTGGGTTTCCTGCTGAATGTATAACTGGGTGTTGCGTGCAATCCTTGCCGAGAAATCGGTAGGCAGGGCGATTGCCTCATCCAGTGAATTGGTATGCAGCGACTGGGTATGACCCAAAGCTGCAGCCAGGGCTTCAATACATGTCCTTGCAATATTATTGAAGGGATCCTGTTCGGTGAGGCTCCAGCCGGAAGTCTGGGTATGAGTCCTCAAAGCCATTGATTTCGGATTCTTAGGGTTGAACTGCTTAACCAGCTTGGCCCAGAGCATACGCCCGGCACGCATCTTGGCGATCTCCATAAAGTGGTTCATCCCTGCGGCCCAGAAAAATGAAAGCCTTGGGGCAAAGGCATCTATGTCCATCCCGGCCCGTATCCCGGTCCTCAGGTATTCAAGTCCGTCGGCAAGGGTGTAAGCCAGCTCGATATCGCAGGTGGCCCCTGCTTCCTGCATATGATACCCGCTTATGGAAATGGAATTGAACTTCGGCATGTTCCTGGCCGAGAATTCGAAGATGTCAGAGATGATCTTCATTGAAGGGGTCGGAGGATAAATATACGTATTCCTTACCATGAACTCCTTCAGGATGTCATTCTGTATTGTCCCGTTGAGCTCGGCCAGTGGAACACCTTGCTCTTCCGCAGCAATGATGTAGAATGCAAGGACCGGAAGGACGGCACCGTTCATAGTCATCGAGACTGACATCTGCCCGAGCGGGATCTGGTCGAAAAGGATCTTCATATCCTCCACGCTGTCGATAGCAACGCCAGCTTTCCCCACATCACCTACCACCCTGGGATGATCTGAGTCATAACCGCGGTGCGTAGCCAGGTCAAATGCAACGGAAAGGCCTTTTTGCCCTGCCGCGAGGTTCCTTCGATAAAATGCATTGGATTCTTCAGCTGTTGAAAAGCCTGCATATTGCCGTATGGTCCAGGGGTTCATGACATACATGGTCGAATATGGACCGCGCAGAAAAGGGGGTATACCTGCAGCATAATTCAAATGCTCCATATTTACCAGGTCCTCAGCCGAATACAAGGGCTTTACAGGAATCTGTTCGGCTGTCATCCATGGCTCTTCTGCTGCAGCCTGCAATTGCTTGTTGTCGCTGCCTTTTATTCTCATTTCAGAGCGGAAATCAATATCCTTAAAATCAATTCTCATCGTAGTCAGTGTAGTTTAAATAGTTCTAAAAAGAAATTCCGAATACAAGAAAGACCTTGGAAGCGGCAGGATTAGTGATAAGCGAGGCCTGGACCGGCAAAGAATAGCTTTTAGTAATCGGGATGGCTTTCTTGGCCGTGATCCCTACATTGGTAAATCCTGCTTTGGGACCGTACCAGCTCCCACCAAATGGTGTTCCTCCCACAAAGAAATTCAAGTCGATCTTATGGAAAGTAACGGGATAAGAGAGTTCGAGGTAAGTGGAGAAATTATTCTTGCTGGTATTGTTGTAAACTCCCAGGCTGTCCTTTGCTTTATCATCACCGTAAACCAGCGTACCTGCATAAAATTTGATCGGGAACGCTTTCGGCCCTGCAAAAGCCAGGGAAATTTCAAAAGTATGACCTGTTGTTTTATTTTTATAATTGAAATACTGGTAATGTTCATTCCCTGTGTAATTCGGATCTATGCTGTT
>JBAXBP010000037.1:0-23967 GCA_037141915.1 Bacteroidota bacterium | reverse complement strand
TCAAGTATTTTTTAATTTTAGTCATAATATGTTGATTTTTAAGATTTTATTTCTTTCGATTGTGAATCGATTAACAGACTGCAAAGGTACATTTTTTTTAATTTTGCGGAATGCTTTATCCAACTTCTTTTGAAAATAAGCTCGGCTTTGATAACATCAGGGAACTGCTTAAATCTAACTGCCTGTCTTCCATAGGGAAACGTCTTGTTTCGGAAATAACTTTCTCCACCGATCAGAATGAGATTTATTTAAAATTACAACTCGCGGGGGAGATGCTGAATATCCTGAATTTTGAAGAAGGTTTTCCCGCCCAGGATTACTACGACCTGATACCCGAACTGAAAAGGATTACGATACCCGGGACTTATCTCGAAGAAGAAACGATTTCGGAGCTAAGGCTGTCCTTGCATACCGTTTCCTCGCTGATCCGGTTTTTCTCTGCAAGGCAGGAAACCTATCCCCTGCTGTATGAACAGATCAACTCTTGCATTACCGACAGCACTGCACTCATGATCCCCGACAGCCTGGTCCACCGCATCGACAAGATACTTGATGAGCGTTCAGAGGTAAAAGACAATGCTTCACCCGAACTTTCAAAACTGAGAAAGGAAAAAGCGTTCAAGCTGGCCAGCGTGGAACACAAGATACATCACGACCTGAAAGTTGCAAGGCAATCGGGCTGGACCCCTGAAGATGCAGAAGTGACAATCCGCAGCGGCCGCCTGGTTATCCCTATGCTTAGCGCCCATAAACGCAAGATCAGCGGTTATGTGCATGACGAATCAGCAACAGGTCACACAGTCTATGTTGAACCTGCTGCCATTTTCGAAACGAATAATGAGATCCGTGAAATCGAGTATGCCGAAAAGCGGGAGATCATAAGGATACTGATTGCTTTTACCGACGAACTCAGGCCTGAAAAGGAGAACCTCATCAGCCTTTATAATTTCATGGGTACCGTTGATTTTATCAGAGCCAAAGCCCTGTTTGCAAGGGAAATTTCAGGTGTGCTGCCGAAGTTTACACTGTCCCAGCCTTCCCGGCAAAAATCAGCAACAAAGACCGGGTTCAAATGGTACCAGGCCATCCACCCAAACCTCTTCCTTCATTTTAAAAAGATCGGCAAGACCGTTGTCCCCCTCGACCTTGAACTCGAGGGCGATGAGAGGATCCTGATTATTTCCGGACCCAATGCAGGCGGGAAATCGGTATGCCTCAAAACGGCAGGGCTCCTGCAATATATGTTCCAGTGCGGACTTCTGCCCCCGGTGAGGGAAGATTCGGAATTCCTTGTCTTCAAAAAGATGTTTATTGATATAGGTGATGAGCAGTCCATAGACAACGACCTTAGCACCTATACTTCCAAGCTTCTCAACCTTAAATTTTTTCTTGAGAATGCGGATGACAGCTGCCTTCTCCTTATTGATGAATTCGGTTCAGGAACAGATCCCTCACAGGGAGGCGCCATGGCGGAAGCCTGTCTGGAAGCCTTGTCCGACAAGGGAACATACGGGATTATAACAACGCATTATTCCAATCTTAAACTCCTTGCAGGGAAAGTCAGGGGAATAGTAAACGCTGCTATGTTATATGATTCAAAGAAGCTGAAACCGCTTTACCGCCTGAAAAAAGGAAAGCCCGGCAACTCCTTCGCCTTCGAAATAGCTTCCCAGATCGGTTTCCCGGGGGACATACTCGAGAAAGCAAGGAATATTACCGGTCACAGCCAGCTGAATTTTGAAAAGCAGATCCAGGACCTTGAGACAGAAAAAGAGGAAATAAGCCGTAAATCATCAGAGGTCAGCGTTGCCGATGACTTCCTGGGAGAACTGATCATAAAATATGAAAAGCTTACAGGCGAACTTGAAAAATCTAAAAAGGAGATCATTCAAAATGCGCGGCTGGAAGCTCTGAAGATGGTTACCGATGCAAACAAAGCGATCGAAAAAACCATTAAGGAAATCAAGGAAGCCGAAGCCGAAAAAGAGAAGACAAAAACGGCAAGGTCGGGGCTTAAGGAACTAAAGAAGAAACTCGAAGAGGAAGTGAGCCCGGTCTCCCTCGAAAGGAATGAAAAAGCTGAGGAGCCCTCGTCCAAACCTTCGGTAGTGAAAAGACCGCCATCAACAGCCCCTGCAAACCAGGAAATGTTCGTCCCGCTAAGCCCGAAAAACAGGCAGTACCAGTCATATCTCGACGACATGCACCGCAAGCTCCAGGACTTCCAGCTTACCCTTGACCTGAGGGGAAAACGGGTTGAAGAATGCATCTCCATGCTGCAGCTTTATATCGATGATGCAGTCATGCTTTCCATCCCCGAAGTGAGGATACTTCACGGGAAGGGGAACGGAGTACTGAGGCAGGTAACAAGGGATTACCTGCGCTCGGTAAAAGAGGTCAAAAGCACGAAGGACGAGCTTCTCGAAAGGGGTGGCAGCGGAATTACAGTCGTCGTATTTAAATAGGTTTTCTTGTAATTTATCGCCCGGTGTCATTTAACAATTTTTAACGTTTTTCTTTTCACAACTGAAAATACCGCCACATTTACCTAACAGACATGTTTAATTCACTGAAAACCGGTTTTTTATAGCATGACTCAATAAACTAAAATTTGTCCCGTTCCGGAGTAAAAGGCACAAACTGACAAGCTGCCATGTTTTAATCATTCTTTTTTCATCTTCATAATCGTACTTTTGCCCCTCAGCGCCAAAAAGCAACATCATGAGTTTAAGAGCCAAGACCAATGAACTCAAAAGAAGGATGAATGAAGCATTTCAGGGAGGCGGCGAACAAGCCCTTGAAAAGCAAAAGGCATCCGGTAAAATGACAGCCCGTGAGCGAATTCTGGCACTGCTTGATCCGAACTCATTCCAGGAATACGACCTCTTTGTCAAACATGCCGGGCAGGATTTCGATATGGACAAGAAGTACCTTCCCGGCGACGGGGTGATCACAGGTACAGGATCCATCAATGCATGGCCTGTATGTATTTTCGCCCAGGACTTCACTGTTGCGGGCGGGTCATTAGGTTATATGCATGCCAAGAAGATCACCAAGATCATGGATCATGCAATGAAGATGAAAGTACCCCTGATCGGGATCAACGATTCAGGCGGAGCCCGCATCCAGGAAGGAGTGAACTCCCTGGCAGGCTATGGAGAGATCTTCTACAGGAACACGCAGGCTTCGGGAGTGATCCCTCAGATCAGCGTGATCCTCGGTCCTTGTGCCGGCGGAGCGGTTTATTCCCCTGCGCTCACCGACTTTGTTTTCGTGGTCGACAAGATATCAAAAATGTTCATCACCGGTCCCGAGGTCATAAAGACCGTTTTAGGTGAGGAGATTTCGATGGAAGATCTTGGCGGTGCCAAGGTTCACGCGGAGATCACCGGTAATGCCCATTTCTTTGCTGAAAGCGAAGAGGAATGTTTCGAACAGATCAAGAGACTGGTCAGCTTCATCCCCTGGAACAACGATAAAAAAGCTGAGATCTTTCCCAAGAAAGCCCCCAAATCAAGGCATTATAAAATTGAAAGCATTTTCCCGACCAACCCGATGACTCCTTACGACGTAAGAGATGTAATCAAGGCCCTGGTCGACGATTCTGATTTCTTCGAGATACACCAGCACTGGGCTGCAAACATCGTTGTGGGCTTTGCCAGGATAGACGGACAAACCATAGGTTTTGTAGCAAACCAGCCGATGGTGCTTGCAGGTGTGCTTGATGTGGATTCCAGCGATAAGGCAGCAAGGTTCATACGTTTTTGCGATGCTTTCAATATTCCCCTTGTCACACTGGTCGACCTTCCGGGTTACCTTCCGGGTATTGACCAGGAGCATGCAGGGGTAATCCGCCACGGGGCCAAGATGCTCTACGCATACAGCGAAGCCACTGTACCCAAACTTACAGTTATACTGCGTAAAGCCTACGGAGGAGGTTATATCGCAATGTGCTCCCATCATCTTCGTGCAGATTTTGTATTTGCCTGGCCTACTGCCGAAATTGCAGTAATGGGCCCTGAAGGAGCAGCCAACATCATCTTCCGCACTGAAATTAAAGCTTCTGATAATCCTGATGAAACACGTAAGCGTCTTATCGAGGAATACCGGCAGAAATTTGCCAACCCATATGTGGCAGCAGCCTATGGTTATGTGGATGCAGTAATAGAACCATCGGAAACAAGGAACTTCCTCGTTCATTCACTGGCACTGGCCCAGAATAAAACTGAGATTGCCCCGAAAAAGAAACACGGGGTTCCTCCGTTCTGATCGTCCTTATAAACAAACGTTCATCGTATGGAAGACAACGAAAAACCGCAGGAGAAGCCCGAACCTGAATTCATCTCGTTTCAGATGGAGCACATTGCCTATAAGACTTTATCAAACCGCACTTTCTTAAGCCGCAAGCCATATACTGTTGATGATCCGAAAAAGATCACGGCCTTCATCCCCGGGACTATCGTCAATATCTTCGTGAAGGAAAACCATAAGGTCAAAGCGGGCGATGTGCTGCTCGACCTTCAGGCCATGAAGATGAATAACCATCTTTTATCGCCTTTAAATACTGTGGTGAAGAAGATCTATGTAAAACAGGGCGAAAGGGTTTCGAAAAACCAGCTGCTGGTAGAACTTAAGTAAGCATCATTTCCCTGATCTGTTCTATTATTTCATCCTTCCCCTGGCGAGTTTCCGCGGAAGTAACGATCACTTCGGGCTCAAAACCCGGGATCATCTTCATAATCCCTTTGATGTAATTGGCCTTTAGCTGCTTCCTCGCATTACTGGCTAATTTATCGGTCTTTGTAAACAACACAATAAAAGGCTGGCCGTTCCTGATCAGCCATTGCATGAAGTCGGCATCCTGCCTGAGAGGTTCATGCCTTGAATCAATAAGTACGAAAGTACACCTGAGCGACTGGCTATTCAGGATGTAATCACCAATGATCTGCTCCAGTTTTGCTTTCTCGCTCTTCGAGAGCTTAGCATAACCGTAGCCCGGCAAATCGACCAGGTAAAACTTCATTTCCTCCTCAAGGTAATGGTTGATGGTCCTTGTCTTCCCGGGATTTGACGAAATCTTTGCCAGGCTTCTCCTTCCCGCCAGCATATTGATCAGGGAAGATTTTCCTACATTGGAACGGCCGATAAATGCAAATTCCGGCAAGCCGTCCTGGGGTCCGTGCTTTGGATGAACCGTGCTTGAAATATATTTCAATTTCATGCTGGCGGATGTGGGAGCGGGTTCATTCATGTGCGCTTAGTTTTGCAAGCTGTAAACTTTCTGTTTCACGAATTCGGCCCATTGCAGGTCGTTCCTTGACTTGTCGAAGGATTGCCACGGAATAACCCCGCCGATGACAATATTGATCGTCTGCCCCTTCTGCTTCATCATTTCATCGGCAAGGTACAACATTTCTATGTTGGCTTTAATCCCAAGTCGTTTCCTCCATCTTGCAAGGTTGTAAAACCAGTCTGAATTTCTCCCCGAGATATAAACAGGAAGGATATCCCTTTCATACCTCCTGGCTTTCTTAATAAAGGTGGGTTTCCATTCCAGGTCAGCTATAACCCCTCCTTTGAATTTGCGGGATACCAGGCCTGCAGGGAAATACAACATGACCTTGCTCCCTGCAAAGCTCTCATCGATGATACTTATATTTCCTGTGTTTTTCCCATGCTTGTCGATAGGTATAAACAGGGGCTTCAGGCCAGGGACATTAAGCAGGAGATCGTTAACCGGGAACACGATATCGGGCCTTGCTTTCCCAATCTGGTTCATCAGGGCCAGGCCGTCGAGCCCCCCCAGGGGATGGTTGGAGGCTATAATGAGCCTATGGCCATCTATCATTTCCCTGAGCCTTGCTTCGGTAGATTCCGGGCTGATTCCAGGTATCACCGTGCATATCTTCGCACCGAATTCATCCAGTATGGCTTCAACAAAAGGCAGGCCCTTTTTATCCCTGTGGTTGTAGATATACCCGTTCACTTCATCCTGGTGTATGATCCTTTTCAGGTAATTCAGTATCCATTTCGGGATGATCTTCAGAAGCGCTGGGTTCTTTGCTTCGAAAAGCCCTTCAACATTGATAAGTTTTTCAGGTATATCGACAATCTCATCAGCCATGCTGCAAAAATAGGAAATAGATCATATAAAACCGGATTACCTGATACGGTTTCAATGCTTTTATTACTTTTGTAAAAGAGTCCAATTCAGCTATGATGGAAACTATTATTCCCCCGGTCGACAGGCATTTGATTGAGGCCGAATTGACCGACTCAAAGTTTGTACGCAACACCAATAACGGGCAGAACAAGATATTTATTTTTACCGCCCATGACTCCCCGAACCTGATGAAAGAACTGGGCCGGCTCAGGGAAATCACATTCAGGGATGCGGGGGGTGGAACAGGGAAAGCTATTGACATTGATGAATATGATGTCATGGAAGAACCCTTTCACCAGCTGATAGTATGGGACCCCAACGATCACGCAATCATCGGGGGATACAGGTTTATACATGGAAAAGATATTCCCTGCCAGTCGAATGGTTGTTTAAGTTCAGCCACCGCTGAATTATTTGATTTCTCCCATAAATTTATCCGCGATTACCTCCCGTATTCCATTGAACTTGGAAGGTCTTTCGTACAGCCTGAATACCAGCCTACGGTAAACCTCCGCAAAGGCATGTTCTCACTTGATAATTTATGGGACGGGCTGGGCGCAATGATCATCGAAAACCCCGATGTGAGATATTTTTTTGGTAAAATGACCATGTATCCCGATTATAATAAGACCGCCCGTGATCTTGTTTTATATTTCCTGAGGAAGTTCTTTCCTGACAATGAGCATTTGATGACCCCCAGGTTCGTTGTGCAAAACGAGACAGCCGAAGAAATCCTTATAAACACTTTCAACGCTCCCTCTTTCGAGGAGAACTATAAAATCCTGGTTCACCAGGTAAGGCATCTTGGAGAGTTTGTTCCGCCCCTTGTCAATGCATATATGAACCTGAGCGCTACCATGCGCACCTTCGGCACTTCAACAAACCCGGGTTTCGGGGATGTGGAGGAAACAGGGATTATGATAAAGATCGACGATATCTATCCCAGGAAAAAGGAAAGACATCTTAAAACCTATATTCAGAGGTTATCGTTCAGGGGATTTCGCTGGACGTGGAAAAAAGACAGGGCTTAGAGAGGAAACCGTCAGGCAGTCTTGGCTTTGTTAGCCTTCTTCATCAGCTTGCTCTTCAGATTGGCAGCTTTATTCTTGTGGATCACAGTCTTTTTTGCAAGCTTATCTATCTGTGAGATAACTTTTGGCAAATCTTTCTGAATAGTTTCCTTTTCCTCGGTTGAACGCAAAGTCTTTACAGCATTACGTACGGTTTTTGCCTGGTAACGGTTTGCTGTCCTTTTTGTTTTCGTATTCCTGATGCGTTTTTCCGAACTTCTGTGATTGGCCATGGATTAATCTGTTAATTAATTGACGTTATTTTCAAATCAGGGCGCAAAATTACAACAATTATTTGAATTAGGAAATAGAAAGCACAGAATTTCATGCATATAATAAAGGCCGGCGAATGCCAGCCTTTATTTTTGCAGTCTATGCTTCTGCTGGTTTATCTTGTGCCGGAACCGCAGGTGGGGTTTCAATTACAGTTGCCTGGGCTTTAACCTTTAGCGCCGGTTTTGGCTGCCGGGCTGATTTTGCCTTGGATGCGGATTGCTTCTTAACGGCCTGCTTTTTCTTTGCAGAGGCTTTAACAGCAGCTTTCACAACTACAGGCTTAACCTCCTTTTTAGTTTGTTCTTTTACGGGCAGGGCCGGTTTTTTCTTTGCGGGTTTTAGCGCTGCTGCCTTAACTTCAGGAACCTTTGTTTCAACAGGTTTTGGTGCAGTCGCAACACCAGGTTTTGACCCTTTTTCAGGACCTCTTTTTTTTGGCCTTCCAGGTTTGCCCTTTTTCTTTTTAGGAGATTCCTCTTTTTTCTCAGCAGGAATCTTACCTTCATTCACACTAACCCTGGCCGGACGGCCTCTCCCCCTTTTCTTTTTTAACTCGTTTTTCCCTGGATTATCTTTGGAAATTACTCCTAATTTTTTCAGGATATTTTTTACTTCACCGACATATTTTTCGGCTTCAATAAGCTCAAGTTCGTATTGTCCCACTAAGAACTCCAGCTCTGCTGCAGTGAATTTTATACTAGGCATTTTTAAAAAATTAATTGATAATTTATTTGCACAAATGTAATGCGGATTGATTTTATATTCAAATAAATTATTATTCACTGCGCTGCTTCGGGCCTTTTTTAAATCAATTTGAAAGTGCCCTGTTAAATCCCGTATAAATCGAAGAGAGCAAAAATGTTTTGCAGAATTCAATACATTTTGTAATTTTGCACTCCCAAAAAGACTTTGGCCCGTTCGTCTAGTCGGTTAGGACGCCAGGTTTTCATCCTGGAAATCAGGGGTTCGATCCCCCTACGGGCTACCCCCTACACCTGTAATCGTTTGATTTACAGGTGTTTTTATTTTTAGTAATTCCAACAACTACACTTCTTTCTTATTTTCCATTACACGATTAAATTGTATCCCAGGGTATATTTGCTTTTTTGAATAAAAATGACGGAAACTATAGTTGAGCGGCAGGAGTCACCGAAACTCCTGCGTATCATTGCACAAACAGCATTTACCCTCTCGGGCGACATGGAAACATCGTTAGCTAAAGGATGCAATGATGCTATTTCAAAACCATTGATTGAATCTGATCTGATGGCAACTATCAGTAAACATCTGAAAAAATGAAAGCCGGTAAAAACCAGTCATCTCCCAATACCAAATACCAGGTCAATGGCAGGCAGCAAATGCCATTGCATGCCGTAAGGATATTTGCCGAAGCACAGCTTATACCCGGCTTCAATCCTTAGTGTTTCCTTTTTTGAAGTATACGCTAGAACGCCCTTATTCTCAAAGAAATAGTTCTGAAGGGTTCCGCAGACAAAGAAATTCTGAAGGTTGAACACCCATCCGAACCGCGGAATGAATTTCCCTCGGAAATCAAGGCCTGCATCAAATTCCGGCTGGTTGTAAAACACAGCAAGCCGGGGATAAATAACCGGAAGATCTATTGTACTCCCGGGGTCGAGAGGACCAAATTTAACTGAGAAAGCAATTCCCGCATGGGCTGTCAGAAGCGAACTTTTAAAAGGGCTGTACGAAACAAGAAACCTGTTATACACGGCGAACATTTGCGGGATGGTGTACTGAGGGGATATCAGTCCGCCGGTTCCCTTTCTTGCAACCAGGTTCATGAAAAGGCTGGGGTAGAAAATACTATGTTCAGTAGCTAAAGTGAAACCGGAATACCTTCCCCAACCTGCTTTAAGCGTTACCTGGGGCATTATAAAAAACATCAGAGGGTGGGCCGAAATCTCCAGTTTATCGCTAATGCCATACCTTGAAACCGTAAATAAAGCAAGTTCAGTACGATGCTTCGGTACATTACATGCAGTTCCTCCGGTCCAGTAATTCCGCCTGATGCTATCCTGCGAATGCAATCCGAAGTAAAGGAAAATACCGGCCAGTAAAAGAAATATTTTTTTCATACAGCAGGTATTATCTTGGTAAAATTAACCTCACACTCACCGGGGCATGATCCGATTGGGTGAATGCATCCTGGTGTGTTATAACTGAATGAGGGGCCCACTGTCCATTTGTAAAAAGGTAATCCAGGGTACGGTCCCAGAAATGACCGGGACGGGTGGTGTGGGAAAAATACCTGAACTGGTTTTGCTTATAATCATCTTCACTGACGGCACAGGTATAGCCTGCATATACCGGGTCGAGAAAATGTTTTTCAGGTTCGTAATTGCTGCCTTCTTTGTGAACCGGATCATCATAGAAATGGTGAAAGGACTCTCCCGGACACATGTCCTGGATGCAGTAATCCGTAGTATCTGAGCCCGGAGGCAGGGTATTCAGGTCGCCTCCGGCAACGAAGCAGCCACCTTCACGGCTTATCCTGTCAAGTTCAGCTTTGAACTGCATGATCTGCTGCTGCTTGATATCAGGGGTGGCAGTGGCCGAGGCATGAATGTTTACGGCATAGAGATTGCCGATACCGGGTATTGCTATCCGCCCGGTAACCATACAGCAGCGTTCATAGAAATAAAGCGTCAGCTTGTCCTGGTCGTTGCGTAAAGCGAGTTGAATTCTTTGCGCATCGTTTACAGGCCAACGCGAGAGTATCGCATTTTCCTCATCCATCCTGCCAAGGCCATCACTCGGGATGAACTGGGCTTTCCACTGGGATCCGCAAACGGCATAATTGAAATAGGTATGATCGAGGAGCCATTGCAGCTCATCTACATAGGCCGACCTCTTGGATTTTACATCCACCTCCTGCAGCAGGAGAATATCAGGTTTCACCTCGTTAATTTTACCGGCAATGGCTTGCAGGGCGCTGTAAATTTCATCTTCTGTGAAGTTAACATTATCACCGCAGGCATCCCCGAACCATGGCAGGCGGGCGGCGCCAAACCTGATGTTCCAGGTCATGACACGGACCATGGTAAAGGTATCGGGCACCGGGGTGATTGAACCGGCCACATAACAGCTTGCTCCCTCTGTATCATCGAAGCCGGTTGCAAGGGGTTCGCAGGATGTGATCAGCATACCATATGCAATAAATGCCAGCGGTAAAAAAAACAGGCGGGGCAAAATATTATACGATACTGAAAAATTTCTCATATGTGTTTTTTTCCATTTACATCAATGTACTGAACTGTATGTCAAAGACTGGTTCACTTTCAGGCTCCTTTGCTTGTTGATCCTGTGATTACCGCTATATGTTGACCATTTTTCATGGGTTGCAGTTACATTTCATTAAAGACGCAAACATAAAACCTAAGCCGGTTGAAATAAAATGGAATTTCAAGGATGCTTCCCGGTTAATTTCACATATTGCGAAAATTCAGGGTTTTCAGATACGGGATTTGCATAAAATCATAAAAAACCTGTCACTTGAGGCAGGAATTTGAAATACTTATTACAAAATCATGAGCCGTTTGCATTTTTCGCAAATTTTACTGCATCATGATCGGAAACCGGGAGTTTCAGGAATATTATAATTCTTACTGATGATGATTTCAAATGAGGCCCCCAAAGCAGTCCCCGGTGTAAACAGCTTGTTACAACTCTTCTCCCAGGCAGGGGCCCCCGGTAAATCAACATCCACCTGAAATGCTCAGTACAACAACCAGGTAGTTTACACTTAATAACAAACTACGGGATCACCATCTTCAACAGGCTGGAGCCTGCAGGATAATCAACTTTTAGAAAATACAAGCCTGAAGGCAAAGTTGGGAAAGACAGGTCAATTTTGTTATTTGAAATTATATTGCTGAACTGTCTTAGATAAACCCTGTGTCCGAATATATCGCTGACGGAAATATCGGCATATGCTTCATCACATGCGAAAAGCAGGTAGATTACCTTGTCGGTTGGAGGATTAGGAAACATAGTCACACTGCAGGAACCGGGATCCAGGGAAGTAAGGTTGAGTGATCCGCAGCTTGTAGAATCTTTGCCAGGGAGCTTAGCCTTCATACAAACCAGGTAATCTCCGTATTGTTTATAACTATGCACAGGATTCCTCACCGATGAGGAATCCCCGTCACCAAACGACCATTGCCATCCGGTTGCGCCATTGGTCATATCTGTAAACCTAACCTCAAGATCGTTTACGGTATTCTGTTCCATTTTGAAATCCCGGGTTGGCAGGATGAAAACAATTTTGGTGCAGGCTGCATCACTGCTGCAATTATCACTAACCTGCAGACAGACTTTGTAATTCCCCTGTTTAATATAAATATGCCTGGGGTTCTTTAGTGTGGAAGTTTTGCCATCACCGAAATCCCAATGCCATGAAAGCGGGCTATATGAAACCGAGGTATCGTGAAAAGTGTATACCGGGAAATCAAGGTTATAAAAAAAGCCAGCAACTGGTGGTTTGCAGCTGGTATAGGTGATCACCAGCCTGGGCCTGACCGCAGGGATATCCCTGTCGCTGGGGGCAAAAACAAGGCAGGCGTATGGAGTCTGGGTGTCAAGGCTTACCATCATGCCATGGTTCTCATATGCATCTTTTTTCCACAATTGGGCAAAACCGGTTACATCAATATCGGTGTAATTCTGTTGCGGCAGGGTTGATTGCGGGAGATCTATCTTATCCGATTCACTTACATCCGGCTGGGTGTTCCAGGTCACGGTCATATAATCCCAGTTCCCGGTGATCCTGCGGATATGCCCTTCATTAAGACCATATTGCTCAGGCCAGGAACCTTCCGGATCAAAAAACAGGCTGAGCTTAGCGCTGATGATACTATCATCACTGCCCAGCTGGGAGAGATCAAAACGCAGAAGGCTTTTCCCGACGTAAGACACACCTCCCAAAGTCCAGGCTGTAACCAGCAGGCCTTTGTTCCAGCCAACCTGGTCGGGATACACTGAATTAATATAAGCATCAAAACCATTCTGGGGCCCCGGCTGAAGCACCAGTGTTTTCAGGTCGCCCGCAAATATGGCTGATGTAAAACAAAAGAACAGGGCAAGGAATATATAAGGTTTCATGGCTGAAAGATTTGTCCGGGCAGGCATGCATTCTGTTTACAACCCCAACGTCATCATCATTCTTAAAAATATAAGAAATACAAATATATAATAAAAAGAAGGGAAAGTCAAGTACTAAATATTAACGGCTAACGAACAGAGTATCCTCCATCAAGGATAATGTTGTTACCGGTCATCCAGCGGCTGGCATCCGAGAGAAGGTATATACATGCATTGGCAACATCTTCGGGCATTCCGAAGCCAAGAGGATGCTGTTCTTTCATCTTCCTGATAGTATCTTCATGAAGGGACTCAAAGTATTTTTCAAGCAGAGGAGTGAGAACCAGAGAGGGTGAGATCGTATTTACCCTGATATGTTTCTTTGCAAGCTCGAGCGAAAGGGAACGCGAAGCAGCGATCACCGCTCCTTTTGAAGCGGAATAAGCCGTTGCAAATTCGACTCCGAAAAGCGCCCTGATTGAACTGATAAATACATAACTACCGCCGGCTTCAGAGTCGGCAAATTTTGAAGCGACGATCCTGGCAAGTTCAAACCCTGCAACAGCGTTAATGTTGAAAATATTCTGAAAGTTCTGTGGCTTGGTGAGGTTATAAGGGCCTGAAAATTCGAGGCCTGCCGAATGGACGATACCGTAGATCTTACCGTTGTTCTCAACAAAAGGCGCAATGACATCAGTATAGGAAGAAAAATTATTAAGATCTATTACGGCCAGGGCATGACGTGCGGGCTTCAGCATTTCAAGGGTCTCATTAAGAGTGCTTTCATCCCTGCCGAGCATCAAAACATTAGCCCCTGCCCTGCTGCAAAACACTGCCACACATCTGCCGATCCCGGATGATGCTCCTGAAATGAGAATGTTCTTTCCCTGTAATGAGAACTGATTTTCCATTGCCTCGACTAACTGAAGTTTTCAAAACCTATCAGTTCCATGAGGCTTTTAATATTGCTCACCTGTGCAAGCTGTTTGGCAGTGAGTCGTTTTGAGAAGAGCTCATCTACAAGGGCAATAATAGCCATCACCGACATGGAGTCATACCCGTCAATGGAGTTCAGTGGTGTATTCTCATCCAGATTAAGGCTTTTGATTTCAAGTGCTTCCCGGAACTTCTCAACAAAAATTTTCTTTTCCATAGTTCAGATATCTTGGATACAAACTTAGTAAAAATATAAATTAAACCGGTATAAACCGCGGAGAGCCCAGGCTCATAATTCCGAAGATGGCACTTCGGGGAATTGACTGAAGGTGACTATTGCTGATTTATTTCCTGAAAACCGACATCAAGTACAACAGCCCCCCAGGAATATCCTACACCAAACCCGGCAAGCAGGATTTTATCCCCGGGATGTATTGTGCCTTTGACCATGCAATCCTTCAGTCCGATTGGAATTGTAGACGAAACAGTATTGCCGGTGAGAAGTATATCATTATGGTATTTCTCCGTTGGTATTTTCATTTTTTTCCTGAGATATTCAAGCATGTATTTATTTGCCTGGTGCGGTATTACATATTTTATGTCCTCTATGCTGCAGTGGTTCTTTTCAAGCACTTTGGCTATCATTGCCGGCACGTTTTCAATGGTGAAATTAAAGATCTCCTGGCCGTTCATATATAAATTGTTGGGGGACATAAAATTGCCGTTCTCATCCTGTGAAGACTTGAGTTCTGTATCAAATTTCCGTCGCATTGCGCCGGCTTCGACGATCAGGTTTTTCCATCCGCTTCCATCCGTCCCGAGCTCAAACTCACCAATACATTTTGCATCCCCGGAATTCAGCAGTATTGCCGAAGAAGCATCCCCGAAAATACTCCTGTTGGCCCTGTCATCCCGGTGCATATGCCGTGAATATGTTTCGGCCATTACCAGGAGAATGTTCTTTGCAATTCCTGCAAGCAGCAGTCCTTTTGAGAGAGCAAGTCCGTAAATAAAACCTGAACATCCAAGATTGAAATCAAAAGCCCCGCAATTCCTGGGAAGTCCAAGACGGTCCTGAAGAATGCAGGCCGATGTGGGAAGAAAATAATCAGGGCTTTGAGTGCAAAGTATCAGGAAATCGACCTGTTCACGGTCTTCGCCGGCCAGCAGCTTTTCAGATGCATGGTAAGCCAGATCCAGGGCCGTTTCATTTTGTCCCACAATATGCCGTTCCCTTATGCCGACTTTTTCTTCGACTTTTCCTGCATTCCATTCGGGGAATTCCGATTCAAGATCAGAATTTGAAAAAATTTTTTCGGGCAGATAATATTCGATCTTCATAGTATGATTTTTTTGTCCTTCACGGGTCAGGAATGACCCTGGGTATAGAGCCTTGAGAAAACGATCTGTTCAGGTTTAATAGTTTCTTTTTCATCCAGGTTCTTATATAAAACCCCCATACCTGGTTTTACATTCAGGAACCCCGAATAATCTAATAACTCCGATTCTTCCCTGTTTATTTTATTCCTGTCAAAAACCATAAACCTGATGTGGGCGGCATGCATTTTTTTCAGTTTCCTGACAACCTCAATTATGATGTTTTTTTTCTCTCTCCTGCTCAGCCCGGTTGAGTAAAGTATTTGTTCAACAAATGCCTGTCCCTCCGGATTGATACTGTAAATGGCCTGGGCCATTAACCTGTCATCCTGCATAAAGTTCAATAAATTAAAGTCGAGGCTATATGGATTCTGTTCAAGCCTCCACCTTAAAAACTGCTCATCCTGCCTGATACAAAAAAGCTGCTCTTTGGCAGCCGCCTCTCTGAACAGCCCTGTATTGTCAAGTATCAATTCATTCATCCTCAGGCTGGCCCTTTGAAATTGCAGTAAGCTGCCCTGGAGTCCTTTGATCCATGCGACCCACACCATCATCATGATCAGTATCTTTTCCCTGAAAGTATTTTTTGCATTCAGTTTTGCAAGGATGCCATAGCTTGCCAGTGGTTTAAGGACCATGATTTTCTGCCCGGCCCTGAAGGGGATTTCACATCCTGCTCTTTTAAGGCTTTTAAGGACCCATGTAAAGCCCCATACACACGAGATGCCCCTTCGGCGGCATTCTTCGAAGAACCAGCCGTAGAGCTCCTTAAACACGTCCTTGGGCAAGAAATCAGCGCATGCATCCACATCGATCAGGGTGTCTTCTGATTTTACAGTCAGGACCTCTTTCCCTTCGGCATTTATAAAAATAATCGGGATGCCGGCCTGTATACCTATGATACTACCGGTATCCATGTTAAGGGCCAGGATATATATTCCTTTCCCGTGCGGACAATCATTGAATTCCCAGGTAAATTTTTCCCTAGTCCGGCCGGCAATATGGTAATTATTATAGAATGCATTGACTGCATCAATGTCGTCCTCCATAATCAGCCTGAACAGGATCTCTGTCATTTCAATATTGCTTTAAAATATTGGAGCAGGATTCAAAAAGAGCACCCTCCTTCTTACATAAATCCAGGATATCAGTATAAACCTTCCGCCATCCGGGGTATTTGAACTCAGAAAAATGGGTGTTATGCCACAACAATGTAAAACATCCGCCGAATTTCCTGATCTCTTTCAATAGATCCTCAACTCCCGATAAGCAGTCCGAGGCTGATTTCTTCATATATTTCTGAAGAGTGCCGTCCATTAAAACCAGGGGGATTTCGTAATAATCAAAGGCCCTGTCATTGTTAATATCATAAGGTTTAAACGGCAAACAGAATGAATTCCTGAATCCGTAAGCCTCGGCAAAGCCCAGTGAACTGTCAAACCTCAACTTGCAACGCTCAAGCACTTCAGGAGTGATCCTGGCGTCATAAAGAAGAAAATGAAAACGGTTGCCCTTTATACCTTCGCCCACCCTGCTCATATCTTCATTTAACAGCCGGGAATCAATGTTCGAGCCAATGCTTCCATGCACTCCAACTTCTGATCCTTTATTGCGGATACGTGCATATACTGCGCTGAATTTCCTGTGGGTCACCTTATAATCCGCATTCTTTATACCTGATCTGGCCTTATGACGAGGCAGGAAGAAAAATGTTGATCTTGCATTGTAACCCGACTCAATATCAAGGATCTCGTTGAAATTAAACCAGGCATCTTTGCCCGCCATCTTCTTAAACAATAATTTTAACGGCGTGATCACATCCCTGCGTTTCAGGGCATGAAAACTACCCTGTAACCAGGCCGATTCGCAGGTATCGATATCATGAGTGAGACACGCTGCAAGAGGATGACCTCCCCACGACCTTGCAGGGATTGGCTTGCCCTGGCATTTCTCTATGGCGGTTTTTAAAATATCAAAATAATAGTTTACTACCGGAATGGACGTGATGCCGAGAAGATGCTGACAGCTATCCTCATAACGGAACCTGCCGTACCGATCCTTCTTTTCTGAAAAAAATTCCTGCCACCCGCTTAAAAGATAAAATGCCGATGCGATGATATCCATGTTTATGATCCATCTTCCCTCCTTTTCTTCGAGTATGTTATCATTCCCCTTACTGAAAAAGAAAGGTATTCTCATATTTTTCCATTCCTGCCAGACAACATCCTCCAAATTGATATTCACGGCTTTTTTCTCTGTTATTTTACTGGTCCTTCCCTCCCTGATGAAAACAGATCCTGCAGGCTCCGTACCATAGGTAACAAGAGGCATATCAACGCTAATTCCGTATGCCTGTTTAAACACTTGCATTACATATTCAAACTTGTTTTTCATAGGATCTCACAGGTTGAATTAAACGAATATGGGTGTCTACTGCTTTTCTGAAGGCTTCCTGTTGTTCCCATTCTGCAATGCTTTATCCTCCTGGAAACGGAAACCGATGCGTTTACCGGTACGGATAGACATTGAATCAAGCTGGGTCTGCATTTCCTGTTGAGTTACCTCCTTTAAATTTTCGAAAGGAGGTGTCAGAAGATCAAAATTAATGGTGTATAACATGCTGGAATAGATGATCGATCGAATGGTTTTCAGGTTTAGCCTGGTGTTCTGAAAATTATTGTAAAGTAAGCCGACTTCGCGTTTCCCTTCAAGAAAATAATGTAGTTCCCGGTTAACGAACAGTCTTCCTATAAGATAACCCGGGTCGTTTGATCTGTTATATTTAAACGAATCGGCCAGGAAATTATATATCATGATGCATCCGCAATACGACCTGAGTTTATCCACTCTTATATACTCAGTTTTCATGACCTCATGATCACGTGGGAACTCAAATACATTAGTATGCATCATAAAAATCAGTATGTCAGATCCGAACCTGAGTTCAAACTGAAAATCCCCTCTTTCCCTGAATTCAAAAAGCAGGGGATATTTTGCGTTCCTTACTGTTTTTTGATGAGTGTTGATGAATCCTTCGGATTCCTCTTTAAACTGTCTGAAAATTTCAAACGTTTTATGATAAACTTCCTGTTTGAGGGAGGCTTTTCTTATAAAAGCCCTGACCAATTCTGAAGGCCTTGTCAAACTCTGGTCCATACTGAATGAATTTGCTAGATATTTTCCTGAACTGATTTGATAAGTGGTTTTAGTGATGCGTAGGTATGAACAAAGACACAACCAAGTGAATTGCCGGGGATCCATCGGGCAATGATAATTCCTTCACTGACCTGGGGCTTCAGACTGTCGTCGGTTGAACCCAGCATCCTGAACCACCGGGTATGTTTGATGATCTTCCTGTCTCCTGCATAATAAATATGGTATGTGGAAGGCAGACCTGAAGTTATTTTCAGCGTTTTCAGCCCGGTTTCCTCTTTAACTTCCCGCAGGGCAGCAATGCGGGCTACCTGCTCGCCGGGTTCATCCTTTCCGGATTTCCCTGGTTGTTCAGCTCTTTTCTTTTCTGCTTTCTTCCTGTCCTTTCCATTTACCTTGCCTTTCGGAAGATCCCATTTCCCATTCCGGTGAATGAACAGCATTTCTTCATGTTCGTTGAAAACTATTCCTCCTGCGGCTTCAACTTTTTCGTAAAGGCCGAAAAAAGTATCTTTCAACTGATCAAAACCATCTTCCGACCAGATCGTGAATATCGCTGCAGCGCTTCTTCTCTCGAAATCAAAAAGGAATTCCCTTAAAGCTTTTTTTCCTGTGAATTGAAGTTGAAGGTCAGTACCATCATTTTTGGACGGCCTGGTATCCGAAAGTATAATAAGGCTCTCATTACAAAATATTTCGATTCTCATAAATGATTGCAAAAGGAAAACAAAACAAAGGTAGTAAATAGGGATGACAGGATAGGATTTCAATTTTTATGTACTTTTGAAGAAATAAAAATAAATCACTATGATTTTCAGAGAAGACATTGCATTAAGCGTTGCAGAAATGCTCTTAAAGATCAAGGCTGTTAAGCTGAGCCCTAATGACTTGTTCACATGGGCGTCAGGGATAAAGTCGCCGATCTACACCGACAACCGTATCACTCTATCCTACCACGGCATCCGAACTGCCATAAGGCAGCATTTTGTTGATGCTGTCCGTTATTATAATTGGGAGCCTGATGTTATCGTCGGTGTTGCTACAGGGGGAATCCCCCAGGGTGCGCTTGTAGCGCAGGAACTCGAACTGCCGTTTGCTTATGTGCGTTCTTCCAAGAAAGACCATGGTCTTACCAACCAGGTTGAAGGGGAAGTCCGTTCAGGTCAGAAAGCAGTGATTGTAGAAGACCTTATCTCCACCGGGTCAAGCAGCCTCGGGGCTGTTGGAGCATTGAAGAATGCAGGATGCCAGGTTAAAGGCATGCTTGCCATTTTTACCTATAACCTGGGTATTGCTCAGTTAAATTTTCAGAATGAAGCCTGCCCGCTGGTGACCTTGACTGACTATGATCATCTTATCAAGAAGGCACTTGAGATAAACTATATTACCGAGAAGGACCTGGGAATCCTTGAAGAATTCAAAAAGGGCCTTGACAAAAAGTAAAGGCCAAAAAAAAAGCCGGTTTTTCATGCCGGCTTTTTTTATTCCATTTGACTAACGATCAACTATCAACTTGTGATTAGTGACGCTGCCTCCATAATTAAGGCGTATGATATATATCCCCTTGCTTAGGTTGGATATATTGATTTCATGATGGTTGATCCCTGTAGTAAGTTCAAATTCCTCAGTACTGAACGTAGTTCCAAGAAGGTTAATAACCGAAACCTGAACTGCCATCGGCTGATCGGCATCAATTTTAACATTAACCTTTCCTGAAGCAGGGTTCGGATAAATACTGCTGCTGATCCCGCTGTTTTCTTCGATTCCGGTAGGCAGGGTTTTAAAGCTAAAGACAGAACTCCAGCCACTGGTATCGGGTACCTGTGAATCAGAGAAAGCCCTCATCCTCCAGTAATATACCGTAAAATATTTCAGGTTTTTAGTCAGCAGAAACGAAGTAAGCGTATCTGACAGTTTCACATCTGTAAAAAGAACACTTGAGCTGAAATCCTGGGTAACATCAACCTGCAACTGGTATTTGACAATACCGGTTTGTTTTGTCCATTTCATTGTAGGTCTTAGAGCAATGTTGGTGGAGTTGTTCGAGGGTGTCGTAATTTTTACAAGATCAATGGTTGTAAATGCATAAATTTTACTCCAGCCTGATGTATCAGAAGCTGTACGCCCCCTGGTTCTCCAATAATACTTAATTCCGAATTTGGTAAACTGGCTGTTTACAAAATTTGTATCAACTCCTGAACCGGCAATCAGTCCGACAAACAGGGAGTCGGTGGCTAGCTGATATTCATAACCCAGCAGTCCTTTCACATTATACCACGAAAGCTTGGTATCAAGGGACTGGTCGATAGCTTTATTGGCAGGTAATATCGGAACCATTGTATTCGTAACAGTGAAATAATAAACGGTTGACCATGGGCTGGATCCGGCATCATGGCGGGCGCGAACTCTCCAATAATATTTTGTCCCGAATCTAAGGTTGCTTACCGTATAATAGAACTTGGTTGCCGCAACAGTTCCTGAAATCAGCTGGGATGAGTTAAAATTCTGATTGATATCACACTGTATATCGAAATATTTCACCCCTGATATTACAGTCTTTCCAACTTTATTTGACCAGGCAAGCTGTTGTGTCGGTGCAATCGTATCAAGTTTTGGAGGATTATTCGGATCGGGGAAGGTGAGGCTCACCTGGCTGAAAACGGTAAACCTCCTTACAACTGACCAGCCCGAAGTTTCACCCAGGTCGATTGCTCTTACACGCCAATAGTACTTGGTATTAAACAGGAGTTGATGGGTTGTATAACCTGTAAGTAACACCTGTATGGTATCAGTAAGTTTGGTTGAATTGAAATTACTATTTGTATCGAGCTGCACTTCGTATTGCAATCCTGTACTGCCGACGATAGCATTCCAACTGACAGTCACATTTGGCATCTGGTTAATCGTATCGTCCACCGGCGACCTGAGTGTAGGAGTATATACTTCTGTTCCTGCCATGGTAACAGCGGCAAAGAGTGAAAGCAAGAGAACCGATAAAAATCTTTTCATATCTTGAGTTTTATTGTGTTATTTAATATTATTGCTTGACAACTTTACCGTAAGAATCATTAATCCTGACAATATACATGCCCGCCGGCAAAGACGTGAAATCTATGCGGGATGTGGATTCGCCCTGGGGTTTAAGTCCGAGGCTGCCGGTCATAACCATGGTACCATTCAGGTCATATACAAATATTTCTGCATTGGCGCTCCGGGTTAAGGTGTAGGAAATATTGACGAAATCCTGAGCAGGGTTCGGGCTGATCTTAAGATCATGATGGAGTTTTGATCCGGATGGCCCCGGAGCAATTCCGACAGGAGTCAGGAAGGTTGTATCCCGGTAAAAACCAAGTCCCCATGTACCGGCATATATAGTACCATAATTAAGCATCGGATAAGCCTGGAGAGTTTGCTGTTGCAGGCAGTTAACAGGGACGTTACCCATATGTGCCATATCGGGCACCCATGTTGGTGTTGCATCCAAAAGGTTTGTCGTTGAGAACACACCCCATTCAGTTCCGAGTACTGCGTTGTTTTGATTATGCAATTCTATTATACTGCTCAGTACGGGAGCGCCGGGAAGGTTACCTGTGGCATCAGTCCAGCTCGGGTTCTGGTCAAGGGCATTCATGGTCTGATAAACATAATTTGCATTGCCATAATTCCCAAGGGTTACCATCACGTGGTTAGGATTATTCGGATCAACTGAGATACCGCTTACATACCTGCCTGTAAAAGGAATTCCTGTCAACACATCGTTACTTACAATGAAAGTCGGACTATCGTAATCGGCAGTAGCGGTGTTGTATGCCAGAAGAAGATTGCTTGCCCTGTAAATATGACCTTTTGTTGTTCCCATCCATACCGTGTTCATATCTGCTGAAACTGACAGGGTGCAGATGTATTCCTGCGCTCCCGGAGGGGTCAGGTCCTTATAGACCAGGTACCATTCTGCTGCATGATCGAACTGCAGCATATATTTGTTCATGAAGACACCGGTACGGCCGCCTTTGGTGGTTGCCATGAAAAAACGTGCGGCAACGAGGTCAGGTACCATGGCGCTGTCGTGTGCGGGGATCGTTGCAGTAGTGGTATAAACAAAAGGGAATTTACCGTTATTACTGTATGCAGTGATCGGGGTCAGGGGTGGAATGGGATTGTCTGTTTTATTGTAATATTTGACACTGTCGCGTGTATTTACGTAATTAAAACTTTCGGCCAGTGCAAGGGGCAGGTAAACACCCTTTGTAATGACTATATCGGCTCCAAGAGGGTCATTGTCGTATGTAAGGTCGGTAAGTTCGCGACGACGAATAGTACGATAGGTAGTTGAATTGGAATCGGCATTGGAATAAATAACAAGATTCGGATAAATCTTGCTCCAGGTGCAATATCCTCCTGTACGTCCCTCATCACCGTAATCATTGCCATCTCTCCAAATCTGGACACCATCCAATGGGTCATTTACAAGACTTGGGTAATAGGCACCTACCACGATAGTCCCATTATGCAAGGCACCTCCCATAAGATCGCTCTTGCTGTAGGTATGCGACATGGACACGAACTGGCTAACCTGGAGGTTTAATGATGATGTCTGGTAAACTATCTGCCCCGGGCGGATGGTTGCGATGCTGACACCCCCGTCGGTTGACATTACCATACGCCCGCTGTTTCCGGGCTGGAATGAATACTGATGATGATAATTGGGAGCATATGTCACACTGGACGGAGGAATGGATCCGCTGCTGACGACTTCCCAGTCAAAATAAGTTTCACCTGCCACTCGTTTGCCAACCCACATCATTTTGGAGCCGATAAAGACCTGATCAGGATTATTGGGCGTTACTGTGATGACATTGTATTTGAAACCGTCTACACCAAAAGGCTCAAGTGAATTGTTGGCGGGGAAGATCACATTCCAAGTAGTCCCACCATCGGTTGAACCATAAATTCCTTTCATATAACCTGAGACCATGCATACAGATGCGTACATCACCTGCGGATCGGAAGGTGCGACAGCAACCCTGACCCAACCCACTCCGGTATTCGGAAGTTTTGACGGATCTCCTGTGCTGAGGAGAACCCAGTTATTGACATCTCCTGATTTTGCGATATAAACAGAATCGTCTACCACCGCAAGAACTGTTCCGTCGCTGCCTACCGAAACATCATTGGCATAACCGGGCAATGATGTTGTCCAATCGGTACCGTTATCGGAATAATAAATTCCACCGATAGTTGCAACATACATGCGCTCATTCCTTGGGTCTGCAGCAAGCTGCGCAATACCAAGCCAGTGGGCATTGAAAGTCGTGCCGGGAACGATTGAGAAGTTTATTCCGTCGGTTGAACGGTAAAGTCCGTTCCCGTTGTTATAACTCCCCTTGGTAACCTGTCCGGTTCCAACATAGAAGATTCCGCTTTTAGACTGTGCCATGCATGAAACCCTTGGGATGTTCCCGTCGGGCGTTCCGATGGCATGCCAGGTCAAACCTAAAGTCGTGGAACGCCAGATCCCTCCGTTAGGAGCGCCGGCATAAATTGTCGAACCCGTTGCATCACGGTTGTCAAAAATTGCAGACCAGATAGGACCCGCAATGTTTGTCGGACCAAGAGGCGCCCAATCAAGGTTCATCAGCCCAGTGGCTGATTTCAGACGCATCTGCTCTGTCTGCTCCTGGGCTTTCAGAACATCCGTAGCCGAAATAAAACCGGTGGTCTGATTAGCTTTCAGACGATAATAAGGATCATCATTCCGTGTAGTACCTTTGTCAACAGGATTGCCGGCAAAGGTCAAAGTGGCAAGGACGAGTAAAAACAATCCGATGAAAGCTGTCCGTAATAGAGAGAGTAAATGTCTATTTTTCATAGTTTTAGGTTTGATTTAAC
>JBAXBP010000036.1:0-24937 GCA_037141915.1 Bacteroidota bacterium | reverse complement strand
GATAACCTATTACATCACCTATAATGGTACGAATTGCAGGGGCAACCTTGACCGTCATGGCAAAGTTGAGATCAAGAAGAACGTGAATACGCGCTGGCACCAGGCTGGAGCAGTTGTTTATTATAAGTTCATCGACCTGAGAGTAACACATGTGCACTCAAATAAATCCGTTACACTTAACGGCCAGAAAAAATACACCAACGTTTCCGGCGGGCTTGTATGGATGATACCTCAGTACATCAGCTCGGTTACTTTCAAGGATGAAGGTTATATGAACGTTACACTGGCCGACAGCACCACAAAATCGTGGAACCTGGCAAGGCAAACCACCTTTACTTTCTCAGCAACCGACAATGATTATGTACTCACAGTTGATGGGTTCGGTTCTGCCGGTGGTTACAACAACCTCGTCCTCTGGGGCACCAACAGGAACGGCGAACAGTTCTATACCCAGATCCTTCAGTCGGTGGTCCACAGGGCACATTGCGGCTGGGATCCCTGCAGCGGCCAGAAAAAACACATGATCCCGGGCGACAGCAAGGGAGCAACCCTGACTTTCGGATACGACAGCAACGACCAGCCTACCACCGATTGCCCGACCAAATACAAAGTTGACTGGTACAAAGGCAATAAGAGCGGGACTCTCTATCTTTTCTTACCCTGATTCTAAATAATCCTGATTCGAAAGGCTGTGCCGCGATCCGGCGCAGCCTTTATTTTTTTAATATATGCTGACTTGCGGTGAAGTTCCCGCCGAAACAGTCCCCCTGAACATCGCATTGCTGCTGAAAGGCATTGCAATGTTGCCGTCTTTATCAACGGCAATCAGTCCGCCCTCGCCTCCCTTGGCTTTAAGCAGGTCAAAGATCACGAAATGAGCAGCGTCCTGCAGGGATTTCCCGGCATACATCATCTGAACTGCCACATTGTATGCCGCACAGTTCCGTATAAAAAATTCGCCATGGCCGGTGCATGAAACTGCACACGTATTGTTATCGGCCCAGGTGCCCGCACCAATAATAGGGCTGTCGCCAACCCTGCCGCTCATCTTCATCATCATACCCCCTGTGGATGTACCTGCTGCCAGGTTCCCGTTCACATCAAGTGCAACGCAACCAACAGTTCCTTTTTTTTCTTTTTCTTCGGATGAGGGAGAGGGTCGTTCAGGCCTGGTTTTCTGCTTTGCCGCTTTCCAGGCTTCATAGCGCTCGGGGGTTATGAAATACGAAGGATCGGCGATCTCAAGCCCATGGGTTCTTGCAAAAGCATCTGCCCCGGGGCCTATAAGCATTACATGATCGGTTTTATCCATGACCGCCCGGGCTGCTGTGATGGGATTTTTTATAATGGTCACGCCGCCTACAGCACCTGCTTTGCCTGTTTTCCCGTCCATGATGGAAGCGTCAAGTTCAGCTTTGCCGTCTTCGTCAAGCACTGCGCCTTTTCCTGCGTTGAACAAGGGGCAATCCTCCATGAACCTGATCACAGCTTCCACTGCATCCAGGCTGCTTCCCCCGGCCGAAAGTATCCCTGACCCTATGTTCATGGCCTTTGTAAGTGAATCGGTATACTGCTTTTCCCTTTCAGGTTTCATGGTTCCTTTTGCCGGGCCTCCCGCCCCACCATGAACAACCAGGACCCAGTGCCTGCCGCCGGGAACTGACAGTTTAGCTGCATCCTGACTGACCTGGGCAGAAAGCCATCCGCAGACAAAAATAAAAGCAAAAAGGAAAACGATTCTCAGGTGTTTCATATGGAGAAAGATTATAAAATGCTTTTTAAAAGATGGGTGAAATTGATGAGACCCGAAATCTGTAATACGGTAAGTATGATCGAGAAAATGATAACTGCCCTGATAAAGCCTGCGCCTTTCTTTACAGCAAAATATGAAGCTATGAGAGCGCCGATCACGCTTCCGGCCGAAAGGAGCAGTCCGTAAACCAGGTGAACCTGCCCGTTGATCACGAAGACTGCCAGGGCGAAGATCGCATAAAAGAAAACGATCAGGTTCTTTACTGCATTGGCTTTAACGAGATCATACCCGGTGCCCAGGACAAGGGCCATCAGCATGAAATAGCCAACGCCGACCTGGATAAAACCGCCGTAGAAACCAACACAAAAGAAGATTGCAAACTGCCACCACTGCAATTTTTTCTGCATAAGGGCGGGGTTTTCGCGGAGCCAGCGGTCGGGTTTATAGAAAAGAAAGAAGGCCATCAATATCATTGCAAGTATCATGGCGACCTCAATGACTTTTTCATGCACATCGATTGCGAGGTAAGCCCCCAGCACGGATCCAATGGTAGCAGGGATGCCAAGCCAGACCGGCCTGAGGTTGGTGAACATTTTCTGTTTTGTAAAACTTCCCACCGACGAAAGGGTCTGGAAAAATATGCTGATGCGGTTGGTGCCGTTGGCGATGGGGGCCGGCAGACCGAGGATGATCAGCAGTGAAAGGCTTATCACGGATCCTCCTCCCGACAAGGTATTGATGAACCCGACCAGGATGCCGGCGGTTATGATAACGATGATTCCTGTTACTGACATGGAAGTTTAAATTTACGATTCACGGTTCACGATTCACGATTCACGGTTCACGGTTCGTGGTTCGCGGTTCACGTCTCAGCCTGCTGTGGTTTCTCGAATACATAACATAGATGATCATACCAATAGCCAGCCAGACCAGGAATCTCATCCAGTTGGTAAATCCCAGGTGAACCATCAGGAAAAGGCTTGAAAGAAGTCCCAGCAGCGGGATCAGCGACAACTTCCTGATGATCCCCATCACTGTAAGGATCACGGCGGCAATGATGAAAATAAACAAGGGCAGGTCATCACGGTCAAAGGTAAAGTTGGTAAGCCTGCCAAGCTCCCTGAGCTCAGGCGGGTTCCAGAAGTAAAGCACCAACGCAACCCCGGCCCAGACAAGGGGAAGCGCGATTCTTGAATTTATATAAGGCACATGAAAGCCCTTGGTTGTTGATCCGCGATCATCTTCACATCGCCGCTGGGGTGTCTGCGTCGCGTCAGCATTGTCCGGATTAAAATCCAAAGAGTTGGCTCCTGGCACCCAAGGCGGCTTATGTGAAATGCTCGCTCCAACAATTTCATAATCTTTTATTTCGCTTTTCGCTTCTCGACTTTCGCTATCTCTTTTTCCATACGGGTTCAATATAAGCACCCCCCCGCTCACCAGGACAAATGCAAACAGGGTACCTATGCTCGTCAGGTCTGTGACTTCGGTGAAGTTCATGAACAGGGATGGGATGGCTACTAATAGCCCGGCAACAACAGTAGAAAAAGAGGGTGTTCTGAATTTGGGATGTATCCTCGAAAAGGCTTTCGGCAATAAACCGTCGCGGCTCATGCTCATCCAGATCCGGGGCTGGCCCACCTGGAAGACCAGGATCACGCTGGCCATGGCGATGACGGCTGCCAGTGAAACAAAGCCTGCAAATTTAGCCATATGGATTCTTTCAAACACATAGGCCAGGGGATCTCCCACACCGAGTTCCGAAAAATTCACCATACCTGTGAGAACCAGACTGATCATGACATACAAAAAAGTTGTTATGATGAGAGAGTATATGATTGCCCTTGGCAGGTCGCGGCGCGTATTCTTGCATTCTTCGGCCGTTGTGGATATTGCATCAAAGCCGATATAAGCAAAGAACACCCCGGAAACTCCTTTGAGAACACCGGTTAGCCCGTGAGGGGCAAAGGGTGTCCAATTGCCGGGTTTCACGTAAAATGACCCCACCCCTATGACCAGCAGCAATACCACGACTTTCAGGATCACCATGGAGTTACCAACCACTTTGGTTTCGTAAATCCCGATATAAACCAGCATGGAAATAAGGGCGACAATCGCAAAGGCAGGGATGTTGGCAATCACATGAACGCCTCCAAGTACAGGAGAATTAACCCAGGCCAGGTATGATTTCTGGATTGCCGGGGCCAGTTGGGACAGGCTGCTGCCATGAGCAATGGCTGCGGCTCCGTCATAATAACCCCTCAGCGCGGTAACGTAATCGGTCGATACATATTCGGGGATGTGCAGGCCCAACCCGCTCATCAGTCCACAGAAATAATCAGACCATGATATCGCTACGGCTATATTCCCGATGGCATATTCGATGATAAGGTCCCAGCCGATGATCCATGCGAAAAGCTCTCCGAAACTGGCATAGGCATAGGTGTAAGCGCTGCCGCTGAGGGGGATCACCGAGGCAAATTCGGCATAACATAAGGCTGAAAATCCACAGGCTATGGCTGTAAATATAAAGAGCAGGGCAACTGCAGGCCCGCCTGAGGCTGCAGCACTTCCTATGGTGGCGAAGATACCCGAGCCCACAATGGCGGCAATGCCCAATGCGGTGAGGTCAAACACCGTAAGGCTGCGCCTGAGGCCTCCCGATTCCCGCTCGTACCTTGCGGCATCCTTGAGAATCAGGCCTATCGGCTTCTTTCTTATAAGATCGGAAAAAGACAAGGTAATTTTTGGATAAAAATAGAAAGATTTTCAATCACTCCCGGTAATTTAACCCCGGTTTGCTGCAGAAACGGGTGCCTGAATTGCTCCGGGCTTATACCGGAGTATAGGCTGCGATGGAGAATTTACTGTTCACGGATCACGGTTCACGAATCACGGATCACGAATTTCGTACCTTTGCAGCAATTAAAATTCTCAGATGAAAATAGCCGTATTTGGTGCAAGCGGGAGGACTGGTCTGCTGCTGACTTTCCAGGCCCTGAACCAGGGGCATGAAGTCACAGCCTACACCCGTAGTCCGCATAAAATCAGTATTACTCACAAAAACATCAGGATCATAGAGGGAGAACTCGATGATTATAATAAGATCCGTGATGCTGTGAGCGGGCAGGATGTGGTTATGTGCACCCTGGGTATTGAAAAAAATAAACCATCGACAGTACTGTCGGATGCCACCCGGCTGATACTGAAAGCCATGGAGGAATCGAACGTTAAGCGTTTTATCTGTATGTCGTCGGCCGGTGTTCTCGGCAATGACGGCGGTTTCTGGTTCGGGAAGGTGTTAATCCCCTTATTCCTGAAGCAGGTTTTCGAAGACAAAAAACGCCAGATTGAGGTCATCAGGCAAAGCAAGTCTGAATGGGTCGTTGTACGGCCGGTAGGGCTTACCGATTCACCGAAAACCGGAAGGTTCAACATAAATGAAGGTCTGCCGACTTCATGGAGAATTCCCCGCAATGACGTTGCAGATTTTATGCTGAAACTCATGACCGATAAAAAATACGATTTTAAAATGCCTGCAATTTCAAGCACCTAAATACTTATTATATGAAATCCATCTTATTTCTTCACTGGGCTCCAAGGGTACTTTGCATAGTCGCCATTTTATTCGTCAGCGTTTTTTCACTGGATGCCTTCCAGCCGGGGGTATCCTTAAAGGACGAGATCCTGGCCTGGCTGATGCATATGATCCCATCATTTGTCCTGGTTGTTATACTTGCCATTGCATGGAAATGGGAAAACATAGGCGGGATCATATTTCTTTCCCTGGGTTTGGCATTTACCCCGTTTATCTTCTGGGGGAATTATGCAAACAACCATTCTATCTGGATAAGCCTGGTTGTTGTATTAACAATTACCATTCCCTTTATCCTGGTTGGGGCGTTGTTCATGATGAGCTATCACACAAGGCGCAAGGCGGCTGAGGTGCTGAAAATGCTTGATAAAAACAGTTAAAGTAAGGCTTTAACTGTTTTTATGATTCCCGCAGTATCATACCCGCATTCGTGGTGGAGTTCTTCGTTCTTCCCCTGTTCTATGAATTTATCAGGGACTCCGAGGCGTTTGACCCTGGCCGAATAGCCGTGGTCGCTCATGAATTCAACGACGGCGCTGCCAAATCCGCCCATAACAGTACCATCTTCAACGGTCACGATCCTGCTGAAGTTTTTAAACACTTCATGAAGCAGCCCTTCATCGAGAGGTTTCACATAAGGAAAGTGGAAATGAGCAGGCTGTATCCCTTCATTTTCCAGTTCAGCAAAGGCTTCCTTAACGAAGTTCCCCGGATGACCTGTACTCAGCACAGCCACCTCTTTCCCTTCCTTTATTATTAAGCCTTTGCCAACCTCCATCTCTTTCATGGTTGTCTTCCATTCGTGCATCACACCCCTGCCTTTGGGGTACCTGATTGCAAACGGTCCTTTGCCCGGAAGCTGGGCTGTGAACATAAGGCTCCTGAGCTCCTCCTCGTTCATTGGAGCTGCGATGGTCATATTTGGGATGCATCGGAGGTAGGCCAGGTCATATGCACCATGATGGGTTGCCCCGTCTTCTCCTACCAGCCCGCCCCTGTCGAGGCAGAAAACTACAGGCAGGTTTTGCAGGGCCACGTCGTGGATGATCTGGTCGTATGCCCTTTGCAGAAAGGTCGAATAAATATTGCAGAAAGGGATCATTCCCGAGGAAGCAAGCCCTGCGCTGAAAGTCACGGCGTGTTGTTCGGCTATGCCAACATCGAAAGTCCTCTCAGGCATTTTAGTCATCATCAGGTTAAGTGAACAGCCTGTGGCCATTGCCGGTGTAATGCCTATGATTGCAGCATTCTGTTCAGCCAGTTCTATGATGGTTCGCCCGAAGACAGTCTGGTATTTAGGCGCCTGTCCATGGCACTTATCTTCGGCAATCTTCCCTGTTTCCTTGTCAAACACTCCGGGTGCATGAAAAACAGTCTGGTCACGCTCAGCCTTTTCAAACCCCTTTCCCTTGATAGTGTGAGTATGCAGAAGTTTAGGGCCTTTTATATCCTTGATATCACTTAAAACATTTACCAGTCGGATGATATCATTTCCGTCGACAAGTCCGAAATACCTGAAATTAAACGCTTCAAACAAACCGCTGGGTTTCAGCAGGGTTCCTTTCAGGGCGTTACCCAGCTGCTTTACAATGGCACGGGAGTTTTTACCATATTTTGTCCCCCCTCCCATCATCAGCCAGATATTATCACGGATCTTGTTATAAGTCTTTGATGTTACAATATCGGCAAGGTAATCCTTGATAGCTCCGACATTCTTATCGATTGCGATCTGGTTATCGTTGAGGATCACAAGGAGGTTGGCATTGGAAACACCGGCATTATTGAGGGCTTCCATCGCCATGCCGCCGGTCATCGCCCCGTCACCGATTATCGCCACATGATGGCGGCTTGTCTCTCCTTTAATCTTAGAGGCCACTCCCATTCCAAGAGCTGCAGAGATGCTGGTCGAAGAATGGCCGGTGCCGAATGCGTCATAAGCGCTTTCCGACATCTTCGGGAAGCCGCTGATACCTTTAAATGTCCTCAGGGTATGAAAGGATTCTTTACGCCCGGTAAGTATCTTATGAGCATAAGCCTGGTGGCCAACGTCAAATATCACTTTATCGTTAGGCGTGTCGAACACATAATGAATAGCTACCGAAAGTTCAACGGCACCCAGGCTTGCTCCAAGGTGGCCCGGGTTGACCGAAATCACATCGATGATAAACTGCCTGATCTCAGCGCACAGCTGGGGCAGCTGATCGATGCTGAGCTTTCTCAGGTCTTCAGGACTGCTGATATGCGCGAGTAACGGGCCTATTGCCGGAGTCATGGGTAATTAAAATTGCGGGGTAAATTTACGATAATTTATCGTGATGAACACTTAGCTCACATCTTTACAACGCTGCTACGGTTGCTGCGTCGCTCACGCATACTTATTCCCATGGCATATGCAGTTGAGATTCGCTCCTTGCACCTGGTGCAGCTTTTGTAAAATGTTCGCTGTTAAATCAGCCCTAACTCCACTTTGGCATCGTCCGACAGGTTCGCCATGTCCCAGGGAGGCTCGAAGGTAAGTTCGATTTTCACATTGCCCACACCTTCAACACGGCTGACCTCGTCCTGCACCATGCCGGGCATATCCTCGGCAACCGGGCAGTTTGGAGTGGTAAGTGTCATCAGGATTTCCACATTACGATCAGTATCGATTTTCAGATTGTAGATCAGCCCGAGGTCATAAATATTAATCGGGATCTCTGGGTCAAAAATCCTCCTGAGGGCATCTATTACAGAATGTTCAAAAGGATCGTATGGTATGTTTGCCGGGGTTTCCATAAAGTTCATTTCTTGAACCGGCAAAGTTAATGATTCAGGCCGTTCATAATCATTAAATCAGCTTCCCGATTCCGCAGGTATACAATTTAGACTGAGATTTTTTTTAACAAAGGTTGGGACGATCACCCCTTCATCTTGAACACCATCGCATAAAGCTTCATTTGCTTTACCATAGATGACAGGCCGTTGGAACGGGTGGGTGAAAGGTGTTCCTTTAAGCCTATCCTGTCTATAAAATTCAGGTCGGCGGACTGTATCGCGTCGGCGGTCTGGCCCGAAAGGACTTTTACAAGCATGCTCACGATGCCCTTGGTGATGATGGCGTCGCTGTCGGCGGTGAAAAACACCATGCCGTCGCGGTATTCGGCATGCAGCCAGACCTTGCTCTGGCAGCCTGAAATAATGAACTGGTCGGTCTTGAATTTTGGGTCCATGGGAGGCAGCGATTTGCCCATGTCGAGGATGATGTCATATTTGTCGAGCCAGTCGTCAAAAGCGGCGAATTCATCAACAAGCTGATTTTCTATTTCGTGTATAGTCATGTTTTATTATTCAAACATCGTCTTCACTCTTTTCACCGCATCAGCCAGTTTATCGATCTCTTCAATGGTGTTATAAAAAGCAAAGGAAGCCCTTACTGTGCCGGGTATCCCGAAATGATCGATCAGGGGCTGGGCGCAGTGATGGCCGGTCCTTACCGCAATCCCCATCTTATCAATGATGGTCCCTGCATCAAAAGGATGGATGTCGCCAACCAGGAAAGAAACCAGGCTGGCTTTTTCTGGTACAGTGCCATAAAAACGCATATCCTCTATCGCCGAAAGCCGTTCCACTGCATGCTTCAGCAACTCATCTTCATAAGCACGGATGTTGTCCATGCCCAGGTTCCTCAGGTACTTAACGGCAGCCCTGAGCCCCATCACGCCTTCCACGTTGGGAGTGCCGGCTTCAAACTTGAAAGGGAGCTCATTAAAAGTCGTTCTTTCAACGGTAACATCTTTCACCATTTCTCCCCCGGTCTGGTATGGAGGAAGTTCCTCCAGCCACTTCTCTTTCCCGTAAAGCACACCTATACCCATAGGGCCATACATCTTATGCCCCGAGAAACAATAGAAATCGCAATCCAGGTCGGTCACATCGACCGAAATATGAGATACGCCCTGGGCGCCGTCGATCAGCACAGGGATACCTTTCGAGTGAGCATGCGCAATGATCTCCTTAACCGGGTTGATGGTGCCGAGCACATTTGAAACATGCGTTAGGGCAATGATCCTGGTGCGGTCGCTGATAAGTGAATAAAGGTGTTC
Organism: Bacteroidota bacterium; assembly: GCA_037141915.1. Lineage (GTDB taxonomy): Bacteria > Bacteroidota > Bacteroidia > Bacteroidales > FEN-979 > CAIRDP01. Next base: position 15,507 of record JBAXBP010000036.1, on the reverse strand, counting down.
TATATCAAGCTGCCCGTCGGGGAGGATATTGGCAATCTTAAGCAATGCGCCTTTCTCTTCACATATCATCTGCCAGGGGACAAAATTTGAATGATGTTCCATGATGGTCGTGATGACCTCGTCGCCAGGTTTCAGGAATTTTTTTCCAAAAGAAGATGCCACCAGGTTCAGCGATTCGGAAGCTCCTTTGGTGAATACCACTTCATGAGTAACCCTGGCATTTATGAACTCCCTGATCTCCTTCCTGGCTTCCTCAAAGGCCTCGGTGGCTTTTACGCTCAGGTAATGGACACCACGGTGGATGTTGCAGTTATCCTGCTCATAATAATTGCTGATGGCCCTTATGACCTGAACAGGCTTTTGCGTGGTTGCTGCATTATCAAAATAGATCAGAGGCCTCTTGTAAATAGTCTGGGAGAGGATGGGGAAGTCGGCGCGGATGTCCTGAATGTTGAGGGTCATGTCAGAATAGATTTCAAATTGAATAATCGAATAACGAATAACGAATTTTGAATTAAGAACTTTGTTTCACTAATGGTTATTCCTCACCACTCATCACTCTTGGCTATTATATTTTCGACATGTCTATCACAAACTCCACAGGGTGTTCAGGTGTATTGCAATGCAGCACACAGGCTTCACAGATCTGCAACTCTCCCTGCAGGCGTTTCTTCGCCATATCTTCTATGCGGTACCTAAGCGGTTCAATGTCAATTTTACTGATCACCTCATCTGCATACGCATACATTAAAAGCATTCGGGCACTGTCTTCACCAATCCCGCGCTGCCTCAAATAATACATCGCATCCTGGTCGAGCTGTCCTGTGGTTGAACCATGTGAACATTTCACGTCATCATTGTAAATCTCGAGAAAAGGCTTTGAATTCACCTTTGCCGTTTCCGTCAGCAGGATATTCCTGTTGCTCTGGTATGCATTGGTGCGCTGAGCATCCCTGCGAACCAGTACATGCCCGTTGAAAACCCCGCTTGAATGCTCATCAAGTATCCCTTTAAAAAGTTCGCTGCTGGTACAGTCAGGGGAGGCGTGGTCAATGAACACCTGGTTATCGATATGCTGCTTGCGGTCCATCAGGTAGATCCCGTAAACACTTGCAACCCCGTGAGGGCCGTTAAATCTCAGCCTGAGATTGTTCCTGAGCAATCCGCCGTTTAGCGAAATATAATGAGACTCCAGTTTGGCGGCAGTTTCAAGCTCAAAATATGAAGAGCTGATAAGAGTGGAGCTGTTGTTAAGATTCTGAAGCTTGTAATGATCCATAAAGGCATTCTCACCAAGATGGATCTCGGTAACAATATTTGAAAACGAAGCCTGCTGGTTATATGAATCATCGCAATGCACCAGCGAAAGCCTGCTGTTCTTCCCCAAAACGACAAGGTTCCTCGATTGCAGGAATAGGTTCTCATTACTGTGGATGACGTTGATGATCTGCACCGGCTTCGGGCTTTTTACATCATCCGGCACATAAATGAAAACACCATCCATGATAAAAGCCGTGTTCAGCGAAGTAAATGCATCCCCGTTTGAACCTGCATATTTTCCAAGGTGGGCTTCCACCAGTTCCGGATATTGTTTCAGGGCTTCAGCCAGGCTTCCCATGATGATGCCGTTCCCAAGCTTCATCAAAGGCACATCCTTGGATACATACCAGCTGTTAAGCTGCCCCATAATAGCCGTATCGAGATGCGGAATATTGCAAAGGAAAACTTTCTGAACGTCCACACCCGTCTCGGGTTGCACGACCACCTTGTATTCAGTTGAAAAACTTTCCTTCAGGCTGGTATTCTTCCAGGCTTCAAGCTTAGTGGTAGGAAATCCTGATTCTTCAAAACTGCGGATGGCTTCTTCCCTTAAAGCCGATAATGCCGGGTAATCATTGACAGATAAAGCCTCACGGCATTCACCGTAAATCCCCGACATCAGTTCTTTTGTAATATGTTGTCTTACTTTATCTTGCATCTTGCATCTTGTATCTCGCATCTTGTATCCTGCATCCTGCCTTATCCCTCCTGCTCTTTCCTGATCCAGTCATATCCTTTTTCCTCCAGTTCCAGGGCAAGTTCCCTGGTCCCGGATTTTACAATCCTGCCTTCAAACAGAACATGAACGAAATCGGGAACAATATAATCGAGAAGCCTCTGGTAATGGGTGATGATAACGAAAGCGTTTTCCCTGGTGCGTAATTTATTCACACCATTTGCAACTACCCTAAGGGCGTCAATATCAAGGCCCGAATCCGTTTCATCCAGTATAGCCAGCTCAGGTTCAAGCATAGCCATCTGGAAAATCTCGTTCTTCTTTTTCTCTCCCCCCGAAAATCCTTCATTCACCGAGCGGTTGGCAAGATTGGAGGTAAGTTCGACCAGCTTTTTCTTTTCTTCCATCAGCCTAAGAAATGCGCCTCCCGACAAAGGGTCGAGGCCTTTATACTTCCTCCCCTCGTTTACCGCGGTGCGCATGAAATTGGTGATGCTCACTCCCGGAATTTCAACAGGGTACTGGAACCCCAGGAAAATACCTTCCCTTGCCCGTTCTTCAACTGCAAGCTTCAGCAGGTTCTTGTCCTTATACCTGATCTCCCCGGCCGTAACATCAAAGACTTCCCTGCCTGCGATCACCGAGGCGAGGGTGCTTTTTCCCGTACCGTTGGGGCCCATGATAGCATGAACTTCCCCATGATCCACATCAAGATCTATTCCTTTTAATATTTCCTTCCCGTTGATGGACGCATGAAGGTTTTTAATTGATAAGAGCATAGTCTGAACTTATTCGTAATAGTATATTGACTCATTTAAAAGCGAAAAGCGAAATAAAAACGAGATCCTTTATGTTTATTCATTTCACCAATATGTTTTATATAACTCTAACATTTTCGCTATCTCGCCATTTCGCCATTTCGCTTTTCGCTATTTCGCTTTTCGCTATTTCGCTTTTCTTATCCGACACTCCCCTCCAAACTGATGGAAAGCAGTTTTTGAGCCTCCACGGCAAACTCCATAGGCAGCTGTTTAAGAACTTCCTTTGCATACCCGTTTACAATAAGGCCGATGGCGCTTTCGGCATTCATGCCTCTCTGCTGGCAGTAAAAGAGCTGGTCCTCGCTGATCTTCGAAGTTGTTGCTTCATGTTCAACGATGGATGATTTATTCTCAACCTGGATATATGGCCAGGTATGAGCCCCGCATTCGGAACCCAGCAGCAATGAGTCACACTGGCTGTAATTCCTGCTGTTCGAAGCATTCTTCGAAATGCGGACAAGTCCGCGGTAAGAATTATTGCTTTTACCTGCAGATATCCCCTTGGAAATGACAGTGCTTTTCGTGTTCCTGCCAAGGTGCATCATCTTGGTCCCGGTATCGGCCTGCTGGTGATTATTTGTAACAGCAACCGAATAGAATTCTCCAACGCTGTTGTCGCCCAGGAGTATGCAGGAGGGGTATTTCCAGGTAACGGCCGATCCTGTTTCAACCTGGGTCCACGAGATCTTTGAATTGCTTCCCTTGCAGATCCCACGCTTGGTAACGAAATTATAGATTCCGCCCTTACCGTTTTTATCTCCGGGATACCAGTTCTGCACCGTCGAATATTTAACCTGGGCATCTTTCATGGCTACGATCTCGACAACAGCTGCATGAAGCTGGTTCTCATCGCGCTGGGGAGCTGTACAGCCTTCCATATAACTTACGTATGCGCCTTCGTCGGCAACGATCAGGGTACGTTCAAACTGGCCGGTATTTGCGGCATTGATCCTGAAATAAGTGGATAATTCAACCGGGCAGCGCACCCCTTTAGGGATGTAACAGAACGAACCGTCACTGAACACAGCCGAGTTCAATGAAGCATAATAGTTATCGGTGTAAGGGACTACGGAGCCAAGGTATTGCTTAACCAGCTCCGGGTGATTCTGAACAGCATCGCTCAAAGAACAGAAGAGAATTCCATACTTGGCAAGGGTTTCCGAAAAAGTGGTTTTAACTGAAACGCTGTCGATAACAGCATCAACTGCTACCCCTGAAAGCTTCTTCTGCTCTTCAAGCGAGATGCCAAGCTTATCGAAAGTAGCCAGCAATTCAGGATCAACCTGGTCAAGACTCTCGTATTGCTTTTTCTTTTTGGGAGCGGCATAAAAGTAGATATCCTGGAAATCGATAAGCGGGATATCCAGGTGCGCCCAGGTTGGCAGTTTCATGGTAAGCCAATGTCTGTATGCCTTCAGCCTGAACTCAAGCATGAATTCAGGTTCGTTCTTTTTTGCAGAAATAAACCTTACCGTGTCTTCACTCAGTCCCTTTGGGGCATATTCTGTTTCTATGTCGGTGACAAAGCCGTATTTATAATCGCTTTGGGTGACTTCGCCTATGATTTTATTCTGATCGGATTCCATCTTACAAATTGTCCCTGCAAAGATAATTTAATTAGGTATTCGGGTACCTGTTTAGGAGAAGATTTTTTATTCATCAGGGTTTAGTAGCAAAGGTAGGAAAAATCGGCAATGGGTATTACCAGGGATGCCTGCCCGCTCCCGGTACCTGGGGGTACTCATGTAAAATGCTTCGCTTTAGCCAGTTTGCCTTATGTGAAGTGCTCCACTTTTCTTAATTTTGCAAGCAGTTTCGCTTTTCGCTTTTTTATTTAAAAGAACCCTCATGTCAGAACCAACCAATAACGACACGCCCTCCAGCCTTACCCCATTATCTGAGATCGGCGAGTTCGGACTTATCGAACATCTTACCAGTAGTATAAAACTTTACCATAAAGGAACCATCAAAGGTGTGGGAGACGACGCCGCGGTTATTGATGCAGGGGAAAATGCAATCCTGCTGTCGACCGATCTGCTGGTCGAAGGAATACATTTCGACATGGTCTATACCCCCTTGGTGCACCTGGGATACAAAGCAGCCGTGGTCAATATTTCCGACATCGCCGCCATGAACGGTGTGCCCAAACAGATCACCGTTTCTGTTGCCGTTTCCAGCCGGTTCTCGGTCGAAGCCCTTGACGAGCTGTACAAAGGTCTCATGATGGCTTGTGAACGCTACAAGGTGGATCTTGTGGGAGGTGACACCTCATCCAGCAACAAAGGCCTTATTTTATCGGTAAGCATACTCGGCGAAGCAAAAAAGGAAGAAGTGGTTTACCGCAGCGGGGCGAAATCAGGCGACCTGATCTGCGTTACCGGTGACCTGGGAAGTGCATACATGGGACTTTTGCTGCTCGAGAGGGAAAAGAAGGTTTTCCAGGTCAATCCCGACATGCAGCCGGAGCTCGAAGGTTACGATTACCAGATTGGCCGGCAGCTTAAACCTGAAGCCCGGACCGATATTCGGGAAAAATTAAAACAGCTTGGAATCAAGCCCACTTCGATGATCGACATTTCTGACGGTCTTGCTTCCGAAACCCTTCACCTCTGCAAGCAATCAGGCACAGGTTGCAGGCTTTACGAAGAAAAGATCCCGATCAACCCCCAGACCAGGGAGCTTAGCATGGAATTCAAGATCATCCCTTCGGTTGCCGCCCTTTCGGGTGGGGAGGATTATGAATTGCTTTTCACCATTGATCAATCTGACTACGAAAAGATAAAGGACGCCGAAGGTATAAGCATCATTGGGCATATGACAGGCAGTGCAGAAGGCAAGGCCATGGTGACTTCCGACAACAAGCAGATAGAGTTGACGGCCCAGGGCTGGGATGGGATGAAAGATGACGGAGCCGGGTCGAGATGAGAAAGCCGGCAAGATCAATAATACCGGGCTCCTGAAATGAAACAGCTTGGGCGTGTATACGGGCTGGATTCTTTAAGGGCGGTCGCGGCGCTTACGGTTCTCCTCGGCCATATTGAACTGGTCAAGTCAAACCTGGGCCTTCCCAACCTTTCGCATATCCCTTTTTTCGACCAGGCCGGCCATAACGGGGTGTTGCTGTTCTTTGTCATCAGCGGGTATATCATAACCCGCCTGCTGCTTGAGGAGCAAAAGAAAACAGGCACTGTCAGCATCCGCAGGTTTTACATGAGGCGTATCCTGAGGATCTGGCCCCTGTATTTCTTCATCCTCATAAGCACCATGCTGCTCTATGGCTACAAACCCGGCTGGACTGCCGGGATACTATGCTTTACCATTCTTGCCAACGTGGCCCATGCATTGGGACAGGGATGGCTGGTCAGCCCGCAGATCTGGTCCATAGGCGCAGAAGAACAGTTTTATCTTTTCTGGCCGTCTCTGGTAAAGTACTTCAAAAAACATCTTGCTCTGGTTCTTATCCTGATAATCACAGGCTATTCCGCGCTCCCGTATTTCCTGAGATTTATCCTTGATGTTTCGGGGTGGGCCGATCCCCGGAACATGAAATTCATCGATGTGTTTTTTTACGGGACCAAATTCAACCTGCTTGCCATGGGCGGGCTTCTTGCATATTGCCAGAAACAGGATTACAGCTTCCTGAAGTGGTTTCACCAGGGCCGGTTTTCGCTCGTCTTTGTGATCCTCCCTTTTGCATTATGGTTCAGCGGATGGCACCCCTTGTATATGGCTGATGTGATCCTGGGCCTCCTGTTCGCCCTCATGCTGGCCAATGTGACTGTTAACCATTATCCGGCATTTAATAATAAGGTCATGGATTACCTGGGCAAAATATCTTACGGGGTATATATGTTCCATTGGGTGGTTATCATGTTCCTTACTACTATGCTTTCGGGCCTCCTGAGAATCAATTACATCCCCTGGAACATTGCCCTCTATGCCTCATCTGTGCTGATCACCGTGCTGATTTCCTCGGTATCTTACCACACCCTTGAAAGCTATTTTCTGAATATGAAAAAAAAAATTTGATCACGGGAATGGACATCCACATAAGTAAAATATAAAGATTAACTCTATTATTTAGTAATTTTACCCACTGTGGATGTCGTGCAGCAATAAGAAAAGCCATTCCGTGTTATTTTGTAAACCAGACGAAACATGAACAGAAAACAATTTTTCAAAACATCCGCAGTGGCTCTTGCCGGAATTGCCGTTAGTGGTAGTTTTCTTGAAAGTTGCAAAAAAAGCACCAGCGGGCCCCAGGGACCGACGGTTAACTTCACCCTTGACCTTAATGCATCAAAAAATGCCGCCCTGGCCTCATCGGGAGGTTATGTTTATGAACAGGGTGTGATCATCGCAAGGATCAACAGTATGACCGACGGTTTTATTGCTGTTGCCTCGGCCTGCACACACCAGGGATGCACGATTACTTTCGGTGCGGGATCCCAGTCGTTTGTATGCCCCTGCCATGGAGGAGCATACGATCTCAACGGTAACGTTACCTCAGGCCCCCCGCCCTATCCTATCAAACGTTATTCTGTCACAAGGAGCGGCAATATTCTGACTGTAGCGGGCTAATGTTAACCTAAATCAAATCGGATGTATCAGAAAAAATCATTTGGCAGCAAATCCTCTGCCGTACGACCCCGGATAATTCCTGATAAAGAGCCTGTTGATTTTTTACTTGAGATTGCCGGAATGGTTGCGGTAATCGCCTTGGTGGTCATCACCGCAATAAACTATAAAGGATTACCTGATCGTATACCGACACATTTTAACGGTTCAGGCCTGCCGGATGGCTATGGCGGTAAAGTCATGGTATGGCTGCTGCCGGGCATCACCGTGGTAATGTACATCGGCCTCAATATCATCAACCGCTTTCCTCACAATTTCAATTTCCCTGTAAATATCACGGAGGAGAATGCCCCCCGCCTATACCGGCATGCCATGAGAAGCATGAGGATACTTAACCTGATGCTGCTGATACTGTTTTTTTACCTCACTTGGCAAACTATAGCTTTGGCAGGCGGAAAATCCGACGGACTGGGCTTTGTGTTCCTGCCGGTCTCCATTTTTATTATCATGATCTTCATTCTTTATATGGTAGTGAGGATGTATAAACTCAAATAGTTGAGCGCCCTCAATAAATACTTTTCCCATCTCGAGCCCATAATCAGGTCTCTGCCTCAGAAACCGGGGGTTTACCAGTATTTCGACGATAAAAACCGTATCATTTATGTAGGCAAGGCGAAGAACCTTAAGAAAAGGGTGAGCTCTTACTTTGTCAAGATCAATTCAATCAGCGGCAAGGTACAGATGCTGGTGAGGAAGATAGCCGACATTAAATACATTGTCGTTGCGACGGAACAGGATGCGCTCCTGCTCGAGAACAACCTAATCAAGAAATACCGACCCCATTATAATGTGAGCCTTAAGGATGACAAAACGTTCCCCTGGATTTGCATTAAAAATGAATCTTTCCCCAGGATATTCAGCACACGGACAGTGGTTCGGGACGGGTCCCAGTATTTTGGCCCATATGCAAATGTCAGGCTGATGCACACCCTGCTCGATCTTACCCGCCAGCTTTATCCCATCCGGAACTGCAACCTCAGGCTCACCGAAAAAAATATTGCCTCAGGGAAATTCAAAGTCTGCCTTGAATATCATATTGGCAACTGCAAAGGTCCCTGCGAGAGCCTGCAACCGGTTGAGGATTATGACCAGAGTATTGCTGCCATTAAGGACATCATTAAAGGGAATATTTCTTCTGTTGCCCGCCAGCTCAGGGAGCTGATGATGAAATATGCTACCACGCAAGAGTTTGAAAAAGCCCATATTGTCAAGGAGAAGCTTGAACTTCTTGATAAATACCAGAGCAAGTCAACCGTTGTTAATCCATCCATCAATGATGTGGATGTTTTTTCAATCATTGCCGACGGACTGACTGCCTATGTTAACTACCTTAAGGTCATGAACGGGGCTATAATCCAGGTTCATACCATAGAGTTGCAGAAAAAGCTGGATGAAACACCTGAAGAGCTCCTTTCGATAGCAATTACTGATATCAGGCAGAGATTTGAAAGCAATTCACCCGAGATAATCCTCCCTTTCATGCCCGATTTTGAGATGCCGGGGATCAGCTACGTAATCCCGAAGATCGGGGATAAACGCAAACTGCTTGACCTTTCGGAAAGAAATGTCAGGTATTACCAGCTCGAAAAGGAGAGACAAAAAGACCTGGTAGATCCCGAGCATAAGATTAAAAGGATTATGGATACCATGATGAAGGACCTGAGGATGACCGAACCTCCCGCTCACATTGAGTGTTTCGACAATTCGAATATACAGGGCAGCAGTCCTGTTGCAGCCATGGTGTGCTTTAAGAACGGGAAACCCGATAAAAGCGAATACCGGCATTTTAATATTAAGACTGTGGAAGGGCCTGATGATTTTGCCTCCATGGAAGAGATCATTTACAGGCGTTATAAGCGTTTACTCGATGAAGAAAAACAATTACCCCAGCTGATTGTGGTCGACGGAGGCAAGGGGCAGCTTAGTTCTGCCATCAGCAGCCTGGAAAAGCTTGGTCTCAGGGGAAAGGTCACTATCATAGGCATTGCAAAAAAACTTGAAGAGATCTATTATCCCAACGATCCTCTGCCTATGTACCTGGATAAAAAATCAGAGACACTTCGCATTATACAGCAGATGCGTGATGAGGCCCACAGGTTCGGCATCACGCATCACCGCCGCCGCAGGGAAAAAGCAACACTGGCCCCTCAACTGATGGAGATCGATGGGATAGGATATACCCTGAACCAGAAACTTCTCTGGAAATTCAAATCGGTTAAAAACATCAGGGCCGCTTCAATGCCTGAACTCCAGGAAACGATAGGCAAGGCGAAAGGGAAAGTGGTTTGGGATTATTTCCACGGGAAAGAGTAAGGGGGATGCGAGATGCAGGATATCTGACATCACACTTCTTACATCCTGAATCACTCCTGTTTCAGAAACCTATGCGCCCACAGTGCAACAATCACTGTCAAAGTCCCGATCCCGTCTGCGTAAAAATCTTTCCAGTCGGCGGTACGCAGGGGGATGATCCAGCCTTGTAGTAATTCCGTGGTACCACCAATAAATATACTGATAAGCATTGCCAGCAAAAGTGCATATTTAATGATAAAGGAAGGGCTTCCCGGCTTTCTGAACCCATTAACAAGAAGAAAAGCAAAAACAGCAAAAATAAACAGGTGGACTGCTTTATCCGGATGCAGCCTTTCTATCCACATCGGAACCCGGGGTATATCATTCCCGGGCATCATGAGTAGTACAAGAATAAACAATCCCCAGAGAATGCTCCAGCTGTTATTTTTCAGAAAAGTCGTCACTTGTTGATTTGGGTTACCCCTGGATCTGGGCCTGGTATTGCTCAGGACTCAGCAAGTCACCGATCTCAGCAGAATTTGAGACCTTGATCTTTACAACCCAGCCCTTTTCGTAAGGGTCTTTGTTGATGACCTCCGGGTTGGTTGTAAGGGCTTCATTGAATTCCAGAACTTCGCCGCTAACAGGCATGAACATATCAGAAACAGTTTTAACTGCTTCAATAGTTCCGAATGCCTCATGTTTTTCAAGTATCTCTCCAACAGTTTCTACTTCGATAAACACTATATCTCCAAGTTCATGCTGTGCAAAATCAGTAATGCCTATATAAGCATGTTCTCCATCAACTTTCAGCCATTCATGGTCCTTTGTGTACTTTAAATTAGCGGGAACGTTCATATACTTCAGATTTTAAGTTTTTTCAAAATTACAATTTATATTTAAATCAAGATGCCGCAGGGGAGAATTTATTGTTAAACCATTCACGAATATTGTAAGCAAAGCAGTTTACACAAGCGGCCTCAGGTATATGGAGCGAAGCGGCGATGTAAAGATGCAAGCGATTATTGCGACAATGAGAACCTCAGTGCCAGCCCTCCCTGGGTATTCGAGGTCCTGTACTGGTTCGAAACATATGGAGTATTGATATCCTTCTTGAAATAGAACTGTACGTTGAACTTCTGGCTGAGATTATAATCTGCAGTGAAATTGATATTCATAACCTGCTGCCCCACAGATATCTGGTTTATATCCTGATCTACTCGCCTCAGGGTCGTCATGTTTTTCCGGATACTGAAATCCAGTTTCAGGGTTAGGTCGCTTTTCGTCTTGGCCTTCTTTCCGCCTCCCAGCACACCCGAGAAATTCAGTTTGATCCCTTTAATCCTGTAACCCAAACCTACAATATATTCACTGGATGACACTTCGGTAAGCTGGTTGTTCGCGAAACTGAAACTCATGGCACGTGACCTGCGCATTTCAAAATTGGCCAGCAGGCTGTTGATGAACCCGAAATCAATACGGATAAGAGGGCTGAACTGTTCGTTGATGGTCATTACCCCTATCTGCCTTTCGGGTATGAAGTTCCCTGCATCATCAAGTACGGCCGGGGATCCGTTGGCTTCACCGTATTTAATGTTCGAAACAAAATTGCTCACGGTATACGTACAGAGGTATGCATGTGTTATTGTGAGAGTTCTAAGAAATGATTTGAAAAACGGCAGTTTGGCAAGGCCATCGTAGGTAAGCCTCCAGTTTGGGAGCGGGATCGCCGGGAAGGCTGTCAGGTTGATCTTGCCGGGATCGGCGCCTTTATAGGCAGCCAGGAAAGCCGTGGTCAGGACTTCCTGGTCAACAGGGCCATAACCTAAAGGAAAACCTGTTGAATCGACAGTCCCTTTTGAATTGGGGTTCTGTGCAGCGTACCTCTGGGCAATCTGCAACCTGATCTGCTTCATTTTCTCAAAAACAGGCGAGACCCCGAACTTATCCGTTTTATCGAAGGAGGTGGCGATCATGATGGTCGACATGGTGAAAGTCCCCATCTCCATGGGTGAGAACGAAGCGAAGTCATTCAATCCGGGTGACCATTTGTAATATTCCTGCCTGCTTGTGGAATAAGTCCTGGCAGCGTTTATTTCTATGCGGAAATCTTTCACAGGTTCCACCGAAATGCTCACAGTAAGGTTCTCACTGAACTTATTCATATAAGGGTTGTTGAGCATGGTGTCCTTGGTTATCCATCCTTTCTCACCTGCCTTTTGCCTGATATCTTTCTGGTCCCCGAAAATGAACCCCAGCCCGGGAGCATTCTGGGTCCAGTTATTACCTAAAGCTTCGGGACGCGGGTAGAATCCCGGGAGTTGCACGCCATTATCCTGTTTGTAGGTGAATTTGGCTGATCTTACTGCCATCAGCACCCTTAAGGTCCCGTCAAGGATCATCTTACCAATGTCTTTCTTGGCCTTCTCGGTTTTCAATGAATCCTGGCTGGCAATTTTTGCATTTTTATCAGGCGGTTTGACAGGTGCCCTGGCATTTTTCTGATTCATCTGGTTCCCTGCATTGATCTTTTTCAGGTAAGGTATTTTATTATACAGGTTGACAAAATTCAGGTTCCCGTTAAGCGCCTTGGTGCTGTTGTTCTCAGCAAGGTTACCGTAGGCCTGCTGAATGGAAAGAGCACTTGCCGTCCAACGGTACATACCCTGGTACCCTGCAGTCAGAGATATCCAGTCAAGGAACGGGATCTTTGACAAGGGGACATCCCAGGTCACGCTGAATGCCTGGTTGTACATATTCATCGTCCCGCGAGAAAACACCTGGTCCCATACCTGCGAACGGTTCGACTTGTCAATCATCCCGGGAGGCTCATTAATGAATGCCTGTGCATTTGCAACAAGGCTCAGCTTCAGCGATTTTGCCAGGTCCCATTTGAGATCATACAACCTGCTCCAGTTCCATGTTTTGATATAGAAAGTTTCCATTGGAACAATCGCCTCGGTCTTGTTCCTGAATTTACGCGCCTCAAAATCCCTGTTCATATCCGTCCTGAACGAAAATGATTTCGGCAGGTAAGAAAAGTTAAAATCCCTGATCAGCGATAGCCATTTGGAATTGAGGGATTTAACCCTTGATAAAGGAGTGACTACTTTCGGAATTGCGCTGTAATTATACCCAAGTGCCCCCAGGTACTTCTTATGCAGGTCATACTCAATATCAACATCCCTGTGGAATATCTCGGAATAAGCGTAACTGATGTTAAAATTTTCAATGTCGTAGATCTTTGGCTTCTTGTTGACATTGGTCCTTTCTTTCCTCACATTCATGAGGTTGAAATTTTTTCTGTAGGTATACCCTTCGGTAATGCCCTTGATGGAGTCTTTCTGAGATTTGGTATCAAAGATTTTCAAAACGTCCGACAGGTAGAGGTCAGGGTTTAGAGGGTCATACTTAGGGGTATTTTTCTGCAGGGAATAATCAAAATGCATTGGTATTCTTATCCCTGTTTTAGGCTTGAAGAATTTACCAAGTTCCAGGTCGGTATCAAAACCGAACATGGTAATGGCTTCCATGGCACGCTGTGTCTGTTTTTGTTCAAGGGTTCCGAAGCCGGAACTGGAATAGCTTCCGGTAAGCTGAACCCTTCCCAGGTCGGCCAGGTCTACGGCCACCCTGGCTGTTGCAGCCCAGCCGCCATTCTTCTTAAAACCTGTCAACCGCAACTCATCCACCCATACTTCGGCACATTTCGCCGCGCCATCGTCATCCTTATTCTGACCGCCTTTCTTTGGATTTCGCACCCCGATCATAATCGATTTAACGTCGCTGATCGTAGGGGATCCCACTACCGTGATCCTGTTTGCCCCATCCATTTCCGAATAGGGATATGACAGGCTGACATTCCCTCCGTGGGCGGCCATGACAACGATGCGGTCGTATTTTACCTTCACAAGACGGTTGAGGTCTATGTTAAAGGCATTGGCATCAGGCCAGATTGCATCAGGGTTGTTCGCGCTTGTTCCCCAGGGCGTAAACTGCAGTGGTATCTCATATTCGTAGAAATTTTCAGTAAAGTCGGAACCTATCCTTATGAAAACGGTAAGGTCCCCGGCTTTTATATCCTGGCTCTGTATGGACTTCTCGGCATGTACATACATGTTAAGGGTATTGAACTGGCGGAAATCAAACTCACAGGTTTTATAAGCTGCACGCGCATCGCCATCAACAAGGTTGCACACCTTCATCGACATGGACTGCTCATTGAGTTTCTGCATATTGGTAGATCCCCAGTTCGTCTCCCTTTGTATTCCCGGAGGCATGACATAGGGAATGGGTTGTTTGCTTCCGTTCTGTTCAATGCTTACAGTAGCAACATCGAAGGTAGTCTGGCTTTGCTGGTTATCGGAGATATACTCTCCGGGTGAAAGCAGTGAGTTTGTATATGTTCTCCATTCTCCGCGGGTAAGTTCGAGGGTCGCGAAACGACAGACAACAGGGCTATGGAAATTTTTCAGGAAAACACGCATGAACCTGATTGATGTGAAGTCAGAAATAGTTCCAATAACCTTATCGGGGGTCCGGATGGGTATCTTGAACTGGTACCATTTCACTCTCCCCCTCTGTCCGTCGGCCAGGGGGATATTGGTTGCATAATAAACATTATTGATGTAGTTCATCCCGGTGCTCATCTGCTCACGGTTCAGATGAACAACATACTGGTAGTATCGTTCGGATTCACTCAGGGTATTATCCTTGTTGATATCCTCAACATTGGGGATGGTTGTTGCGAGGGTCGGATAGGTTTCCGGCGACTGTGCCTGGGTGGGTGAGTTGCCGTCGGGGCCGTTGAAATTCTTGTACCTCTCCAGAACGCTGCTGTACTTGGAGTCATTATCAAAATCGGTACCCCTGAAATAATGATAATCGTCGGCCGATGGGTCGTTACTGGCATTTTTATAAGCCTGGGAGCCGGGGCCAAAGGCAGTTTTGACTTTACTTACATAAGCAGCATCGAAAAAAGTACGTTCGTCGGCATCACCAAGGCCGTCATAACCTACATCCTGGTATGGCCTTGAAGCCGGGTCGTTGTCGAATGCATCCACAAGTGCCTGCAAACTGGGGACCCTGCCCCAGATCGTTGTATCCACGTTGGTTACAGTTGAAGATGTTGGCAACCCATTCTCATAGCTTTTCCTGCCATCCTTGAGAATATCTTCAGAAATATCACCCAGGTTAAAATACAGGTCCCCCGAATTAGTCGAATCCGCACCGGTAAAGGGGTCCATCATCCAGAATTCAATATACTGAACATTGGCAGCGTCAAAGTCGGTGGTTTCGACCTTCCTCATGATCCCTCCCCACCTTGATTCAGGTGTAGCAAGTGTGCCGTCTGCGTTCAATCCTCTTGAAAAAGCCGAAGGCAGTACATCATAATTGTAGGGGCCTTTCTCCGAAGGATAATAGGCAAGGTTGAATACGGCAAGGTTGACAGGAACCCCGTTCAGGGGCTGCTTATTAGGGAACACCTCAGTTTCCCATACCTGCCTCACGTAGTTGTCGGAGAGGTCCTGTACGCTTACGTTAGGTGGAACAAGACTGGTATTTTTATCATAGAACAAAGGGTCGATGATATACCATGCAAGCTTTGCCCGGTTAAAGCCATAGGCACGGGTAGTATCAGCAGCTTCAGGGAACATGCCTGTCCCTGTCTGCATCTGCGGTGTTGATGCAAGGTACCATGTCCCTATGTTCTTTAAATCAATGGTCGATTGAGCCCCTTCAAAATCGTCAATGTAGGTA
>JBAXBP010000035.1:0-25401 GCA_037141915.1 Bacteroidota bacterium | reverse complement strand
CTATTGATGCGAACAGTTATTACTTTACCTGTATGCTGAAAGCCCGCCGCGTCATTCAGTTCAATACTATGCGTTAAGCTCTCGGGTCTTTCCTCAGCGGCATTTTAGCCAGCTTTTCCACTTCGAGTGTGGGAAAGCCAAACTCCTCGACGATCTTACCCATGATAAGATATACCCCTTCCCCCCGGAAGGGGTATTTTTCTACTGCCTTGGGGAAATGCACGGTGTCGAAGAATTGTCCTTCGAAATCGATAAAGGTGCCGAAGTGCATCCATTCCTTTCGTACTGTGCGAACATATTTGATGGTGACCAGCAGTCCCAGCATCCTCACCTTCTTACCTAGTTTACCCATCATTCCACCGGCCAGTATCTCTCCCCTGAACGAAGTTTCAAGCAGTTCAAAATATGAGTTTGAAACAGGCCATCCGAGAAGTTCGATTTCGTCGTAAACCTCTTCCAGTATGCTTTGTGCGAGTGCAGGGAGCTCAAATTTCTTAGGCTGCGCCTGGAAGAGAGTCGGGTCTGGCGCCGGCATACCCGCATCTTTGCGTTCAGCAAGCCGCCCCGACCAGGCTGCAGCATGATCGGCAGCCAGGGATTGCTCCTTGTTCCAGCCACGCCGGCCCAGGGCGGGAGCCTCCAGCTCACGGGGTGCAGGATGATTGGATCCCTTCATCTGTTTCCCAAGCAACATATGTGCTTCCCACAGCAGCAGCGCCTTGGCCTTGCCTGTGAAACGGAAAGCCCCGGCACGGATCAGGATGATGAGCTGTTCCAGCGGAGGCTGCACCCGCTCGATGAAATCGGCCAGGTCACGGTACTCGCCTCTGGATGCAGGATGCAGGATGCAGGATGCAGGATGCCGGATGCAGGATGAGGGGTGCGGGGTGCCGGATGCGGGATGCGCGATGCGCGATGCAGGATGCGGGATGCAGGATGCAGGATCATTCGACATTCGATATTCGACATTCGATATTCTTAATTGTTCGCACCAATCTTTTGCTTCATTTGCGTGCTCACGATTGCTTCGCAATTCACTTATGGCCTTCCCCACCTCCGTTTCAAGGCCGTTGATATGGACGAAACCCACATACACATCATCACCCCTGATGCAGGTCTTGTACTCCCCCCGGTTTACACAGGGCGGATGGATCTTCGCCCCCCAGTTCTTCAGTTCGTTGAAATACACCCAGGAGGGATAAAATCCACCGAAATTATTGATAACCCCTACCATGAATTCAAGCGGGTAATGTGCCTTGAGGAAAAGGCTCTGGTAGCTTTCAACCGCATAGGAAGCTGAATGAGCCTTTGAGAATGAATAGCCTGCAAAGGATTCGATCTGCCTCCATACTTCCTTCGTAACCTCTTCGGGGTAGCCGAACTTCCGGCAGTTTTCGAAGAACTTGTCGACGATCCTCTGCAGCTCCTTTTTCGACCGGTACTTCCCGCTCATCGCCCGTCTCAGCACATCGGCATCGGCCAGGTCGAGGCCGGCAAAATGGTGGCAAATCTTCAGCACATCCTCCTGGTACACCATTACCCCGTAAGTCTCTTTAAGCTGTTCCTCCATGATGGGGTGCAGGTAGTTGAATTTATCAGGGTTATGGAACCTGAAAATATACTCCTTCATCATCCCCGAGCGTGCCACTCCCGGCCTGATGATAGAGCTTGCTGCCACAAGGCTGCGGTAGTTGTCGCAATGCAGTTGCTTAAGCAATCCTCTCATTGCCGGACTTTCCACGTAGAAACACCCGATGGTCTTCCCCACCCTCAGGAGTTTTTTCACTTCCTCATCCGCCTTGAAATCATTGATCTTATGAACATCCACGCTCAGTCCCTGGTTCTTCCGCACAATTGCCGCAGTTTCGTAGATATGCCCAATACCTCTCTGGCTCAGGATATCCAGCTTCTCGAAACCGATGTCTTCGGCCACATACATATCCCATTGCGTCGTGGGAAAGCCTTTGGGTGGCATGTCAAGCGCTGTAAAACAGGTAATTGGCTGTTCGGAGACCAGCACGCCTCCAGCATGTATGGTCCTCATATTCGGAAAATCGGCCATCATCTCATCCAGCTCACTGATCTTCTTTATGATATGGTTATTGTTGATAGCATCTTCGGGATGCTTGATGAAAAGGTCTATTTCCTGCTTCGGAAGCCCGTGAACCTTTCCCAGCTCGCGGATAATGGAGCGGTCGCGGAAAGTCGACATGGCTCCAAGCAAGGCAGTATGCTCGTGGCCGTAGCGTTTGAAAATATAATCGAGCACCTCATCCCTTTCCTTCCAGGAATAGTCGATGTCGAAGTCGGGTGGAGAGGTCCGTTTGGGGTTGATGAACCGCTCAAAGTAAAGGTCGAGATCAATGGGGTCAACATCTGTGATTTTCAAGCAGAAAGCAACTATGCTGTTGGCTCCGCTCCCCCGGCCAACATGATAAAATCCCCTCGACATCGAATAGCGGATTATGTCCCAGGCGATGAGAAAATAGGCAGCAAAGCCCATTTTCGAAATGATGCCCAGTTCATGTTTGATGCGATTCAGGGCCTCGGTGTTCCCCCTGCCGTAACGGTACTGCAGTCCGTCGAGCGCCAGCTTTTCAAGCAATACATGGTCATCATACACATTACCCGTAAAACTTCTCTTGTTCTTGCACTCCCTGAAGTCGAAGCCTATGCTGCAGTCCTCGATGAGTTTTTCGGTATTGCAGATGATGCCAGGGAATTCCCGGTAAGGTTCGAGCAGATCGTCTATGGGCAGCATCACTTCCGAGGGGGAAGCCAGCTGTCCCGGTTCCAGCCGGCTCAGCAGCACATTCTTATCCACCGCCCTGAAGTTCCTGTGAAGCTCATAGCTCTTCTCATCCAGCACTGTCACCGGCGAAAAGATCACCATCCTGTCAAGCAAATGACGATGCCTTGAAAGAACTAAACGGTTCATGGAAGCGGGATGAACTCCGATAAAAGTATTTAAAAGCGAAATGGCGAAAGGGCGAAAGGGTGAAATAAAAGAATCTTCTGTTTCGCTTTTCGCTTTTCGCTTTTCGCTTTTCGCTATTTCGCTATTTGACAACGGCAAGACCCAGTACACATTCTCCAAAATTTCCGGCCGGTCGGGAAGCGGCTGCTTTCTCAGGTTGTGGCGTGTAAGAAAATCATTCAGCTCTCTGAAACCCTCGTTGTTCCTGGCCAGCCCCACGTAAAGCAGTTCATCCTCCCTGCGGAACTCTATCCCGGCAATGGGTTTCACCCCCTTATCGGTACATACCTGGATAAACTCCATGATACCCGTGGAGTTGTTGATATCGGTAAGCGCCAGGGCTTTCACCCCGCAACGCACGGCCTCGTCGACCAGCTTTTCAACCGAAAGTGTTCCGTAGCGGAGGGAGTAATATGAGTGGCAGTTGAGATACATAATAAGTAGCGAAGTAGCGAAATTATTTTGTGCTGATTTTGAAGCCGATGGGGGTGCGGGGTTCATCCTTCTGGCGGACCAAATCCCTGAGAGTTTGAAAAACCAGTGTTAATTGCTCAGAATGCTGGTCAAGTTGCTCAAATGTTCGTTTCTCAAGGTCGTTGATTTTTTCAGACAGTTCCTGGTGCATCGCAAGGATCTCCCTGAGCTTCACAAAAGCACGAACCACACAGATACTGGCCTGAATTGCAATGCGGCTGCTTAATACGCTTGCAAGCATCAATGCCCCATGTTCTGTGAATACAAATGGGAGTTTCCTTTTGCCTCCCCATCTTGATGTCGCAATTTGCGACATCAAGATGGGATTATCAGAATTGTCAATGGTTTTAGAACTTGATATCACAATTTGTGATATCAAGTTGAGCGACTCCTCATAGGAAATCTGAAACATAAAATCTTCAGGAAACCGATCAATATTTCTTTTTACAGCCTGATTCAGCTGCCTTGTCTCCACCCCGTAAATTTCTGCCAGGTCACTGTCGAGCATGACTTTTCTGCCCCGGATAAAGTAAATCCGGGAAATGATCCCTTCATCCTGCCTAATTGCTTTTTTCATACTGTCTCTTTCCCCCTTAATCCCCCATCATCAAAAAAGTAATACCGAATCCTTTATTTATTCGCTACTTCTTTCACACGCCACCCCCCTCCTCACTATCTTCTGCCCGTACTTGTTGCGCACCTTGTCAAGAGCCTGGTAAAGGCTGATCATCCCGCTGCTGTCCTCGAACATATTCAACTGCGGATTGCCTGCTACCAGCCCGCTGAGGCGCACCCCGATAAGGCGGATGAGCATGCGGCGCTGGTAAAGACGGTCGAACAGTTCTTTCACCAGGGGTATCAGGATATGATCGAAAGCCGTGTAGGGCACATGTTTCTGCAAGGTATGCGTGTCGAAGTTCGAATAGCGGATCTTCACCGTGACGCAGGAAGTGAGTTTCTGCTGGTCCCTCAGTTCGAAAGCTATCTTTTCGACCATCTTCACCAGTTTCTCCTTCATCTTCACCACATCTATGGAATCCTGCTCGAAGGTCGTTTCGGTGCTGATCGATTTGCTCTCCGAATACGGCACCACGGGCGTGGAATCCTGTCCGTTGGCCTTTTCCCAGATCACAATCCCGTTCTTCCCCATCACCCTTTCCATCATCTCAACGGGTATCTGGCTGAGAGTGGCTATAGTGACAATGCCCATGGACCTCAGCAGGCGGTAGGTCTTCTCTCCTATCATCGGGATCTTCCTGATCGACAGAGGGTCAAGGAAAGGCTTCACCGCCTCACGCTGGATCTGCAGTTCCCCGTTCGGTTTGGCTTCGCCCGTAGCGATCTTCGAAACCGTCTTGTTTACCGAAAGCCCGAACGAAATAGGCAGGCCGGTGTTCTTAATGATGCTCTGCCTGAGTTCATGCGTCCATTTGAGGGTCCCGAAAAAGCGGTCCATCCCCGTCACATCGATATAATGTTCATCGATGGAAGCCTTCTCGTACATAGGCGCCTTCTCAGCGATGATATCCGTCACATCGTGCGAATACTTCGAATACAGTTCCATATCGCCCCTAACGACCATGGCATCCCGGCAAAGCGTGCGCGCCATCTTCATCGGCATAGCCGAATGCACCCCGAACTTCCTCGCTTCATAGCTGCAGCTCGCCACCACTCCCCGGTCGGAAGTCCCGCCAATGATCACAGGCTTCCCCGCCAGGGCAGGGTTCACAAGCCGTTCAACCGACACGAAGAAGGTGTCAAGGTCGAGGTGGACGATATTGCGGGAGAGGAGGAGCATAATGTTAAAAGCGAAATGGCGAAAAGCGAAATAGCGAAATCAGGGGATATACCTCCTGTTTTTCAGTTTCTTTTTGATGGTGGAGAATATTCTTAAAAGCTCTTCTGTTTCCCTGGTCACCGCTTCCAACTCTTCCTGTTTCAATATTCCTGCCGATGTCAAAAAATCAATCCAGAATAGGCATTCGTCACACTCTTCTGTAACTATACATATCTTGGAATAAAACTCAGCTTCGGACCGCCCCCTTGTTGCCGAGCTGAAATTCGCCGCAACTGACGTAACACTCTTCATCAGTTGCCTTGCGGGGATTCTGCTTAAATCATTCAATTTCATATTGATCAATAATTTATAAACACTTATCGCCAACATTTTCGACCTCAGCCTGATCTTCTGGTTAAATGTTGTAACATCATATTTCTCCATCCCCCCTTTTCCATATTAATCCCCCTCCAACCCAAAAGTGATACCCTTTGTCTTATTTCGCTTTTCGCTATTTTTTTTGATTAATTTTTAATCTATTTTGCGATTACAATATAATCATTTATATTTGCAGTACCAAATTTATTTGCCATGTTTTTCAGTTCAAACATCAAATTTTTACGCCGGCGCCGTGGCCAGACCCAGGACGATGTGGCCGACACCCTCAACATGAAACGCTCAACCTTAAGCGGTTACGAGAACGCCATTGCACAGCCAGGCTTTGAGGCCCTGATCATTCTTTCAAAATTTTTCAACGTAGCCATCGATACGCTCATCAAGGTCGACCTCTGCAGTCTGCCCGAAAGCCAGGTGAGGCAGCTCGAAAGGGGGTACGACGTCTTCATCAAAGGCTCAAACCTGAGGATACTCACCACCACCGTGGGCACCGACAATGAGGAAAACATCGAGCTGGTCTCAGAAAAGGCCAAAGCCGGCTATGCCACGGGTTTTGCCGATCCCGAATACATCAGCATACTGCCTACTTTCAGGCTGCCCTTTCTCTCGAAACAAAAGAAATACCGCGCATTCCAGGTCAGCGGGGACTCCATGCTGCCCATCCCCCCGGGGGCCTTCGTTACAGGCATGTTCCTTCAGGACTGGAACTCGATCAGGGATAAGGATGCTTATATAATATTGACTGCGGATGAGGGAATAGTGTTCAAAGTGGTTGAGAACAGGCTTAAGGAAGATGGCACACTGAGGCTTCATTCATTAAACCCTGCATACGAACCGTATGACCTTCCGGTGAACAGCATCAGGGAGTTGTGGCAGTTCGTCCACTATATCAGCCCGAAAATCCCCGAAAATCCTGAAAACGAGAACAAGATGCTGCTCGAAACAGTAAAAAAACTCAAGCGCGACGTCCAGGAAATACAAACCCGCCTGCAGATATAATTTTTTAATTCCAAGGTTATCAAGTGATTGTTTTGTTTTATATTTGCTTAACCTAAATCCAGAAACTTAAATTAAAACCTATATTCTATGAAAGTCGCTATCGTTGGATCCGGTTACGTCGGACTCGTAACAGGAACGTGTTTCGCTGAAGTCGGTATTGAGGTCACCTGCGTTGACATTGATAAAAAGAAAATCGATAACCTCAACCAGGGGATTATCCCGATATATGAACCCGGGCTTGAAGAAATGGTTCACAGGAATGTTAAAAAAGGCAGGCTTTCTTTCACAACAAGTCTGAAAGATGCCCTGGTCGACTGTGAAGTGGTCTTTAGTGCTGTGGGTACTCCTCCCGACGAAGACGGCAGTGCCGATCTTCAGTATGTTCTTTCCGTTGCCCGCGACTGCGGAAAATACATGAATGATTATTTACTCATCGTTACAAAAAGTACAGTTCCTGTGGGGACTGCCGAAAAAGTCAGGAAAGCCCTCAGTGATGAGCTTGACAAAAGAGGCGTTAAGATTGAGTTTGACGTTGCCTCAAATCCCGAGTTTCTGAAAGAAGGGGCTGCAGTCGACGACTTCCTGAAACCCGACCGCATCGTGGTGGGTTGCGATTCGCCAAGGGCCGAAGAACTGATGAAAGCCTTGTACAAACCGTTTACACTGAACGGCCACCCCGTGATCTTCATGGATATTGTTTCAGCCGAAATGACCAAGTATGCCGCAAACTCCATGCTTGCCACCAAGATCAGCTTCATGAACGATATTGCAAACCTCTGCGAGATCGTTGGCGCTGATATCAATAATGTTCGCAGAGGGATAGGTTCTGATTCGAGGATTGGGACAAAATTCATTTACCCCGGCGCTGGTTACGGCGGAAGCTGTTTCCCGAAGGACGTGAAAGCCCTTATTCATACCGCCGACGATAATAAATATTCGCTCAGGGTGCTGAAAGCTGTTGAAGCAGTTAACGATGATCAGAAAGCGGTCATGTTCAACAAGATCAGCAAGTATTTCAACGGCAATCTCAATGGCAAGACCGTCGGTCTATGGGGCCTTTCTTTCAAACCACAGACTGATGACATGCGCGAAGCTCCCTCACTTGTCATCATTAAGAAGCTGCTTGATGCAGGTGCAAAGGTCAAAGCCTATGACCCTGTTGCCATGCATGAAACCCAAAGGATTCTGGGCAACAGTATAGAATATGCAGCCGACCAGTACGACGCCCTGATCGACGCCGACTGCCTGCTGATGATCACTGAATGGCCTGAATTCAAATTCCCGAATTTCAACGTTATGAGGAAACTGCTGAAGACAGCAGTCATCTTTGACGGACGTAACATTTATGACGTCACTGAAATAAAGAAGAAAAACTTCGATTATTTCTGCATAGGCGTAAATACATCAAAATAACCTGAACATGAAATCGAAAGGCCTGACAGTTCAATCTTGCTGTTAGGCCTTTTCATTTAAACAATCATGGTATGATCAAAAAGAAAATTTTAGTTACAGGAGGTGCCGGGTTCCTGGGATCCCAGCTTTGCGAGAAACTTCTGAACCAGGGACATGAAGTCGTTTGCCTGGATAATTATTTCACGGGACAGAAACAAAATGTTGTCGACCTGCTTAAAAACCCTTATTTCGAGCTGATCAGGCATGATGTGACCATGCCCTTCTTCATCGAGGTTGACGAGATCTACAACCTGGCATGTCCCGCTTCCCCGGTCCATTACCAGTACAACCCCATAAAAACCGTGAAAACCTCGGTCATGGGGGCCATCAATATGCTGGGCCTGGCAAAACGTATCCGGGCCAAGGTACTGCAGGCAAGCACCAGTGAGGTCTACGGAGATCCCGAGATCCATCCCCAGACCGAAAGCTACTGGGGCCATGTCAATCCGATAGGCCTCCGTTCATGCTATGATGAAGGCAAAAGGGTTGCCGAAACCCTGTTCATGAATTATCATCAGCAGAACAATGTGAGGATAAAGCTTATGAGGATCTTCAATACGTACGGCCCGAAGATGCATCCCCACGACGGAAGAGTGGTTTCAAACTTCATTGTCCAGGCATTAAAGGGTGAAGACATCACCATCTACGGAAACGGCAGTCAAACACGTTCTTTCTGTTTTGTGGATGACCTCCTCGAAG
Organism: Bacteroidota bacterium; assembly: GCA_037141915.1. GTDB lineage: Bacteria > Bacteroidota > Bacteroidia > Bacteroidales > FEN-979 > CAIRDP01. The sequence continues at coordinate 16,627 of JBAXBP010000035.1, read as the reverse complement.
GTATGGTGCGGCTGATGAACTCGCGTGAAGATTTTATCGGTCCGGTCAATATTGGCAACCCGGGAGAATTTACCATGATAGAACTCGCCGAACTGGTATTAAAACTTACAGGTTCCCATTCGAAACTGGTTTTTATGCCCCTGCCTTCCGACGACCCCTTGCAACGAAAACCCGATATCACCCTGGCAAAAAAGGAACTCGGCTGGGAACCCACCATCCCGCTCGAAGAAGGATTGAAACGGACAATAGCTTATTTTAAAACTATAGTTTAAAAGTGAAATAGCGAAATAAAGTAGGATTTTTTAAATTTCGCTTTTCGCTTTTCGCTTTTTGTTTAAAAATGACACACCCATGAAAATTCTAATCACCGGTTCCAAAGGACAACTTGGTAATGAGCTGAGGCTTCTTGAGAAGAAACACCCTGAATACCGGTTCACTTTTACCGACGTGGAAGAACTCGATATAACCGATGTGCAGGCTGTTTCGGCGTTCTTTAATGAACTGCATCCTGATGTCGTTGTGAATTGCGCCGCCTATACTGCCGTGGACAAGGCAGAACAGGAGCCTGATCTTGCACTGAAGATCAACTCCCTTGCGGTAAGGAACCTCTCGAATGCCTGCGGGGAATTCAACGCCCTGCTGATTCATGTATCAACCGATTATATCTTCAGCGGTAAAGGGTATCGTCCGTATGTTGAGACCGATACCCCCGAGCCGGTATCCAGCTATGCAAGGTCGAAGTACGCCGGTGAAACCCAGATGCTGAGCAGCTGCCAGAACGGGCTTATCTTCAGGACATCCTGGCTGTACTCATCTTTCGGAAATAATTTCGTAAAGACTATACTAAAATACGGAAAAGACAGAGGTAAGCTGAATGTGGTCTTCGACCAGATCGGATGCCCCACCTATGCCAGGGACCTGGCTTCCGCCATACTGCAGGTCATCCCCCGGTTAGAAGGGCATGAGGGCGTTGAGATTTTTCATTATTCAAATGAAGGTGTGACCAGCTGGTACGATTTTGCCATAGCTATTATATCATTTTCGGGGATACCATGCGTTATTACTCCCGTTGAAACAAAAGACTATCCCCTTCCTGCCCCACGTCCCTTTTACTCGGTGCTTAACAAAACCAGGTTTAAGGAGAGGTTCGGCATCGCAATACCTTACTGGAGAGATAGTTTGGAGGAGTGTATTATAAAATTAAATAGCCAAGTGATAAAATAAAAAGGCGAAAAGCGAAAGGCGAAAAGCGAAATAAAAAAACATGAGGCGAAAAAGAATAAGCGAATCAGATTATTTCATAATCAAAAAGAAATAAAAGCTGGAACACATCGGTGAATCAATTGAATAATAATCTAAATTTCGCTTTTCGCTTTTCGCTTTTATTCTTGAACATTGAATCTTATCAGCATTATGGACCAAAGCATATTAGAAAAAGCACAGTCCTGGACCCAGGGCAATTTTGATGAAGGTACGAAAACCAGGGTCAGTGAAATGATGGCAAGCAACCCTGCCGAGCTTGAGGATTCATTTTACCGTATTCTTGAATTCGGCACGGGCGGACTAAGGGGTGTGATGGGCGACGGCACCAACCGTATGAATAAGTATACTGTCGGAATGGCAACCCAGGGCCTGGCCAATTACGTGATGCAGATGTTCCCCGGTGTTGTTCACAAGATGGCTATCGCTTACGACAGCCGTAATAACAGCAGGTATTTTGCAGAGATCACTGCGGAAGTCCTTGCTGCCAATAGCTTCAAGGTTTACCTGTTTGATGATATCCGTCCGACTCCCGAGCTTTCTTTCGCTGTAAGGCAGCTGGGATGCCAGAGCGGGGTCATGATCACCGCTTCGCACAACCCTAAAGAATACAACGGGTATAAGGCATATTGGGACGATGGCGCACAGTTCATTGCGCCCCATGATGAAAACGTGATCAGGGAAGTTGAAAAGATCTTATCCATAGACCAGGTCAAATGGCAGGGCAACAGGGAAAATATCATCAGCATAGGCAGGGAGATCGATGAGGCTTACCTTGCCAGACTGCAAACCCTTTCACTCTCCCCGGATGTCATCCGGCAGCAGAAAGACCTTAAAATAGTGTACACGCCTCTTCATGGTACAGGGCGTGTGATGGTGCCGGAAATCCTGAAACGCTTCGGGTTTGAAAATATTCATCCTGTTCCCGAACAGATGATAGCCGACGGGAACTTCCCAACGGTTAAGAGCCCTAACCCCGAAGAGCATTCGGCCCTGGATATGGGGATGAAACTTGCCGAACAGCTCAATGCCGACCTTGTCATGGCTACTGATCCCGACGCCGACCGTGTGGGGATCGCAGTGCGAGACACGGAAGGAAAAATGATCCTGCTGAACGGGAACCAGACAGCATCATTGCTGTTCTATTATGTGATCACAAGGTGGAAAGAATTGAACAGGCTGAACGGGAAACAATTCATTGTCAAGACCATCGTGACTTCCGAACTGCTTAAGGATATTGCGGTTTCGTTCAATCTGAAGTACTACGATGTGCTTACAGGGTTTAAATATATTGCCGATATTATCAGGAAAACCGAGGGTGCGGAAGAATTTATCATCGGGGGCGAAGAAAGCTATGGCTACCTTGCCGGTGATTTCGTGCGCGATAAAGATGCAGTCGGGGCCTGCGCTCTGATTGCGGAAACCCTGGCCTGGACTACCTCACACGGACTTTCGCTGTATGAGTTGCTGATAGAGATTTATTTGAAGTTCGGCTTTTACAAGGAGTCCCTCCTTTCGGTAACCCGCAAAGGCCAGGCCGGAGCTCAGGAGATAAAGCAGATGATGGTGGATTACCGCCTCAGTCCTCCCGTCGAAATCAACGGCAGCAAGGTGATCCGGATCAAGGATTATAACAGCCTGGCCGAGAAGGACCTTCTGCGAGGGACAACCGAGCCCATAAATCTTCCGAAGTCCGACGTGCTGCAGTTTTTTACAGAAGATGGCAGCGTGATCAGCGTACGGCCTTCCGGTACAGAACCCAAGATCAAATTCTATTTCGGGGTTCGTGAGAACCTTGCCGGCAAACCTGACTTTGCTGCAACCGGGAAAAAACTGAACGATAAGCTGCAAGGCATTATCACTTCGCTCAATTTACAGTAATCTTCCTTGTGTCGTTATGAAAAGCGGGGGAAGGCATGCAACGGTCTGTTTTATTCTGCTTCTCGGCCTTTGCTGTTTAATCCGTGACCCCCTGAGTGCACAGGTTCCCGAAAAACCCAAGTCAATGCTTGCTCCCAGCGAGGACAGCATCATGAACGGAAAAAATTATGTAAAGAAGACAAAGAATTTTTACGATAGCGTCTACCAGCGTTTTCAGCGTCATAAATTCACTAAAATGCTCTACAGTTTGGCATTTGTGGCGCCACAGATCAGTACTCTTCCCGATACTGTACAGGCTATGGCCAGTGAAAATGCGTATAAACAATACGAAGGCAAGATAATCCGAAAGATTCGCGTAGTATCGCTTGACCCTTTCGGACCTACAGTAGTCGATACAGCCAGGCAGCCAACCACCGGGTTTGGTAAGTTCCTGAATGTGGTCCACATTCAGTCAGCTCCCTTCGTTATCAAGAAGATGGCGCTTATCAGGCAGGGGCAGGCGCTTGACCCTTATGTGATGGCCGACCAGGAGCGTATATTAAAGGAGCTGAGTTATATTGACGATGCGCGTGTAACCGTTATCCCAACCGAAAGCGATGATTCGGTGGATGTGCTGGTCGTGACAAAGGATGTGTGGTCCATTGGCGCAGTTATTCCTGTGCTTACCACCATGAAAATGGGTTTCAGGTTATTCGATGCCAACTTCGTCGGGCTGGGCGACCGGCTGTCACTTGATTTTTCTTTTGCCAGGTACAGGGCGCCATTCGCCAGGTTCGACGGATTCTCTTATACTTATACCAATATTTTGGGGACTTTCACCGATTTAACCCTGAGTTATCACCAGGACGACATGCACCAGGTCAATATTGGCGTGTGGGTCGACCGCCCTTTTGTGACCAACCGTACGAAATATGCAGGAGGGATCTCATACCAGTATAATAAACTGGTTTATGATATTCATGACGACTGGTGGAAATACAGCAAATCGAGTTCAGGATATTTATGGTTCGGCCGCTCTTACCAGATAGCTGAATATAAGATCCCTACCCGTTTTATAGCCTCGGCGTCCTTCCAGACCGGCACATTCCTCCAAAGGCCGGGCATCACCGTTGATACCAACAAGGGGTATTATGATATGACCCAGGTACTGGGAAGTGTTGCGTTTTCAAGGAACAACTACTACCTTATCGATTATTTCCTGAACTTCGGTAAAACCGAGAACATTCCGTATGGAAGGCTTATCCAGCTGACATTCGGCCCTCAGTTCACGAATTTTTACACCCGCCTTTACTCGGGTATCACCTATTCCCAGGGTAATTTTATAAAAAAGTTCGGTTATCTCCAGGGCCGTATCGACCTGGGATGGTATTACAACCACAGGACCATCGAAGACGGGGTGTTTATAGCAAGGCTTAACTATATGAGCTACCTCTACTTTACGCCCGACAAACGGTATAAATTCAGGACCTATATTCTGTCGACATTCAGGCAGGGATTCCTTCGCCGCAGCAACAACCAGGATTTCACCTACATAGACCAGGATATTCACATCAACAAATACAGCACCGATACTGTTTTCAAAGGGGTTAACTCCATTTCAATGTATTTTTCCACCGTAATGTTCACCCCCTGGTATTTTTATGGCTTCAGGTTTGCCTTGACAGGCATATTTGCAGGAGGTTTTAAAAGCGACGGGTATGCAAATCTCTTTAAGACCAGGTTCTATACTGAACTGGGTGTCGGTTTCATGATAAGAAATGAAAGCCTTATCTTTCCAACATTCCTGTTCAGCGTTTATGTTTATCCCACACCTGAGGCGGGCGTGCCCTGGCTTCAAACCAGCTTTTCAAATGCACCTGACCTTCACATGAAAGATTATAACCCTTCGGCCCCATCGGTGGTATCATTATACCAATAATTTTTCTTGACAAATTAATTTTATATTTGCAACAAAGGAGGCATTATGATAGACCGGCAGAAGCTTAACCAGAACTTCCAGTATTTCGACAAGGAAACGATCATCGAGATCATAGATATTTTCTTCGAAGAATATCCCGACAGGATGGAGAAGTTGAGGAAAAATATAGAGGACCTTGATTTCGTCCAGCTTAAATTCAATGCCCATAGCCTTAAAGGCGTTATTGCCAACTTTCAGGATCCTGAATGCAGTGAACTCTCGCGCAAACTGGATGAGATGGCCAAGAACCAGGAAAAGAATGGCTTAACCGGTGTCTTCCAAGATCTTGTAGCTGCCAGCGACAAGCTCATGGAAGAGCTTAAAGGGCTAAGAGCCGAAATGGCCGCAAAATAATTCCAGACGCGGAGGAGTATTCAGCTGGAAATGCCGATATTACTTCTTCATTGCTTTATCCAGCCTGTTAAGGCCTTCAATTGCTTTGCCGTAGTTAACTTTGAGCTTAAGCGACTTCTGGTAATCATCATTTGCTTTTTGATAATCTTTTAGCTGCTCATAACTGAGCCCTCTGTTGTACCAGGATTCGGCGTAGCCGGGGTCCTTTGCTATGGCTTTAGTGAAATACTCCACTGCCTTGCTGTAATCCTGCAGGTAAACCAGGTTGATATACCCTATATTATAAAGGGCATCCCTGAAAGTGGTATCAATACGGGCCAGCACCTCATAGGTCCCGATTGCCTTTGAATACTGACCGCTTTCCTGGTAAAACATCCCGAGATTGTACAAGGCCTCTTTACTGTTGGGCCGAATTCTGAGTGCATTGTTGAAATACCCGGCAGAAAGCTGATCGTGCCTTGTGGCAAAAAGTTCGCCAAGCAGCATATAGGCATCATAATACTGAGGGTTGAATCTCACGGCATCCATCAGGTCGCCTACTGCATGAGCCGAATCGCCGGTCTCCAGCAATGCCATTGCACGTGTAAACCTTACTTTGGAATTGGTTTTATCAAGTTCCAGCACCGCTTTCACATACTGGTCGACTTTCTTATAATCCTTAACGATAAGGTAGAGGTCAGCCAGTTTAGTATTCGCAGTCAGGTTTTTCGGATCCACCGAAACAGCCTTCAGAAGTGATTCCTCGCAATTCTGGGGCTGGCCCATCAGAAGGTAAATATCCGAAAGGGTGATATAGTACTCGGCATTTTTCGGCTGTATCTGCAGGGCCTTGTTGATATCATTCAGGGCCTGGTTTATCTCCTTTAATGAAATATAAATCTTAGCCCGCTGCTGGTAAAGGGCAGGATCCTTGTCGTTCGATGACAACTGTTTATTCAGGTCCCCGAGAGCATACCTCAGGGAATCTTCCCGGCTCACCTTGCCGTGCTTATCATTCCCCCTGTGGCATGCAAGGCTGATGACCATTAACAGGCAAACGGCCCAAAAGCTTGTAATTCTCATGCTATTTCTGGACTTTGAGAAGTTCTTTGATCTTTCTTTCCAGTTCTTCCATGAGTTCAGGATTATCCTGGATAAGCTTTTTCACTGCATCCCTTCCCTGCCCGAGCTTTGTATCCCCGTAGCTGAACCATGAACCGCTTTTCTTGATCAGGTTATTTTCAACTGCAAGGTCAAGTATCTCGTAACACTTTGAAATACCTTCGCCAAAGATGATGTCGAACTCGGCTTTTCTAAATGGCGGGGCAACTTTATTCTTGACAACTTTTACCCTCACCCTGTTACCAATTGCTTCCTCCCCATCTTTTAACTGGGTTATCTTGCGGATGTCGAGCCGCACGGAAGCATAGAATTTCAGCGCGTTTCCGCCTGTGGTCGTCTCCGGGTTGCCGAACATGACACCTATCTTTTCACGAAGCTGGTTGATGAAGATACAGCAGGTCTGTGTCTTGCTGATGGTCGATGTGAGCTTTCTCAGGGCCTGGGACATCAGGCGTGCCTGGAGGCCCATTTTTGAATCACCCATCTCCCCTTCTATCTCGCTTTTGGGTGTCAGAGCCGCCACCGAATCGATAACGATGATATCGATCGCACCTGAACGAATCAGGTTTTCGGTGATCTCGAGAGCCTGTTCCCCGTTGTCGGGCTGGGATACCAGCAGGTTCTCCACATCCACCCCAAGTTTCTGGGCATAGAAACGGTCAAAAGCATGCTCCGCATCGATAAAGGCTGCAATGCCTCCCATTTTCTGGGCTTCCGCAATAGCATGTAGCGCCAGTGTTGTTTTTCCTGATGATTCAGGGCCATAGATCTCGATCACCCTGCCTTTGGGCAAACCGCCCACGCCAAGCGCAATATCCAGACTGATTGATCCGGTTGAAATCACCTCCACAGCTTCAATGGCATTTTCGCCAAGACGCATGATGGTTCCTTTTCCGTAAGCCTTTTCCAGCTTGTCCAATGTAAGCTGAAGAGCTTTAACTTTTTCTTTGTTCACTTCCTGTGACATTTTTCCTCCTTGTTTTTAGTGACCCATCTCTTCCAGGATCTGCTGCGAGTGGTTCTTTGTATCAACTTTGGTAAAAACTTTTGCTATCACCCCTTTCTCATCGATCACATACGTAGTCCGGATGATACCTTCATATTCCTTACCATAGAGTTTTTTCATTCCCCATGCACCATATGCCTTTAAAATGGTTCTCTCTTTATCCGGGATAAGGGCAAAAGGTAATACGTATTTTGCAATAAATTTTTTATGAGCTGCTTCCGAGTCGGCGCTGACACCTAACACTTCAAAGCCTTTTTTCTTCAATTCCAGGTAGTTATCTTTAAGATTACAGGCTTCGGCCGTACAACCCGGGGTGTCGTCTTTCGGATAAAAATACAGGATCAGCTTGTTCCCCCTGAAATCTTTAAGGCTGACCTGTTTACCATCCTGATCAGTGACCTGGAAATCAGGAGCCTTGTCGCCGGATTTTAGAGCTGCCATAACTTCAAATTTTTATTCAAAATTATTAAAACCCCGCCTGATTTTCCGACGGAATAAGATTTAGTTTTCAACAAAAGATGAAGCGTCTTCGGCTCTTACGGGATCTTTAAGCCGGCTTAACAATCATCTTACAGAAATTAACCACAGAACCCGGAGGATATTTTGCATGGATTAACAGGTTTTACGGGCAACCTTTCATAAAAATCCCTCTCCATTCATATGGGTCAGGATGTTAGGGTTTTTGTACATTTGTTCAATTATATTAATATACTTTGCTTCCCAGGATTATTTTTTTTTCCACCTTACTGATCTTGTGCTTTTCTGCAACCGGATCATTTTGCAATTCAGGAAATCGTGAATCGACAAATCTGACTTTAAACAGCGGCGACACCCTGATTGGCAATAAAATAGCTCATTACGATCCCCATAGCCCCCTTACTATTATTCCCTGTGAGAGTGCAAATATTTTCTGCACAGGGACAACCTATTCCTTTCCATCAGGCAATACGGGAACCGCTCCCTTTCCGGTCGGAGGTTATCCGTATTACGGTTGTATCGGGCTGACAACAGGCCCTGCCTGGTATTACATGCAGGTTGGAGTAGCCGGAAACATCATTATCACCATTACCCAAACCAAACCGCCTCCGCTGAACAACCAGTTGCTGGATGTTGATTTCGTTTGCTGGGGACCATTTACCAGCGTTTCCGACGGCTGTGCCACAGGTCTTACAGCCTCGAATGTTGTTGACTGCAGTTTTTCGCCTTCATCCGTTGAAATCTGCCATATACTGAACGCTCAGGTTGGCCAGATCTATATATTGCTGATGACAAATTTCAGCATGCAGCAGGGAGTGGTCACTTTTTCGCAAACAGGGGGCAACGGACAGACAAATTGCAATCCCGTATTTCTCTGTTCGGTGGTAGCACTTACTGCAACAGCTTCAGCCTGTAATCCAACCACCAATAATTTTTCAATTTCCGGAAGCGTTGATTTCACCAATCCCCCCTCAACCGGCACCCTGACTGTCACCGACAATACCGCAGTCCCTCCTGTTGTGCAAACATTCAATCCACCTTTTATAAGTCCGAAGGCTTATAACCTCACGAATATCCCCTGTGATGGATTAACACATTCCATTACGGCAGCTTTTTCCGACAGTTCTGCCTGCACGCTGACGCAGCAGCTTACGGCCCCTCCCGGGATTTGTCCGCTGGCAGTGATCAGCGGAGGGGGTACCATCTGCAACGACGGGACCAGCCTTGCCACGGTTAACGTCAACATCAGCGGTTCTGTTGGTCCATATACCTTTATCTATGCCATAAACGGTATAAACCAAACCCCGGTCAGTAATTACAGCGGCCCTCTTCCTTACCAGATCAGCACAAGCATCCCCGGGACTTATACAATGGTATCTGTCAACTCCCTTCCTTGTCCCTGGGGAGGATCAGTTTCAGGAAGTGCAACAGTTGCGCTAAATCCTCTTCCAACGGCCGGCATTTCAGGAAGTACAGGTGTTTGTTTGAATGCCGCGCCACCACCTGTAACTTTTACCGGCGGATCTTCATCACCTCCCTATACCTTTACCTATAACATCAACGGAGGGACAAGCCAGGTTGTAAGCACGACCACGGGGAACAGTGTTATGCTTCAAGTGCCCACGACGATTGCAGGGACTTTTATTTATAACCTTCTTAGCGTACAGGATGGCAGTTCAACAGCCTGTTCTCAAATTCAGACAGGAAGTGCAAACATTACAGTGAATCCATTGCCAACGGCAGTTATTGCAGGGACTGCAAGCGTTTGCCAGGGCGCTCCATCTCCAAAAATCACCTTTATTGCCGGTTCTTCGGCCGGGCCGTGGATGTTCACATATAAAATGAACGGCGGACCAGATCAGACAATCAGTACAGTTTCGGGGAACAGTATCACACTGGATGTTCCGACAAACACAAGCGGGATATTCACATATACCCTGGTAAGCATTCAGGATTTAGGCTCAGGATGCTCACAGGTACAGCCAGGAAACGCAACTGTAACGGTAAATCCCCTGCCTACTGCTGCAATTTCAGGAACAACAACCGTATGTCAGAATTCAACCCCACCAGTGATCACTTTTACAGGAGGAGCAGCAATTGCACCTTACACTTTTACGTACAATATCAACGGGGGCACAAACCAGTCAGTAACCACAACGACGGGGAACAGCGTTTCAGTCCCGGCGACTATAAGCACACCAGGAGTTTTTACATGGAACCTGGTTGGAGTCCAGGATGGAAATTCAACTGCCTGTTCCCAACTGCAAACAGGAATCGCCGTGATTACTGTACTGCCCTCACCATATGTTAACTTAACCGCCTGCAACGATCCTGCAACAACCACTACTTCCAGGACCTTTGTTTTAAAAGGAGGGGTGCCTCCGGGCGGACAATATTATATCGACGGGATCATAGTTCCGGGCGCATTGCTGGACCCTGCGGGGCTCACTCCAGGAAACCATCAGATCACCTATTCCTTTACGAGCTACAATACTTGCACCAACACATCATCAACTGCACCATTATCAGTAATTTCAGGCAGCTCGCCTGCAATTTGTCCGCAAAATATTACAGACCCCAGGGATAGCCGGACCTACAAAGCCAATAAACTTGGAACTTATTGCTGGATGCTGACCAACCTCAATTATGGCACCAGAATGAGTTTCTCATCCCAGCCTCAGAGTGACAACTGTATTCCCGAAAAATACTGTTTGCCAACCGATGCCAACTGCAGCAGTTACGGGGGACTCTACCAATGGGAAGAACTGATGCAATACCAGGTTCCCGGCCCGGGCCAGAAGATACAGGGCCTCTGCCCGCCTGAGTGGCATGTTCCTTCACAGTCGGAATGGCAGGACCTTATCAATGCAGTCGCCTCTGAAATTCCCGGGGAAGGAATTGCCGGAGGGTTTCTTAAAGACTCCATACCCACCTTCGGTTTTCATGCCCTGGCAGAAGGGGTCTTTTACCTGAACTACAGCTGGGCATTTACTTCGGGCTCCCCGTTGGTAACCATGTTCTGGACAGCCACGACAAACGGGCCTTACCGCGCCGTTGCAAGGGGGATGAATACCTACAATTACAGTGTCTCGTTCTACCCGTCACTCAGGGAGAATGCCTTTCCAGTCAGATGTGTAAAAGACTGATTATAATGTACAATGTACAATCTACAAAATTTCGCGATTTATTCGCACCAATTGCTTATTTCAATTGCGTGCTCATTACGCCTTCGGCGAACGCTTTTCGCTTTTTATTGCTTCCTTAAGGTAGTAACTGCATATCCCTGTCAGCCCGCATTCCCCGCATTTCGGTTTTCGTGCAACGCAAACATACCTTCCGTGCAGGATCAGCCAGTGGTGCGCGATCGGAATGAGATCTTCGGGAATATTTTTAATCAGCTGCATCTCGGTTTGGTATGGATTTTTTGCATTCAGGGTTAGCCCTATTCTTGCCGACACCCTGTGAACATGGGTATCGACCGCCATGGCTGGTTTGTTGAATATTACGGCAGCCAGTACATTCGCACTTTTCCGGCCTATGCCGGGCAGCTTCTGCAGCTCATCCACATCGGATGGCATAACACCCCCGAAATCCCTGATCAGCCCCTGGGCCATACCGATAATGTTCTTGGTTTTGTTATTGGGGTAGGAACAGCTTTTGATCAGCCCGAACACCTCCTCATGCTTTGCCGTTGCAAGACTTGCTGCTGTCGGATACTGTTTAAAGAAAGCAGGCGTGATCAGGTTCACCCTTTTATCAGTACATTGGGCTGAAAGTATTACTGCAACAGCAAGTTCATATGGATCGGTATAAGCGAGTTCTGTTTCTGCCTCCGGCCTGTGCTCCAGGAAATAAGTGATCAGCATTTCATATCGTTCAGCCTGACGCATATTTTCGTAGTTTTGGCAAATTTAGAAAATAGCGAAAAGCAAAAAGTGAAAAGCGAAATAAAAGCTTCATTGAACTTTCGCCTTTCGCCATTTCGCCTTTTGATTGTTTTATGAAAACGTTTGATGTCATTATTGCAGGAGCAGGGCCGGCAGGACTTACAGCAGCACTTAAGCTCGCGGGTTCAGGTCTCAGTATCGCGATGCTCGAAAAGGATGTGTTTCCGCGTGAGAAGATATGCGGGGACGCCCTTTCGGGTAAGGTAACAAGCATACTGAAACGCATGCCCGATGGGATCTTCAGTGATTTTATCGAGAGTGTTGACAAACTACCGGCAATGGGCATACGTTTTTATTCGCCTGATATGAGTTATGTGGATCTGCCTTACCTCGCATCCGGGCCGGAAGAAAAAGGCAGGGAGATTTCAGGCATCCCTGAGCATGCCCCGGGATACCTTTGCCGAAGGTATGATTTCGATAATTTCCTTATAAGGCATTGCCGCAGGTACAGGAATATCAGCATACATGAAAACACTGCCATAAAGAAGGTTTACATTGAAAACGGGACTGTCACTGCTGAAGCGGCAAATGAAACATACACTGCAAGAATGATCCTTGGCGCCGACGGGGTACATTCGGTGGTGCGCCGCTCCCTCACAGCTTACAAAGAAAACAAAAAGCACATCTGCCTTGGCTTGCGCGCTTATTATGAAAATGTCACCCCCGGGGATGAACAAAATTTTGCTGAACTTTTTTTCCTGAAGGAATTACTGCCCTGCTATTTCTGGATCTTTTCAATGCCGGGCAACCGGTTCAATGTTGGGCTTGGCATGATGCAGTCGACAGTCACAGCCCGAAAGATAAACCTTTCGAAGGTACTGGACGAAATCGTGAAGAATCACCCTGAGATATCCTCCAGGTTTAAAAATGCAAGGATGGTCAGCCCCCTCGGGGCGCATTCACTGCCCATGCATATGCAGCCTGAGATCCTTTCGGGCGATAATTTCCTTATGCTTGGAGACGCTGCATCCCTTGTGGACCCTTTCCTGGGCGAGGGAATTGGCAATGCCATGGCCAGCGGGGAAGTGGCTGCAGATATTGTAAGGTCAGCCTTTGAACAAAACAGGTTTGACGCTGACTTTCTCAGCCGTTACGACCAAAGGATAAAGAACAGGATACTTACCGATTTCGGGTATGCCAACATAGTCCGCCGCCTTGCTTATTCCGCAACTCTCATCAACTTCGTTGTGAAACGCGCATCCCGAAGCAAGAGCCTGCATAACCTGCTGGTTTCAATGAATACCGACGAAGAGATAAGAAAAAAACTGGCCAGCCCTCTGTTTTACCTGGGTCTATTGTTCAGGTAGATGAAGCTGGCCGCAGAATAATTATTCAGATTTTTTAACAAGCTTGCTTACAGCGACGCTTCCCTCGTTTAGGAGCTTAACACAATACACCCCGGGGGGCAGGGAACTGATATCGACGTGGTCTTGTGGAGCCGATACAACCCGGGTCAAAACTTCCTCCCCGTTAAGGTTCAGAATGACCAGGCGGGTATTGAGTGAAGTTCCTGGAATTTCAAAAATTATACTGCCATTTGCAGGGTTGGGATGAAAGAATACGGTTTCAATGCCCGCAGGATTTTCTACCGACAGGGTGTCACAGCCGGCTTTCACTTCAGCTTCGCTGTTACAGCCACTTGCGTTGTTATTAATTCGTATGTAACGGTAAGGAATGTCAAGGTACCTGCATATGCTTAAAACATCGCAGGAAGAGAGGGAGTTATTGTTCGTAATAGTAAGCCCTCTAATGCCCCCGGCGTTAATGCTGTCGAGCCCGAATAACTTCATCAGCCTGGAATTGGAATTGATGTATACGGCTCCTTGTATTGTTTTGAGAGTGCCGAGGGCAGTTATATTCCTGAGAACATCGTTATAATCTATCTGTATGAGCCCCCCAATGGAAGCCAGTGACAGGAAACCGTTAAGCCCTTCGAGATACATGATATCATCCCCGCTTATGACCACATCCCCCAGTATCTCCTTGCAATTCGGGTATGTTGCCTGAAACCTGTCAACCTGCTCCTGGGTATACAACCCTATACCCTCATGCAGGCATTGTTGTGAAAAGGCTGAGATTGCCATAATCAGGCCGGCTGTAAAGAGGACTATTTTTTTCATAAAACCCGGGGATTTGATTTTACTATGTCCTGATTTATATAAAACATACAAATATAACAAAAACAAGGCAGGAATGCAAGCTCCCGCATGCCAAAGATTTAAACAAAAATCAGCACATGAAAACATCAGGGATTCCTGAATTTCGTTCAAAAATTTGTCAGTACATTGCAGTCCGGTTAAACGTAAAATTTCCCCAGGAATGAAAAAATCATCCATGCTCAATAAAAAGCCCCCAGCTTCTTCTTTAAAATTTCGCTTTTCACTTTTCGCTTTTCGCTTTTTCGCTTTTCGCCTTTATTCGCACCAATTGCTTATTTCATTTGTGTGCTCATTTGGGCTTCGCCCAACGCTTTTTCGCCTTTCGCTTTTCGCTTTTCTTATCCTCTCCCTCCCCACCTTCTCCCAACCCCTCACCCGCTATGTCAACCCCCTTATCGGCACAAAAGAGATGGGGCATACATTTCCCGGGGCCTGTGTGCCTTTCGGGTTTGTACAGTTAAGCCCCGACACGGATACCATCCCGTATGACAAGGACGGGAAATATAACCCGCCGGTATACCGGTACTGTGCCGGCTACCAATACGACGACAGGACTATCGTAGGTTTCAGCCACACTCATTTCAATGGTACCGGGCATTCCGACCTGGGCGATTTCCTCATCATGCCCGAAACAGGTCGCCTTATGCTTGACCCCGGAACTGCAGATCATCCCGAAAAAGGCTACCGCTCGGCTTTCAGGCATGAAACCGAAAAAGCCGAACCCGGGTACTATACAGTCCGCCTTGACGATGATTCCATTAAAGCCGAACTCACCGCCACCACCCGCTGCGGATTTCACCGCTACACCTTTCCGCAGGCTGACTCAGCCCGCATCATCCTCGACATGATGCACGGCATCTATAACTACGACGGCAAGGTCCTCTGGGCTTATATCCGTGTGGTGAACGACACTCTCATCACCGGTTACCGCATCACCAGCGGCTGGGGAAGGACCCGGTACATGTATTTCGCACTTGCATTTTCAAAGCCTTTTAATGACTACGGATGGAGGAGCGGCGATAAATCGGTCTACCGTGGCTTTTGGCGCAGATTCAGCCAGTACCGTGGCTTTCCGGAAATGGCGGGAAAAAAGATCAGGGTCTGGTTCGGGTTCAGCACCAATAATGGGGAACAGGTGAAACTAAAGATAGGACTATCGGCAGTAAGCATGGAAGGCGCACTTGCAAACCTTGTTGCAGAGATTCCCCACTGGGACTTTGACAAAACAAGAAAAGAAGCCAGAGAGAACTGGGAGCAGGAGCTTTCAAAGATCAGGATAGACGCAGATGAAGACCGCAAAATCAATTTCTATACGGCATTTTATCATGTGCTTATGAATCCTGTGATCTACGAGGATGTTGACGGAAGGTACCGCGGACTGGACCAGCAGATCCATACAGCCAAAGGCTTTACAAACTACACCATTTTTTCGTTATGGGACACTTATCGCGCCCTGCATCCTCTCTATACCTGGCTATATCCCAAACGCAGCGGCGATATGGTAAATTCCATGCTGGCGCATTTCGACCAGAGCGCCGAGAAAATGCTTCCGGTTTGGGCCTTTCACGGGAACGAAGACTGGTGCATGAGCGGCTACCACAGTGTTTCTGTAATAGCCGATGCATGGGTGAAAGGCATAAGGTCCTTTGACCCGGAAAAGGCTTTGCGTGCTTGTCTCACCACATCCACAAACAAATATTATGAAGGAATTACCGATTATATGAAGTTTAACTACGTGCCTTATGACCATGATGCAAGTTCGGCTTCGGTGACCCTCGAATATGCTTACGACGATTATGCGATCGCCAGGCTGGCCGAAGCTGTTTCTGATGATTCGGCTTCCGGACCTCTTCTGCAGATGTTTGCGGGTTCCGAAACTGCGAAGTATTTAAAACGATCAGCAAATTATAAGAATGTATTCGATTACCATACCGGGTTTATGCGGCCAAAAAAGATCGATGGTATATTCAAAATCCCTTTTGACCCGCTGAGCACGAGCAACCAGGGATTCATTGAAGGGAATTCATGGAATTATTCGTTTCATGTTCCCCAGGATGTGCCGGGGCTGATTGCGCTGATGGGCGGGGAAAAAGCGTTTACACGACGGCTTGATTCATTGTTCACCATGCATCTCGACGATAAGTATTTTGCTGAAACCGAAGATGTGACGCGTGAAGGGCTGATCGGCAATTATGTTCACGGCAACGAACCCAGCCATCATATCCCCTACCTTTACAACTGGACCTCCCAGCCATGGAAAACCCAGGAGATGATCCACAGGATCATCAGCACCATGTACCGCAATACGCCCGACGGACTTTGCGGCAACGACGACTGCGGGCAGATGAGCGCGTGGTATATTTTCAGCGCGCTGGGCTTCTACCCTGTATGCCCCGGTACCGACGTATACAATACCGGCAGCCCCTGCGTCAACAAAGCGGTAATAAGCCTTCCTAACGGTAAAACACTTACGATCACTGCCACC
>JBAXBP010000034.1:0-25854 GCA_037141915.1 Bacteroidota bacterium | reverse complement strand
ATTTTAAGCGAGGAGATGAAGAAGAAGATCTCTTCTGCTGGGTTTGAAGCTGCTGCCATTTCAGCGGCTGTTGACTTTGAGAAGAGGGCAATTGAAGTTTATTCAAAGCAGGCCGGACTGACAGAAGATCCCAATGAAAAGGCATTATACCAATGGCTTGCCGATTGGGAAAAAGGTCACCTGAAGGTGCTCAATGATATTGATAATGAACTGAAGGAAAAGATCTGGAACGACAACCAGTTCTGGCCTTTCTGAGAGTCTCACATACTTGTGCGCATGGCTTCGACAGGATCGAGCCTTGATGCGGTAAAAGCAGGGATGAATCCCGAGATAAGGCCGATCATTCCCGAAACGCCTAAGCCCAGCAATATATTCCCCTGGGTAAGTATCAGGTGAAAGCTGGTGGTATAGGAGATGATGAGGGTCATTATGAGGATGATAAGTAATCCCACAATGCCACCAATGATTGAAAGGAAAATTGCTTCAAACAGGAACTGGAGCAGGATAAAATAGTTCTTTGCCCCCAGGGCTTTTTGTATGCCGATAATGTTGGTTCTTTCTTTGACCGACACGAACATGATATTGGCGATCCCGAACCCGCCGACAAGAAGGGAGAACCCTCCGATAATCCAGCCAACCATTGCTATGACGCTGAAAACTCCGTCAAAAGCTTTTGCAATAATATCCGTTTCGTTGATAGCGAAATTATCTTCGGCCGAAGGTTTTATTTTTCTGATAGAACGCATTATTCCTGTCAGCTCATCTTTAAGCTCTGCATTTGAGACCAGGGGCTTGGCTTTCACCGCGATAGTAGTTCCCATGTCTTTGAGGTTGACCAGGGTCTTGAAATAATTTACAGGAATGTAAATCACTTTATCGTTGCTGTTACCGAAAAAATCCTCCCCTTCCTTTTTCATTACCCCTATGACCTCAATATTCCTTCCGAAAATCTTTATCTTTTGCCCTATGGCTTCCTGGTTCGGAAACAGTCCCGAAGCCAGGTCCGCACCAATAAGTGCGATGGGCCTGCCTGTAGCCGATTCGTTTATAGAGAAATACCTTCCGCTGCCGATCTCAAATTTCCACACTTTGTCAAAATCACTGGAAACACCCATGATCCCTACATTTTCAACATAATTGCTGCGGTATTTAACCGTTTTATTGACCTGTGCGAAGAATGCAGAATATTCGGTAAGGCTGCTGCGCTTCTCGATCTCCTTCTGGTCTTCAAGGGTTGCTTCAGGCCTCTGGTAGTACTTCCACCAGGGATAATCGCTGCCCATTGACCAGGGCCATTTTTGTACGTAGAGAACATTGCTTCCCAGGGAAGCTATGCTTTTCCTGATGGCAGCTTCCATGGAGTCGAAAACAGTAAAGACTGAAATGACACAGAAAATACCGATGGTAATTCCAAGCAGGGAAAGGATGGTCCTTACTTTATTTACAACAATAGCCTGGATGGCAAAAAGATAGCTTTCTCTAAAAAGCCTTAAAAAAATAAGATAAGCCTGAAATCGTTTCACAGCCGATAAAGTTACGTAATTCCTTAAATACTAAGCTCTGTATCTTGTAAAATTCCCCGATATTCATTAACATTGCAGGAAATTGAGCTACAGATTTTAGACGATAAAAACAGTTCCGAGTTACAATATCCACTATGATCGATCAAATAAAAATTACATCAGCGCTGATCTCGGTCTTTTCAAAAGACGGGATTGAAGAAATAGCCAGGAACCTGGCGGCTCATAATGTACATATTTATTCCACCGGTGGCACTTACGATTTCTTACTCAGCAAAGGTATTGCGGCAACGTCGGTGGAAGAGGTAACCTCCTATCCTTCTATCCTCGGGGGGCGAGTGAAAACCCTTCACCCGAAAGTATTCGGCGGCATACTTTGGAGGAGGGACCAGCTTTCGGATGTAAGGGAGGTTGAACAACACGACATTCCTTCGATAGACCTGGTGATCGTTGACCTTTATCCTTTTGAAAAGACTGTTGCATGTACTGATAATGAAGAAGAGATCATTGAAAAGATAGACATTGGGGGTATTTCGCTGATCCGTGCTGCTGCAAAGAATTACCGGCATGTGGTGGTTATACCTTCGGCCGATTTTTACGCTCCATTGATGAAACTGCTGGAAGAAAAGAACGGTTTTTCAAACGCCGAAGAGAGAAGATATTTTGCTGCCCAGGCATTCAATGTTTCCTCACATTATGACACCCAGATATTCAATTATTTCAACCACAGGGAAAAGATTCCCGCTTTCAAACAAAGCCAGGTATTCTCCAGCACGATGAGGTATGGTGAAAATCCCCATCAGAAGGCCTCGTTTTATGGTTCGCTGGCAGAAAATTTCCTGCAGCTTCACGGGAAAGAGCTTTCGTACAATAACCTTGTCGATATTGATGCCGCAATCAACCTTATGGCGGAATTTTCAGAGCCGGCCGTTGCCATCATCAAGCATACCAATCCATGCGGTGTGGCCGTGAGGGAAACTCTGAAGCAGGCTTATGTAGACGCCCTGGCATGTGATAACCTTTCGGCCTATGGAGGCATTGTGATCGCCAACAGGCCGGTTGATTTAGAAACGGCTGAGGAGCTGAACAAACTTTTTTTTGAGATCCTGCTGGCGCCTGAATATGAAAAGAAAGCATTAGATCTCCTTAAATCAAAGAAAAATAGAATAATTTTGCAACAAAATCCGTTGTTATTCAGTTCCAGGCAGTTTAAATCGGTCCTGAACGGAGTACTTGAACAGGACAGAGACCTTAAAACTGAGACAGAAGCTGATTTTCAGTATGTCACTAAAAAGAGACCATCTGAATCAGAGATCCCGGAACTGTTTTTTGCCAATAAAATAGTTAAGCACCTGAAATCAAACACTATAGTTATCTCAAAGAATAAACAGCTTATCGGTTGCGGAATGGGGCAGACATCAAGGGTGGATGCAATGAAACAAGCCATTTTAAAGGCAAAAAATTTCGGGTTCGACCCGAGAGGTTCTGTGATGGCTTCTGATGCATTCTTTCCCTTTGCCGATTCGGTGGAGATTGCTCATGAAGCAGGGATCACTGCAGTAATACAGCCGGGGGGGTCGATACGCGATGCCGATACGGTAAAGTTCTGCGATGAACATGACATGGCTATGGTATTTACAGGTATACGCCACTTTAAACATTAATACAAAATGGGATTATTCACTAAGGAAATTGCTATTGATCTCGGTACAGCCAATACGGTTATAATTTATAACGACAAAGTGGTGGTTGATGAACCATCAATTGTTGCAATTGAAAGAAGTTCGGGAAGGATAATCGCTGTTGGGAAAAAAGCGCAGATGATGCATGGGAAAACCCATGAAAACATAAAAACCATACGACCCCTCAGGGGTGGAGTTATTGCAGATTTCCAGGCTGCCGAACATATGATCAGGGAGATGATCAAGATGATTGAGATTGGAAAATCCTGGTTTCCCCCGGCGATGAAGATGGTAATCTGTATTCCTTCGGGGATCACGGAAGTAGAGGAAAGGGCTGTAAAGGATTCTGCGGAACAGGCAGGAGCTAAAGAAGTGAGGCTTATCCACGAACCCATGGCTGCCGCTATCGGTATCGGCATTGACGTCCTTGAGCCTATCGGCAACATGGTGATCGATATCGGGGGAGGCACCAGCGAGATTGCTGTTATTGCTTTAGGTGGCATCGTAAACAGTAAGTCCATCAGGATTGCAGGGGATGAATTCAATTCCGATATTGAAGAATACATGCGTAAGCAACATAATATCAATGTTGGGGAACGTACTGCCGAAAGGATTAAAATCGAAGTAGGCGCTGCGCTGGTCGATATTGACAATCCCCCTCCCGACTATGCAGTTCACGGCCGGGACCTTCTCACGGGCATTCCCAAGGAAGTCATTGTAAACTATGCCGAGATAGCTCATGCCCTCGATAAATCCGTGGCAAAGATCGAAGCTGCCGTTCTTAATGCTCTTGAAATGACTCCACCGGAACTTGCATCCGACATCTTCGAAACCGGAATTTATCTGACGGGTGGCGGCGCATTGCTGAGAGGGCTTGATAAACGCATTCATCTTAAAACGAAATTAAAAGTTCACGTTGTTGAGGATCCTCTGCGTGCCGTTGCCCGGGGTACAGGCATTGCCCTGAAGAACTTCGACAAATTCACCTTCCTTATCAAGTAAATAAGGTATGCGGAACTTATTCGTTTTTATCCGCAAAAACTACTTCATCTTATTATTCCTGGTGCTGGAAGCATTATCGCTGGGCTTGTTTTTCAATTTTAACGAGTTCCAGAACACGGCTGTTTACGATCTTACCAGCACATTTACCGGAGGGATCAACAGGACTTTCAGGAATATCTCAGAATATTTAACACTCAGGAGTACGAATCAGACTCTCGTTGAGGAATTGGCCAAACTCCATTCTCAACTGCCAAAAGCATATTATTCGTCCGACGCACACTCCTTTTACAGGAACGATACGATATACCAGTTGCAGTACAGGTATATCAGCGCAAAAGTCATAAGCAACACCACCAACCGGAGGAACAATTTCCTGATGATCAGCAAAGGCAGTCTTCAGGGAGTGCGCAACCATATGGGAGTGATCATCGGAAACCGCATTGTTGGCCAGGTTGTGAGTGTTTCACCACATTTCAGCTGGATCATTTCGATGCTGAACAAAGACAGCAAGATTTCTGGAAAGTTTAAAAAGAACAACCAGCTTGTCAACGTGGAATGGTCAGGCGGAAGCTACCGGTATGGCAGCATCAGGGAAATCCCAAAGCATGTTGACATGAAAAAAGGGGATACAATCATCACCAGCGGAAATTCAGATATTTTTCCGGAAGGAGTTCTGGTAGGGACGATCAGTGAGTTTACCGTTGCACCAGACGAGAACTTCAATTACGGCACCATACTGTTTTCGACCGATTTTAACAGTCTTGGATACGTGGAGATCGTGCTTGACCTGATGAGGAAGGAAAAAGAAGATCTGAAAGCAACGTTTAAAAGCGAGTAAACCAGGGACAAATGACGACGTCAAGAGTAATCGTTAACAACTTTTTGAGGTTTTTCGTACTCATCGCCCTGCAGGTTCTTGTACTGAACAACATCTATCTTGGCGGGTTCAGCAATCCGTATCTCTACGTTTATTTCATCCTGCTTATTCCTTATGAAGTCCCGGGTGCGTTTTTGCTTATCCTTGCATTTATAACCGGGGCCGGAGTGGATATTTTCACCAATACCCTTGGCTTGCATACCTCGGCCTGCCTGGCTATGGGATACGCCCGTCCGCATGTTATAAGAATGATCTCATCGGGCCCTGATTCACTGATCGGCGACAGCCCTTCGCTAAAAAACCAGGGGTTGAAATGGTTCCTGTATTATTCGTTAAGCCTGATCCTGATACATCATTTTGTCCTGTTTTTCCTGGAGGCATTCAGGTTCACCGAGTTTTTTACAACCTTCCTGAGGGTGGTCATGAGCAGCGTTTTCACACTCCTCCTGGTCCTGATTTGCGAATACCTGTTTTATCCGAAAGAGAAATAAAAAAGGCTGAACCTCAACAGGAGCAGCCTTTTTACCTGAGGTATCGAGCGGAGTCGAACCGCTGTACGAGGTTTTGCAGACCTCTGCCTGACCACTCGGCCACGATACCCTGTTATTTAGGGAGTGCAAAGGTAAAAAAAATGTACCATGTACCATGTACCATGTACAAATATTTGGTATTCAAGGTTAAAAAAAGGATTATCAGTGATAACTTCTCACGCGATCAACTTTTCATTGGTACATCGTACATGGTACATCCTTATGTGCGGTTCCATTCGGTGGTGAAGCTCACCTGCTTCATCTTCCCTCCTACCGGCGGGTTCAGTTTGGAAATAATGATGTGAATTCCCGTGACCGACGGGAACTGCTCACAAACAGATATGATAATACGGCGGGCCACATGTTCAAGCAGGTGGGATTTCTGTTCCATTTCAGTTTTCACGGCATGATAAAGGCCTGTATAATTCACGGTATCGTGCAGATGATCACTATGTTCGGCCCGAGAGGTGTCTGTTTCTACATTGAGATCGACAATGAATTTTGTGCCGATGAGCTGTTCTTCTTTGAAACAACCGTGATAAGCGAAGAACTCCATTCCGTCTAAAGTGATCTTACCCATAGCTTTAAGAATAAAAAATTAGCAATCTCCCAAGCCGGCTAAATTATCAAAATCCGTCCAATTCTCGCCTGTTTTACTGATTTTTAGTAGCTTTGCACCCTCATTCGCAGAGGTGGATGAGATAATACCAATGAGACGATGGAAGACAATACTACGAAAAATGAAGTTCCGGGAAGATCGCTGAATTTTATTGAAGAAATCATCGAGGAGGATCTTCGTACAGGAAAGAATGAAAGCAGGGTCCATACCCGTTTTCCGCCGGAGCCTAACGGTTATCTTCATATCGGCCATGCAAAATCGATATGCCTTAATTTCGGATTAGGTAAAAAGTATAATGGCAAGACCAACCTGAGATTTGACGATACCAACCCTGTTAAAGAAGATGTTGAGTATGTTGATTCCATTAAGGAAGACGTACGCTGGTTGGGTTTTGACTGGGAAGACAGGGAGTTTTACGCTTCCGATTATTTTGAGCATCTGTATGAGTTCGCTTTGATCCTGATCCGCAAAGGTAAGGCCTATGTATGCGATATGAGCCCGGAGGAGATCAGCGACACCAGGGGCACTCCAACCCGCCCAGGAAAAGAAAGCCCGTTCAGGAACAGGTCCGTTGAGGAAAACCTTGATCTTTTTGCCCGTATGCGGGCCGGGGAATTTCCTGACGGAGCCAGGGTGCTGAGGGCAAAAATTGACATGTCATCGCCCAATATGCATATGCGGGATCCTATTATATACCGCATCATTCATACTTCGCATCACCGCACCGGCGACAAATGGGTCATCTACCCCATGTATGATTTCGCCCATGGCCAGTCTGATTCATTAGAAAAGATAACTCACTCTATTTGCACACTGGAATTTGAGGTCCACAGGCCATTCTATGACTGGCTCATACAGGAAATCGGCATTTATGCCCCCCGCCAGATCGAATTTGCCCGCCTGAACCTGAGCTATACTGTGATGAGCAAGAGAAAACTTCTGGAACTTGTTCAAAATAAGTATGTAAGCGGATGGGATGACCCCCGCATGCCGACCATATGCGGCCTGCGCAGGCGAGGCTATACTCCCGAATCCATCAGGAACTTTGCCGATACCATTGGTGTTGCCAAGAGGGATAATATGATAGATATCAACCTCCTGGAATTTTGCATCAGGGAAGATCTGAATAAAAAAGCGTTACGTGTCATGGGTGTTCTGAACCCTCTGAAAATTGTCCTTGACAATTATCCCGACGACCTTGTTGAGCAAATGGAAGCTGTGAATAACCCGGAAGACCCTGCAGCAGGAACCCGGAAAGTCCCCTTTTCAAAGGAATTATATATTGAACAGGAAGACTTCATGGAGGACCCCGAAAGTAAATTCTTCAGGCTTGCCCCCGGCAGGGAAGTCAGGCTGCGTTCTGCTTATATCATTAAATGTGAATCAGTTGTAAAGGATCCTGATAGCGGCCTGATAACGGAAGTACATTGTACCTATGATCCTGAAACAAAAAGCGGGATGCCGCAGAGCAACAGGAAAGTAAAGGGGACCCTCCACTGGGTTTCGGTAAGGCATGCCGTCAAAGCTGAGATCAGGGTTTACGACAGGCTTTTTATTGTTGAAAACCCCGATAATGCCGAAGAGGGAAAAACCTACATGGATTACCTGAATCCCGATTCTTTGCAGGTTACAACCGGATATATTGAGCCTTCAGTGGCCCATGCAGAAGCCGGCAGGAAGTTCCAGTTTGAACGCATAGGATACTTTAGTGTTGATTATGATTCGACGGCCGAAAACCTTGTTTTTAATTGTGTAGTTACCCTAAGAGACAGGCGACCAAAAGAAAATGCCAAATAAATTTGAATTTTTGCCGTAAGAGTAGTAATTTTGCAGCCGCATTGTCCGATGGTGTAATTGGCAACACGTCTGCCTCTGGAGCAGAAGAGTCTAGGTTCGATTCCTAGTCGGACAACAATCACAAATCCCAACTGGTTGATATTAAATCAGTTGGGATTTTTCTTTGTCATTTTATTTAAACATTATTTAAACAATCTCCCTGTTTTAGATTATTTTTAGAATTTTCATAACTTTTATTACCCTTCTGATTTTTTTCTACTTTTGTAGAAAAACCACCATCCATTGATTAGATTTTTCAATAATCAGTTTCAAAATAACTTTCTGTTGTTATCATCAACCCTATTTATAATAATTTTAAATAATATCTTATGTTAAGTCTTTTTGGTGGTGTTTTTTCCTGTATAGGAGGAGTTCTAATGTTGTTAGTTGGTTTCAGAATTTTTAAGATTAGTGGAAAAAAGGAGGAGGATAAAGAAAAGATTGATATTTTCTTTAAAAAATATGGTTTATGGATTAAAATTGGTGGATTGTTTTGTTTGATTACTGGATTAGTCAATATATTTTTGTAATAGTAATCTTTCTTAACAACACAACACAAAGAATATCAGTGATTTACATCAATGATGTTTTTTTGTAAATCTTCCTTCCTTTTATCTATCCTATCCATTAGGAGTTTGAGTTTCTGTCTTTTCAATTCCTTTTTCTTTCTTTTCATTTGTTCTTGTTGATTATCAATCTCTTTTGATTTTCTAATATATTCCTGATAACTATCCATTTTAGTGTCATTATTTTTTTATCACATCTATATATCAAAATTTTGTAGGATGTTGATTTTATCCCTCCACACAAGAAGTTTTTGAATAGTGAAGGGTTTTCCTTCAAATCAATTTATTATCCATCCTGATTGAGATAATGTGTTTTGGGGTTATCCAGTGGA
This sequence comes from Bacteroidota bacterium, assembly GCA_037141915.1. Taxonomy (GTDB): domain Bacteria; phylum Bacteroidota; class Bacteroidia; order Bacteroidales; family FEN-979; genus CAIRDP01. Next base: position 16,890 of record JBAXBP010000034.1, on the reverse strand, counting down.
TCCTTTCTATTTTCAATAGTTTCAATCTTCTTTCTTATAGTATGTGAATATGATAGATTTTTTAAGTATTTGATAATTCTGTCAAGTTTTTTATTGTATTCTGGAATGTTAGTATCTATAAATCCTGGGGTTAGGTATTCTGATTGTTTTAGATGGTATCCTTTCAATCTGTGTATATCATATAAATCCTCCACAATCTTAATATCTACACCAACATTACACTTTTCAAATGTATTATTCAAGATTTTTTCTACTTCTTGACTTCTGTTAATTAAAATATCCATAAATGACACATCTAAAAAAATGTGTGAATGAAGTCCCATATCCTTGATATATTCCCTCCCCTTTGTTATATCAGATGAAATTTCAACCACAGATAGAAATCTGGGATAGGGAATATGTAAAGATTTCCCAATGTCTCTTATAGATTTCTTTACAATAAACCTTAATTGATTTAATGAAGTTTCATTCAATGGTTTTATTGTGATGTAAATCAATTCATTACTTGTTTTAATCATCTTATTGATAATTTCAATATAAACAGATTTGTAATCTTTCATTTTCATTGTTTATTCTTGGTTTTAAAAGGACAACCATAGGTATGTGTTTCATCCTTTCTTTTAATATTCATTTCCATCATATTACATAGTTTGAATAATGGAGTAATTTTAACTATGGTGTGTTTTATTGGAAAGACACACATCTTTCAAGGTTTTCTATGATGTTAAGATTTTGGATATGTCATCATATTTATATAAAAATGTATTCTTGTATTTTACATTACTTATTTTGGTTTTTTTAATCATCCTGTATAGATTAGATTTATTAGTGTTTGTAAGAAGTAATAGGGAATGAAAATCCAGAAACACCTGTTTGTCAATAATGTAGTATATCATCTTTGTTTTTATTCTTATATATTAAAAATGGAATGAAATGTTTAGTTTATTTTAAAAAAAAACCATCTACACAATGTGAGATGGTTTTATACAATCATAAATAGTTATATTACAATGGTTTGAGTTGGTCCCTCCTTCTGATAACAACATTTTTATTATCATCTACAATTTTATCATCCATTTCAGAAAATTTATCAAAATATGATATATTTTCATCATCTACTTTTCCTTTATCCAGTGTCTTTAAGTAGATTTGAGTTGTTTTAATGTCTGAATGTCCAAGACTTTGTGATATAGAATAAATGTCTAACCCTAAATCTTTTACAATGGAAGTATAAGAATGTCTGGGTAAATGAGAAGTTATTTTCGTTTTAATAAATTGTCCATCAGTGTCTTGAAAATATTTATTTATTTTTTTCAAGTCTTTATTATACAAGGTTGTTTTTGATTGGATTACTTTATAGATAGTTGTTTCTTTATCCTGATTATCTGGATTTTCTATCTTTTTCAAATCCTCTGAGGTAATCAAAGGAAATATATATTGAAGTTTATATACTTTATGACTTCCAACAAAATTGTATAGGTTTAATAATGTTTCATAATCAATGTCATTTTCCTTGTATATCCTTAATTTATAGTATGTTTTAATCTTTTCCTCCACAATTTTGTATAATTCAGGATTTTTTTGTTGTATTTCTTTTAAAAGTATTTGTCTGTCATTCAGTGGTATATTACATAATAATTCCACATCTTTTATGTTTTCCCCTCTTTTGAGATATGTAATTATCAGATTGATTGGTAAGTAAAACCTAAGTCTTTCATTTATGGAATTATTTATTTTGATGGATTTTTTCAGGTTAGTTTTCCTCATAGTATAAACAATGTGTTTGTTGTTTATACAATCCCATTTTAACATAATTACATCAGAAACCCTCATCCCATATGAATAAAATTGAAATGTAAATATGTTTCTTGAATGGAATAAGGTTGATATGGTGGAGGTATTGATGATGTTTTTATCATTGTAATGGGATGGATTGAATAATTCAATTCCTTTAAACTCATCTTTTGTTAGTGTATTGTTTTTTGGTTTAGATGATTTATTATCAAATGTTTCAAATGGATTTACAAGTGGTTGAAACACCTTGGAGGTTATACTATCATAATATAGATGTTTGATTTTCTTGAAATATCCATTTTGGGTGTTTTTACAAAGTTTCAATCCATCAAAATATGATTGAAGTTCCACAATGAATTGATTTGTAATCTCTTTGAATAATAAATCATCCTTTGAATAGGTTTTTTTAAGATAATCCTGGATATGTTTTTTCACAACCATATGTTTTTTCATATCAGAAATATGTTTTCCTGTTTGTAGGTTGTCAATGTGTTTCTGGAAGTATTCCAGAAAGGATGATTTGTTGTAGGTGTTTAAATCAAGATTTATTGATTTTTCTTTCTTGATTTGTTCAATCTTGTCAGTTATCAACTTTGAAACTTTGTCTTTGTTAGGATATGTATTTCTAACCTCCTTCTGATTTTCATTCCAGTATTCCTTTTTGATACTATAACCAACATTGATAAACTGGGATTTCCTTTTTTCAGTAATTCTAATTTTAATGGGAAATTTTTTATCTTTATTTGATTTTTTCCAGAGATAGGGTTGAATTTTCATAATGTCAAATTTTGATGTAAAAGTAAGAATGTTTAAACAAAGTTAAAACATTTTATACAACAAAATGAAAGTGGAGGAGAAAATATATTATATAAATAACAGGGAGACAGGATAATAAAAATGAATGAAATTGGAGGTTTGGGTATATTGTTGTCCTAGTCGGACAACAAAAGAGACCTGAAAAATTGATTTCAATTTTTCAGGTCTCTTTATTTTTAGATATTTGTAATCAGGTAAATAAGCCCTGAAAAGATGATCAGAAAATTGCTTTTATGTGGACTTGCCGGGTTGGCATCCATTACTTCTATTGGCCAGAATTACCCTGTGGGCCACATTACCATGAATTTCACAGATACCGCAAGGAACAATCGCGCCCTACCCGCCGAAGTGTATTATCCTGCTCTCTCAGCCGGGGATAATGTTCCTGTTGCTGCAGGGGCCTTCCCGGTGATATCATTCGGCCACGGCTTCCTGATGGCCTACAGCGCATATGCCTATCTGAAGGACTCCCTTGTTCCCCGGGCCTATATTATAGTGATGGTAAAAACAGAAGGAGGCATCTCCCCCAGCCATTCAGAATTCGGTAAAGACCTGGCTTTTATAATAACCCGGATGAAAACCGAAGGGAACACTGCTGCTTCACCTTTTTATCAGCATATCGACAGCACTTCCGCGATCATGGGGCATTCAATGGGCGGAGGGGCTTCTTTCCTGGCCTGTCAGAACAATTCTTTGCCTACAGCCATGATTACACTTGCTGCTGCGGAAACAAGCCCTTCAGCGATACAGGCCGCCACTCAGGTTACCACTCCTTCGCTGGTATTCTCGGCCGATAAGGATTGTGTGACGCCCCCTGCCCAGAACCAGGTGCCGATGTACGATTCCCTGGCGTCCTCATGCAAAGTCTTTATCAATATCAAAGGAGGAGGACATTGCTATTTTGCCGACTACAACTTCACCTGCTCCCTTGGGGAGACCGGCTGCCAGCAAAATTTCACCATAAGCAGGGAGCAGCAGCATTCGGCAACCCTTGACTTTCTTTATCCTTTCCTCGATTATTATTTAAAAAAGAACTCCTCAGCCTGGACGGTTTTTAATGATTCGCTTACAGCTTCGCAAAGAATAACTTATATGGAAGACTGCAGTACCAGCAGTACAGGCGATCTGAAGTTTAACAAGGAATACCGTGTTTTCCCCAATCCTGCCGATGAATTCGTTTGTATTAAAAGCCTTGGGTCTGTCCAGGCCCCGCTTTCGGTAAGACTGTTTGACGTAAACTGCCGGGAGCTTGCATTCAGTATGATTGATTCAAAAGATAAAGCAAACCTGAGACTGGATATTTCGGGAATCAATCCCGGATTTTACCTGCTCGAGATCAACACGGGAAAGCAATTCATCCACCTTCCCCTCCTTAAAGGATTGTAGATCGGTAAAATTTATTTCCTTAATTTTTTTGACGGCGGAACCTGCTCCAGCATTGTTGTTTCCTGGCGGTCAAAGTTTGAGGGGTTTGACGGGTTATACAGAAGGTTGATCATCTGGGAATAACCCTGGCTGTTTACGAAATCGAGCAGCCTTACGTGCGCAAATACCAGGGAATCCCTGCTGAACCATGGAAACATGTTGGTAAGAGCCGGCGCCACCTGTGGCAGCTGAAGGAAAGTTGCCGTATCAGGCCCGAACACAGTCCAGTTCACAAGGCCCTTGTAGGGACTTAGGAATTGCCAGGTGCCGGACGCGGCATCCAGGCTGCCGGATGATTTCACGGTCAGGCTGGTATTGGTTGAAGCAAAGGAGACAATGCCGGCTGATATCTTTTTAAAGTCAGAAGGAATGTCGCCGTCGTTATGATAATACCAGGTCTGGTTTGAGGAAAAAGTTTCCACCGCTGAAATATCTGAATGAAATACGGAGAATTTTGCCGGGGGATAATACGCATCAACGCTGTTCGCTGTTGTTCCGTTACCCAGCAAATCATCAAGCAAATAAGGAATGGGCGAATTTACATTCCCGTCGGGAAAACCCTGGATGCGGCATTCATAATACGCAACAGGAACTGGAAAGTTAATTGTTTTATGGTCGGGCACAAGGGTGTTGGAAAGATCAAAAGTATCGCTTGTACTTACCTGTATCCCGCTGAACCATTTATATTTCATTCCCGAGGATGTTGGGATCTCGAAATAAATATCATCGGTATTTTTATACAGTTCGATAGGAAGGCCAAGAGTGAATGTAAGATTGGAATATCCTGATGAAGATACCAGGATAGCATCACTATGGACCGGGATGTTCTTGTACACCGGGTTTACCTGTCCCGCCAGCGTTGCCCTGTAACCCTGGAGCTTCCACTCGGAAGGCTGAATGCATGTATACGTTTCAAGGGTTATTGCGAAACTATGCCAGTAAAGCTCCGATCTTACAATGGTGACTTCCATCAATGAGGGGGCAGAGGTTCCAGCCTGTCCGTAAAGCTTGTAAACACCGTCGGCCAGGCAAAATGTATCGGCAAGAACCTTTCCCTGCCTGTCCGAAACAAAGATCACCCCGCCCAGGGTCTGGTTAAAGTAAGAACCGGCAACATCTACAGTCATTAATAACGGCCTTGTTGCAGGGGCCTCAGTTTTTTTCTTACATGATGCGAAAAGCAGAAGAGGCAAGATCAGGAAAAAGAGAGTGTTTCTCATTTTGGAAGGGTTTCAATGTCGACTTTGGGTTTCTTCCGGCTAAGGTCAAAGTCGTGGGATACGCTGACAGCAAAAGAATATTTAGGGGTAAGCTGCTTCCCGTTGTAATACTTGTAAACGGGTATGTCGTAAAGCACCGAAACATTCCATTTCCCGGCAATCGAATAACTAAGCTGGGGGGAAAGTATCAGGAGGTAATTTCCCGAATTGGGACGCACACTGCTTCCGTTTTCATAAATACCGTTAAAATCATTGTCATGACTGCGCCATTCCCCGCGGACCTGCACAATTGCAAAGAAATAAGGTATTATTTTTTTTGAGAAAAAGACCGAATTCAGTAAAACGCAGCCATACTGGTACTTAAGCGCATCCGGGAAATTATATTCAAAGCGGTTGAGCGTGAATAAACGGATCCCGACTGAAGGCCAGCCCTTGTTGAAGAACAGCATACAATTAACAGCCCATGCATTGGTTGAAGGCTGAACGTCACGGGAAAGCTGCACATAGTTAATTTCCTGGGGTTTCGTGGTAAACGGATAACGGAAACCGGCACCTGCCGTAAACTCTATCTGCCTGGAAGGTTTGATATAGATCCCGTATTTTAAATTTACGCCCCCGTCGGTGAAGCCATAACCGGTTTCCTTGATTTCAATGGTATCAGTACCGGCTATTTTGGGTTTATATTCCTGGGTCTTATTGAAAAAATATCCGAAATCGACTTCTACGGTCAAACGCTTGGTAATCCCGTAACCAAATGCTATCCCTGAAAAATTGTAATAGGAAAATTTCAGGGGAACGTTTTCATCAGTTTTACTGTTTCCCTGGTAATACGTGTTGGAATAAGAGTTCCTGTAATAGGCAACGAACCTGAGGCTGTTTTTCGCAAGAACACCTACATAAACTGTTGCCCCTACCGGGCTTCCGGTTGAACAGCACTGTGAATATGAAAATTGGGACGAAAAGAGTAATACCGTGGAAAGAAGAGTAATTACCCTATTCATGTACACGAATTATCCGCGTTTTGCTAGCAGAGTTCCCGTTTGCATCCTTAACTTCGCAGGTAACCGTGAAATTGTCGGCATGGCAAACAGTCCATTTTACAGAAGCTCCGCTGCCTACAAAACTTCCATAGGAAGCAGTCCAATGATAGGTAAGCCCATCGCCGGAAGCAGTAGCTGAGAATGAGATCAGCCCATTGACGGCCATAGTAGAATCCGAAGCATTAAGATTTGTAAAAACAAGGGGCGTGCTGGAGCCCGCACTGTCACTTTTCTTGGAACAGGACACCGCCACGATCAGAAACACGCTAAATAAAATAACTATATATCTCTTCATTTGACAGGGGTTTAAATGATTTAAACAGCTAATTGTTGGATTTTTAACGTTCAAAATTAATGATTTCTTTTGACATATGACGCATATTATATATTTCTTAATCCTTTCTTTATTCTCTCAAGGAAAATATCCCTGCCTAAAAGAACAGCTATATCCATCATACCGGGACCCTGGTTTGAGCCTACAACCAGCAGCCGTAATGGATTCATCAGCTGGCCTGTTTTAATGTTACGGCTTGCAGTAAATTCCTGGATAATATTGTGGAGATGTTCATTATCAAATTGTTGAATGCCGCTAACCAGGTTTGCAAATTCTTCAACAATCGCAGGTGTAGCATCCGTCCAGATCTTTTGTTTAACAGCATGGTCATAGGATTCCGGATCCCTGAAGAAGAAAACCGTGTTCTTCCAGAGGTCAGGCAGTAATTCTACCCTGTCCTTGACCAGAGAGATCGCCCGGAGAACAAATTCACGGTCAGCGGATATACCGTTAGCTTTCAGCACAGGATCAAAATAAGAGAACAGTTCTTCATCGGTCTTTAGCTGAATATATTTATGATTGAACCATTTTGCCTTGGCCGGATCGTACTTAGCACCAGATTTATTAATCCTGTCGATTGAAAAAGCCTCAATAAGTTCCTGCATTGAAAAGATCTCCTGTTCGGTTCCGGGGTTCCAGCCAAGCAAGGCAAGCATATTGATGAAAGCTTCAGGGAGATAGCCGTCTTCCTTATAACCATGTGAAACTTCATTTGCCGACGGATCTTTCCACTCCATAGGAAATACAGGAAATCCAAGACGGTCGCCATCCCTCTTGCTGAGTTTCCCGTTGCCGTCGGGCTTCAGGATAAGAGGCAGATGTGCAAATTGGGGCATGCTTCCTTCCCAGCCGAAGAACCTGTAAAGAAGAAGGTGCATAGGCGCCGACGGGAGCCACTCCTCCCCTCTTATAACATGGGTAATCTTCATCAGGTAATCATCAACCACGTTGGCGAGGTGGTAGGTAGGCAGGCCATCTGATTTAAAGAGGACCTTGTCGTCAAGTGAGTCAGACAGAACATTAACCTCTCCCCTGATCAGGTCTGTAAACAAGATGGTTTGATTTTCGGGTATCAGTATGCGGACCACATAGCGGTCTCCCCTGTCAATTCTGGACTTTACCTCATCCGCAGTCATGGAAAGACTGTTTTTCATCAACATCCTGGTCTTGATGCCGTATTGAAATTGTTCATGGCCGGTTGAGAACTTGTTCCTTGCTTCTTCAAGTTCAGATGCAGTGTCAAATGCGAGATAGGCATGGCCCTTGTCGAGCAATATTTTAATATAATCCTTATAAATGGCGGATCTTTCCGACTGCTTGTACGGGGCGCAAGGACCGCCCTTTGTCAGGTCCTCGTCAAACTCAAGCCCGCACCATTGCAGGGACTTGATAATATATTCCTCCGCCCCGGGAACGAAACGGTTCTGGTCGGTATCCTCAATCCTTAAAATGAACTTGCCGTTATTCTGCTTTGCGAAAAGATAATTGTACAAAGCTGTCCGCACTCCTCCAAGATGCAACGGCCCCGTTGGGCTTGGGGCAAAGCGGACACGTATGCCGGTTGTTTCCATGTGTTATTCTGAATTTGGGATGCAAAGGTAAGCTTATATCCCTAAAGCGCTGTAATTTCGTACTTTTGCATTTGTGAGCTTTATGGACGGCGAAAACATTCTGATCGGTAAACTGAACGAGTTTACCAGGAAATATTACAAGAACAAAATCATCAGGGGGGTACTGATCAGCCTTGGTATACTGCTATCACTTTACCTTGCTGAGATTTTACTTGAATATTTCAGCTATTTTCCTTCCCTGGCCAGGATCTTCCTTCTTTATTTATATCTTCTGGTAGCACTGATTTGTCTTGGCCTTTTAATCGTTTCCCCTTTATTGAAATACCTTCGGATAGGCAAAACCATCAGCCGGGAGCAGGCGGCTGACATCATCGGAAAACATTTTTCAGAAATTGGCGACAAGCTGCTCAATACCCTGCAGCTGATAGAGCAGAAAGGTGACATGCCTGAAAACATCGACCTGTTGCTGGCCAGCATAGAACAGAGAATCAAGGCGATAAGGCCTGTGCCTTTTACTAACATCATCCACCTTAAAACCAATTTAAGGTATTTGAAATTTGTTGTGCCTCCCCTGATTCTCCTGGTACTGTTACTTTTCCTGGCCCCTGCCATGATTTCGGATCCTACGCTCAGGCTTATTCAGTACAACAGGAAATTTGATCCTCCTGCCCTGTTCAGGATCGTTATCCTGAATAAGGAGCTTAAAACCATGCAGCAGGATGATTTTACGCTTAAGATCGAGGTCAGGGGAAATTCGGTGCCTGAAGAAATTTTTGTTAAAACCGGAATTTCAACAATCCCGATGAAACGGGAAAACAGGACGAACTATTCTTTTGTTTTCAAAGCCTTGCAGAGCGATACCAGGTTTACTCTTCTTGCAGATGATAAAGAAACTGGTGAGTACGTTATTTCGGTTTTTCCTAAACCTATAATATTGAATTTTGAGGCAAGGCTTGACTATCCTGCATATACTGGGAAACCTCCGGAGACCTTGAATAATATCGGGGATTTTATTATTCCAGAAGGGACGATGGTTACATGGAATGTCTACACCCGGGATGTTTCTTTGGTAAAATTCAGAATGCTTTCTGAAATATTAAACCTGGAAAATAAAAATTCTAATGTTTTCTTGTTTTCAAAAAGGATAATGGAATCGGTCAATTACTCGATTTTCCAGGAAAACGCATATTCCAGGGCCTCAGATTCGCTGAAATACACCATCACGGTTATTAAGGATGCTTATCCGGAGATATCATTAAAAGAAACCGCTGATACTGCGGATACAAAAAAATTGTTTTTCCAGGGTGTTATTAAAGACGATTACGGGTTTACAAGGTTATTGTTTATTCTGACAAGAAAGAAGGAGAATGATACGATAAACGAACTGATGAAATCTGAGGAGCTCGGTATTGATAAAAGAAATCCTTCGCAGGTATACTTTTATTCCATGGATCTTTCAGCTATTGATATGGAACCTGGTGATAAGTATTATTATTATTTCGAGGTCTGGGATAACGACGGAATCAGAGGACCAAAGGCCTCAAGGACTACTCCCCTGTCGTTTGAAATTCCTTCCCTGGACAAACTTGCCGAAGCTTCTGATAAAAATGCAGAGAATATTGAACGGGAACTCAACAAGAGTATTAATGATGCAAAGAATGTCAATAAAGCTATTGATGAGATTAACAGGAGGATGATAGATCAGAATGATGTGTCGTGGAAGGAAAAAAAGAAACTGGAAGATGTTATTAAGGGAAATGAGAATATTATAAAGCAGGTAGAAAAGTTCAAGGAACAGAATCAGCAGAATATTAAGAATGGTGAACAGTATCTTGAGACGAGTGAAAGGATATTGGAGAAGCAGAGAAAACTGAATGAGCTGGCAAACCAGCTGCTTACCGAGGAAATGAAAAAGACGATCCAGGAATTAAGAAATCTTCTTAACCAAATGGATAAGACCAAGTTGAATGAGCTGCTACCCAAGATGAAGGAGATGAGCAAGAACCTGGAGCAGGACCTTGATCGTAATTTGCAGTTATTCAAACAAATAGAGTTTGACAGAAAGCTGGATTACAATATTAACCAGTTAAAGAAATTGTCGGAGCAGCAAAAGAATGTTTCCGGGAAGACTGCGGATAAGAAAAAAGCGGACGACCAGCTGAGCAAGGAACAGAAAGACATTAAAGAAAAGTATGATTCTCTGCAGAAAAACCTGGAGCTTTTGCAAAAAGTTAGCAAGGAGTTAGAAAATCCCCCGGATCTGCAAAGCACTGAGGATACCAGGAAGTCTATAGACCAGAAACTATCTAAGAGTGAGGAGCAGATGAAGTCCGATAAAATGAAGGATGCTTCGAAGAGCCAGAAGGAAGCGGCAGAGGAGATGGATGCTCTTGCCGAGAAACTTGGTGAGTTGCAGAGTGAATCAGAGGAGGAGACACAAGGCGAGGATGCAAATTCTATAAAACTCCTCTTGCAGGATTTAAATATGCTATCACTCCAGCAGGAGGATCTCATTTACAGAACAATGAATATAAGCAGGAATGATCCCAAATTTCTCGGGCTAATAGACGACCAGAAACTTATTAAAGACAAATTCAAAACAATTCAGGATACCCTGGAAAGAATAGCGAAGAGGGAAGTGATTATCAAAGGTATAATAATGAAGGAAGTCAATGCGATAAACAGCAACCTTGATATTTCACAAAGAAGTTTGACCGACAGGCTTACCCCTGCTGCCATGACGAGACAACAATATGCAATGACAGGAATGAATAATCTTGCCCTGTTGTTGGATGAGGCATTGAAGCAGATGAAAGACGACATGGATAACGGGAAGACGGGCGGGAAGCAAAGCGCTTGCAAGAAACCAGGTAAGCCAGGGGGCAAGAAAAAGATGAATTCCATGTCCAAAATGCAGGAGGAGTTGAATAAAAGTCTGGAAAAAATGAAGCAGGGAATGAATAAATCAAAAGACGGGAAGGGCCAGACGCGCAGTGAAGAAGATGCTGCGAATAAGGAAATCGCTCGGCTTGCTGCCCAGCAGGAAAGGATAAGGGAGGCTCTACAGGAATATGAGAATGGCCTCAAGGAACAGGGAGTTAAGGATAAGGGGAACATGAATTCCATTATAGAGGACATGGAAAAGAATGAAAGAGATATTCTGAACAAACGGATAAGCCAGGAGACTTTGAACAGGCAGCAAAAAATACTTACAAGAATGCTTGAATCGGAAAAAGCAGAGGAAAAGAGAGATAAAGAAGAAAAACGGGAATCAACTGAAGCAAAAAATCAAAAATTGAGTAACCCTTCAGGAAATTTAGAGTATAAGAAGAATAATACTGCAGGGAAAGAAATACTTAACTTTACCCCTGCTCCGATAAATTTTTATTATAAAAGCAAAGCATCAGAGTATATCATTAAGATAGGGAAATAATATGAAAAAAGACTACAGGGAGATTTCCGTTAATGGGAAAGGAGAATTATACAAGCTAGAAAAATTCGTGGAAGAGATTTGTGACTTTCACAACATCAATAACGAATATTTTGGAAACATCCTTCTTGCTTCCACAGAGGCAGCCAACATCCTTATATCTGTTTCTGGTACAGTTGGTTTTTCTGACCTTGCTGTAACTTTTGAGAAAACTATAAAAGGATTTACATTTAAACTGAAGTTTAACAATCAGGAGAACATAAATGAGCAGGAGAACTTTCTGGAGCAGGAGATTCGGAAGCATAAACTAGCCCGTGAGATTTATATCGTTAAGGCCCTTGCCGACGAGGTTACTATTTCTGTTAAAGGCGAATCAATAGTGCTTACTTTTTATGTTTCGAGCATGAATTATGAGAAATCCCTGAGCAGGATTAACAAGCTTAAGGAGTATTGGGTAAAGAAGACAAGTGCTGTAAATAAAGGAAATGAATAAGGCAATTCATTTTTTTAAGAATAAGGTTAAGTACACTGTTGAAGACAGGGCTATTCTGGTCCGATGGATAACAGGGGTCATTAAAGATAGAAACAAGATCCCCGGGGATATCAATTTTATCATTACAAGTGATAAAAGCCTGCTGGAAATAAATTTAAAATATTTAAATACTGATACTTACACCGATATAATTACTTTTACGCTCTCTGAAGAAGAAGGGATTATCAGTGGGGATGTTTATATAAGTATAGAAAGAATAAAAGAGAATGCGAAAAAATACGACATAGAGCAGGTGGAGGAATTCAGGAGGATTGTAGTTCATGGAGTTTTGCATTTGCTGGGGTATAATGATTTATCAACAAGTGAAAAGCGGCAAATGACTCGTTTAGAGAATAAATATTTGAGCTTATACCCACGAACGTAATGAGGATTAACCTGAATTTCGCGTTGAGATACTTTGTAATCCAACGCGATTTTGTATTTATAGAAGTAATGTATTAAGAAAAGAAACCTATAGCTTGGAAGTTGATTGATTAGGAAAAAATCAAAATGAAAATTAATGCAATTCAATATTGAAATTGTTCCACGTGAAACAAATTTTATGAAAAGCAGTTTTGGAATATAAAAGACGGGAAACTTGATGTCAGGCTCTAAAGTAAAATATGATGTAATAGTCGTAGGAGGAGGCCATGCAGGATGTGAGGCTGCGGCCGCAGCTGCTAATATGGGATCCAGCGTGTTACTTATAAGCATGAACATGACAAACCTTGCGCAGATGTCATGTAATCCATCAATAGGGGGAATTGCAAAGGGACAAATAGTGAGGGAGATTGATGCAATGGGAGGATATACCGGAATTGTGGCAGATAACACCATGCTACAGTTCAGGATGCTTAACCTCTCAAAAGGTCCGGCAATGTGGAGCCCTCGAGCACAAAATGACAGGGTCTTGTATTCTGTTGAGTGGAGGAACGTTTTAGAAAAGATCAAGAAACTTGATTTTTGGCAGGACATGGTTTTTAAAATTATAGTTAAAGGACAGAAGGCAATAGGAGTAGAGACCCAGTTAGGATTGGAGTTTTTTGGTAGAACCATTGTGCTTTCAAATGGCACTTTTCTTAACGGAATTATTCATATTGGCACAAAACAGTTTTCGGGTGGTAGAATAGGGGAGAGACCTTCTAGAAATTTAACCGAAAACCTGAATGAACTTGGAATTGAATCAAGCAGGATGAAGACAGGAACTCCGGTAAGAGCCGACGGAAGATCTCTTGACTTTGAAAAAATGGTGGAACAAAAAGGCGATGAGAAACCAGAGAAGTTTTCTTTTACAAAAACAAAAAAGCTTGAGAGGCAGAGAAGCTGTTTCCTTACATATACAAACCCCGAAGTTCATGATATTTTAAAAGAAGGGTTTGAACAATCACCGCTTTTTACAGGTCGAATCAAAGGAAGGGGCCCGCGATATTGTCCTTCTATTGAAGATAAGATAGAAAGGTTTGCAACCAAGGACAAACACCAGTTGTTTATAGAACCAGAAGGATGGGATACTATTGAATATTATGTAAATGGATTCTCATCTTCGTTGCCGGAGGACATTCAGTTCAGGGCGCTGCGAAAGGTGCCGGGTTTTAAAAATGCGAAGTTTTTCAGGCCCGGGTATGCAATTGAATACGACTACTTCCCACCCTCTCAGCTGAACTTTAACCTGGAGACTAAGAATGTTGAAAATCTTTTTTTTGCTGGACAAATTAATGGGACAACGGGGTATGAGGAAGCAGCAGCACAAGGACTGATGGCGGGAATAAATGCCCATCTGAAAGTAAACAAGCAACCAGGATGTGTTCTTAAAAGATCAGAGGCTTATATTGGTGTACTTATCGATGATCTTATTACGAAGGGAACCGATGAACCATACAGGATGTTTACTTCAAGGGCGGAATACAGGACCTTATTACGTCAAGATAATGCTGATTTCAGACTGACCGAAAAATCCTGCGATTTGGGACTTGCAAGCAAGGAAAGGGTGGAGAAAGTAAGAAAGAAGTATGATTCGATTTACAGGATTCAGAAGGAACTGAAAAAGAAATCGATTTCGCCTGAAGATATAAATCCATTTCTGAAGGAAAGAGGCTTATCGGAGGTAAGGCAGAAGAACAGGATAGGGGCGATTGTTCAAAGACCCCAGGTAAAACTTCTGGATCTTTATAATGAAGTACCAAGGATAAGGGATCTGATTGATGAAACGGGTGTGGTTGATTGCGAAGAAATAACAGAAGCGGAATTATTGATAAAATACAGTTCATATATTGATAAGGAAAAAGAGGTAGCCGATAAATTGGGCAGATTTGAAGATTATAGCATACCTTTTAAAATTAATTACCATGCGATAACCTCTTTGTCATCTGAGGCACGAGAGAAGCTTTCAAAGATAAGGCCGGAAACAATTGGTCAGGCCTCCAGAATTAGTGGAGTGTCCCCGTCGGATATTTCTGTGCTTATTGTATTTTTGGGTAAATAGAATTTGTTTCACGTGGAACATTGCTAATGGAACTATTGAAAAATTGTCCGGCATGTCAGTCCGGGTCCATAAAATCCTTTCTTAAAAGCAGGGATTATTTCCTTTCAAATGAAGAATTCCTGGTAGAGGAATGCAATGAGTGCGGGCTGAGGTATACCAATCCGAGACCAGGTTTTAGTGAGATCCTTAAATATTATGATTCGGCTGATTATATCTCTCATGATTCAAGCAGGAAAGGAGTGCTAACCTGGATTTATACCCATGCCCGAAATTACATGCTGAATAAAAAGTTCAACATTGTTTCGGCCGGTTCTAAAGGAAAGCGTATCCTGGATATAGGTTGTGGAACCGGAGAGTTCCTGAATTTTTGTAAATCCAGGGGATTTGAATCATACGGTGTGGAGCTAAATGAAAAGCCCAGGGAAGCAGCAATTCAAGAATACGGGCTTGATATACGGAAATCCCTGAACGATTATTTACTGGAAGATGCAAAATTCGACTGTATTACACTATGGCATGTTTTAGAGCATATTCATGATCTGGAAAATACCATGCATATGGTCAAACATCTGCTCAAGCCAGAGGGCACTTTGATAATCGCCTTACCAAATTCAAGTTCATGGGATGCGGTCCACTATGGTCAATTTTGGGCAGCCTATGATCTTCCTCGCCACCTTTATCATTTTAATAAATCCTCATTCGCAAAATTCGCTGGAATTCATAAATTGAAAATCATAAAGATTCTTCCACAGGTACTCGACTCGTTTTACATTTCATTGCTGAGTGAAAAATACAGGACAGGGAAAAATAATTTTCTGAAAGCTTTCCTTTACGGAGCAATGTCAAATTTTCATGCATGGAAACAGGGAAACGCTTATTCCAGCCTCATCTATATTCTGCATGCCTGAATTTCTTAATTTTAGGCTCACCAGTAAGCGATTAACCCAGGTGGGAGATTATCCTGCCTAAAATAAAATAATGGTTTATAAGCGGCGAAATGAATTTTTCCTCATCAAATAGAAAATCAATTAATTACGCCATTTTAGCCATCTTTTCGGGTTTTTTCTTCCTGTTTTGCCTGATCGCTCTTGAATTCATTCTAAAAAGAACAAATCAAACCAGTCAGGTTTTAAATAGGGTTGAAAAGGTACTTCATAAGAAAGAAGAACAAGCAATCAAAACATTGAATATAGTTGTATATGATGCTTGTCGGAATCAAAAAGCTAAAAACACAAATTTTAATCCAGAACTGTTTTCTGAAATCAGGAAAAACGGGATAACTGTTCAATGCTATTTTGGAGATAGCCTGGCGTATTGGTCGGAGAACAAGGTTGGGGAATTGAATATTTCCCAGCTTGCAAAGAATGAAAGTATTTGCAAATTATCTAATGGCTGGTATGATATCCTCGTGTTAAGCCAGGGAAATGTCAAAGCGGCAGCACTTATCCTTCTTAAGCAAGAATATTCCTTTGAGAACGAATTTCTGGAAAATTCATTCCAGGAGGATTTTAATGTACCCGGCAATATCTCAATCACACTCAAGCCTTCTGGGAATATGGTACATAGCCAGTCGGGGAATCCCTTGTTTTCGTTTGACTATACAGGGTTTGCACAATCATATGAAGGCTATTCCGCTTTGTTTTGCCTGTTTCTCATGTTGTCATTCTTTTCGTTCTGTTTGGCGCTGTATTTTGGCTATAACGCAATCGATTGGTTAAAAAACAAACCATGGTTTTTTGTTGCCTTCTTTACCGCAGATGTTCTAATATTGCGCCTAGTGCAGGCATTTTTCAGATTCCCTTCAGCAGTGCATGCCACGGCATTATTCTCTCCTCTTTATTATTCCTCATCAATAATTTTACCTTCAGCCGGGGATTATTTATTCAACAGCCTGATACTGCTTTTAACCGCTTTTGTTGCGCATAAAAAATTATTCAGGGAAAAATCCGTTTCCGGCAAAAGGGTTTTGCCCGAGAATCTGCAGGGCTGGATTGCTTCGGCATTCATTTTTTCAATATATATATTACTTTGCCTCGGAATCGATGACCTTTTCAGAAATTCTTCCTTTTCACTTGACCTTAAAGATATTTCCAGGATAGGAATTCAGAGCATTATAGGTTTGTTGATTGTTTACTGCCTTTCACAATCATTCTTCCTGTTTTCAAGGACAGCCGGATCATATACTCTTTACTGCGGCACATACACAAAAATACTTTTCATTGCTGTCATAACTGCCGGAGTGTTTT
>JBAXBP010000033.1:0-26283 GCA_037141915.1 Bacteroidota bacterium | reverse complement strand
CAGGGGGAATCCCCCCGTCGGAACCTGCACAATCTGTGTCGGTAAAAAAGAGATAGGAGCAAAGAATCATTTCGGAGTACTGAGGACGATGGAGCACGATTTATTTTACATAGGGGAATGATGCGAAGTCCCATGCTATTACTCCAGTCAGGAAAGCAATGACAAAACCCATCATATACCTTGATAATGCGGCGACAACCTGCATTGACCCTGCGGTGGCAGAAACTATGCTGATCGCAGGCCGCGATGTCTACGGCAATGCTTCAAGCCTGCATTCACTTGGTACTGCGGCGCATGAGATGCTCGAACAGGCCAGGGCTGAACTTGCAGGCCTGATAGGAGCCAAACCTGAAGAGGTTTTTTTTACAGCCAGCGGCACCGAAGCTAACAATCTGGCCCTGAAAGGCATTGCCTTTGCAAATGCCCGTAGGGGGAAGCATATTATAGTATCTTCAATAGAACACGACTGCATCCTCAGGGCTGCAGGCTGGCTTGAGACTCGGGGATTTTCAGTGACTTACCTCGCCGTTGACGGGCAGGGTTTCATCGACCTCCAGGCCCTTGAAAATGCAATCACAAGCCAGACCATTCTTGTTTCGGTAATGCATGCCAACAATGAGATCGGAACTATAGAGCCTGTTGAAGAGATAGGGAGGCTTTGCCGAAAACGTAATGTTTACTTCCATTCCGATGCCTGCCAGACTTTCGGCAAGGTGCCGGTCAATGTGGATACCATGAATGCATGCCTCCTTACAGTCAATGCCCATAAACTGCACGGCCCCAAAGGAGTGGGCGCTCTTTATATAAGATCCGGCGTGGCCATTGAACCCCTGCTTCACGGGGGCGGACAGGAGAAAGGGATACGATCATCCACCGAAAACATACCTGGGATCATGGGCTTTGTCAAGGCCGCAAAAACGGCATTGAAAGACCTTGACCCTGAGACGGGCAGGATCAATGGTTTGCAGGAGAGGATCATCAGCTCGATCAGGCAGCATATTCCGGGCGTATATTTCAACGGATCGCTTGGGAAACGCCTTCCGCATAACATCAACTTCTGCATCGAAGGTCTGGAAGGCGAGGGCATTCGCCTTCAGCTTCTGCTGGATGAAGCCGGGGTATGTGTGTCTACAGGATCAGCCTGCTCCTCAAACGACGGGGGAAATCCTTCGCATGTGCTCAAAGCCATTGGGCTGGACCCATTCCAGGCCAGGGGAGGCATCAGGATCAGCATGGGACGGTTTACCACTCAATCGGAAGTGGATAGGTCCCTTGAGATCCTCTTTGAAAAAATTAAACTTCTTAATCCTATTTTTTAAGACTGCGGATGACATCCCCCGAAAAAATAAAGTCAGTTGCCCTCGGCAGGGAGTTGGATGCGGATGATATCCGTTTCCTGCTTTCGCTTGAGGATACTGAAGACATACGTTTCCTGGGGGCCCTGGCTTATGAGGTGAAGAAGGAAAATGTAAGCAACAGGATTTATTACCGTGGCCTTATTGAATTTTCAAACATTTGCAGCAAGGACTGCTTCTACTGCGGGATCAGGAAAAGCAATGCAGAACCCCGGAGGTTTACAATGACCCCGATGGAGATCATCGATGCTGCGATGTTTGCATACAGGAACCGCTATGGTTCGGTAGTTCTGCAGAGTGGTGAGCGCAAAGGGAAGAATTTCACAAATTTTATTACTTCCGTGATCAGGAATATCAGGACCGCCACCGATGGCAATCTCGGGATCACCCTTTCATGCGGCGAACAAAGCCGTGAAACTTATAAAGAGTTTTTTAATGCCGGGGCTCACCGCTACCTGCTAAGGATTGAAACCTCCGACAGGGAATTATACGGGAAATTTCATCCACGTGATAGGTCACACGACTTTGATACCCGGCTCAAATGCCTGGGAATGCTCAAGGAAACGGGCTTCCAGGTGGGTACTGGTGTCATGGTGGGGCTTCCTTTCCAGACCATGGACCACCTCGTCAAAGACCTTCTTTTCATCAGGGAAATTGATGCCGACATGATTGGGATGGGCCCTTACATCGAACATTCACAGACCCCTTTGTATGAACACAGGGATCAGTTATGGCCGCAGAAAGACAGGCTGATGATGACATTGAAAATGATAGCCGTGCTGAGGATCATGATGAAAGATATCAATATTGCTTCGGCCACTGCCCTCCAGGCCATAGATGGTTTCGGACGCGAAAGGGCCTTGAAGTACGGGGCTAATGTGATCATGCCCAGCCTGACTCCCAGGGAGCACCGTAAAGATTACCTCTTGTATGAAGATAAGCCCTGCATTGAAGAAGACAGGGAAGAATGCAAGGACTGTCTTGAAACAAGGATCAGGATGGTGGGGGATGTGGTAGGTTACGGTGAGTGGGGGGATTCATTGCATTTCAGAAACAGGAACCTTTAATTTCAATCATATGTTCAAAGAAAACAATGTTCAGACAAGCGTTGCCCTTCCGGGCCTTGATTGCGGTGCATGCGGGTTTCGTACCTGCGACCTGTTCAGCAGCCATCTCAATGCCAACCCGGGCGACATTAAACTCTGCATCCATATCGAAAACCGTGCAACAAAACCGGTGGACCCTGTTGCATGCATGAGTTGCCATCATACCGGCCTGGGTGAAAAAATCGGCTGGAAGGACAACCTGAAGCGGGAATTTGATTTTGTTCTGGATTCATTCGATAATGAACCCGGCCCCCGGGAGACCATGCTGCCTTATAACCCGACCCTTGTAAAGGAACTTGGGATAAAAAAGGATGACATCATGATAGGCCGCCCTATGGGTATGTCGTGCGGCTGCCCGGTCACCCATTGCGGGATAGTAACTGGAGTCGATGCACGCAACGGGGTCATAAACTGGTGTGTGACCGGTCCCCTGAAGCCCCGTTCCCAGGGATTCATCGACATAGGGTATTATGTTGCCCAGGGTTATGAAGGACTCATCAGGGAATACCGCACCGAAATAAAACTCGGTATGCGTTACTGGTTCCTGCCCCGCCGCTGCATGCTCCAATGGAGGCATAGCGGCCTTGTCAATGCCGTCACAAAGCTCAAAGACGGCGGTTACAAGGTGAGGATAGAGGGTTTGTTCATAGGATAGTAACCCCACGGGGGGACTACCATTCCCTGGCCAGAGCCTCGTTGTTTTATCAGGTTTCTTTCACTAGAGTAGAAAAATGATGCCTTCGCGCAAGTTTTTGCGATTAGGGTTGTCAAATAGATAAACCTAGTGTTAAACCAATAAACAGAAACAATGAAAACGATGATCAGAAGAATCCTGCCTTTGGGCCTTTTACTTGTATTTGCAGTTTACGGATATTCTCAGAATGCCGCAACATCTGCACCTGCAAAGGATACTAAAACCACAACGACTGCTTCATGCAGCGGAAAAAGCATGGAGAATTGCAAAACCAGCTGCACAAGCCATGATAAGGCGAAGTGCGGAGGCGGAACGAAATCCTGCTGCAAAGAAACTACCAGCAGCTGCTGCAAAAGCAAAAGCGGAGCAAGCGGATGCAAGGACAAGACAGGCGCAACCCAGGGAACAACTCCTGATAAAACAACTGCCCCTAAAAAGTAATCAAGGGAATTTAATAAAGGTCAGGCTGGAATTTTTGACAATTTAGCCTGACCTTTGCTTTGATTTCAAGACTGCAGATGACCGATACCGAACTGATCAGGGGAATACTTGGGAGTGACCGCGAGGCTTTTCAGTACCTGGTGGATAAATTTCAGAAGCAGGTGGTTAAAACGGCTTTTTATTTTACGGGCAATATGGAAGATGCCGAGGACCTTTCCCAGGAGATCTTCCTGGAAATAATTGATTCTGCAGCATCTTTCCGTCACTCAGCAGCCCTTTCCACATGGATATACAGGATCACGGTGAACCGCTCACTGAACCAGGTAAAACGGAATAAAAGGATGGAGATCTTCCAGAGGATGGGGCATCTCTTTACAGGAGGAGATGGAGTTAAGGAAGCAGGGATCAATGCCGTTATCCAGGATGTTCCGCACGAGCAAAAAGAGAAGCAAATGCTTCTCAGGCATGCAGTGGGCACTCTTCCCGAAAATCAACGGATCGCTTTCGTGCTGAGCAAATATGAGGAATTGTCATACAAAGAGATCTCCGAAGTCATGAATCTCAGCCTTTCATCGGTAGAATCACTAATTCACAGGGCAAAGCTGAACCTTCAGAAAAAACTCCTGGTTCACTTCCCCGAATATCAAAAGAAATGAAAATGAACTGCAAATTCATTGAGGATAACCTCTTCGCAATACAGGAAAGCCTGCTTCCTGAAGCCGAAATGGCCCAGGTAAGCGAGCATCTTTCTGAATGCAGGAACTGCCAGGCAATGATGTCTTCATTCTCATCTTTTACAGCATTGATAGAAGATGAAAAGGCAGCGGGCTTTAATGCTTTTCTCGGTACGCGTATCCTCCGGAAGTTGGAAGAACATGGCAATCCTGCCGGCCATAGCGGGATGCTTCAGCTTCCATGGCTCCAGAGGCCCCTGATGGCTGTTGCACTTATTATTCTGGCAGTACTTACAGGTTTCTTTGCCGGTAAACAGGGCGGGTCAATCAGCCGGCAAACATCCCGGTCTGACCTGTATGTCATGAAATCCGACCTGTTCATATCCGACCTGAACGATGAAGATAAAACGATAGAACTATATAAATAACCCGGGCTATGAATTATTTCAATAAATACAGGCTGGTATTCTGGATCATGATTCTGATGATACTGATCAATATTTCAGCATTTACAAGTTTCTTTGTTTTTTATAAAGCCGACAGGACCACGGCGGCTGCAGATACAGGATGCTGCAGCGGCACATGCAGGGTGCTGAATGAAAAACTCAGCCTGAGCAGTGAACAGGCAGCGAGGGTATCTGCTGTTAACAGGCAGTTCAGGGAGAAGACCGAGCCTGTTGTCGCTGAAATAAAGAATACACGGGTCGCCATGCTTAACGAATTATCTCTTGAAAAGCCCGACACAGCAAAGCTCTCAGCCTGCATCGAAAAAATAGGGGAACTTCAGAAAATCCTCCAGAAAGCTGCTGTAGTTCAGTTCCGCCAGCTCAAAGAGATCTGCACCGCAGAACAATGTCGCAAATTATCATCCATCTATTCCGAAGTGTATGGTTGCAGCAAAATGGGCCAGGGCGGGGGAGAAGGCATGCAAAACCAAAGAATGCCGGGACAGGAAAACAAGGCCTGCGATAAAAATCAATGATCCCTTTTCATTCTGATTCAAAGCGATTATTTACTTTTGTACCCAGCCAGAGGTACTTTCACTGATCTTCTTCGGTGAAGTTGAAAAGGGAACCCGGTTAAAAACCGGGGCTGTGCCCGCAGCTGTGAGTTCATGAATATCGGCCGTTATCTCCTTGTCACTGTTCCTTCAATGGGATGGGAAGACTTCGGCGCCGGAACAAGCCAGAAGACCTGCCTCAGGCTGCAGAAATCGACTTTCGGGTCAAAGGTTGATGAATAAATAATTAACTCAATTCATCTTGCAATGAGATTTAAAAAATTACTGTTGCCTTCAGTGGCATGCTTACTGCTTATGTTCTCCGGCCAGGGAATCGCCCAGGGTTCGTATGTCAAACAAGTAATCACCGCCAATTCGGGAAAGTTCGAGTATGCGCCACCTTTCACTGATTATGTCACCCTGGAGTCCTACAATCCGCAGACCACACAGATTTACACTTTCGGGACAGTATACACCCAGTCGGCCCAGAATGTATTGATAAGCGGGCATTTTGCTTTTTTCACTGCCCAGGATTCCATAGTAAAATACGACCTTAACACATTCCAGCGCATTTCAGCGATTGCCGATTCGGGGCTAAACCTCATGGCCATTTACAAAGGCAGGCTGCTGGTTTCAAAGCAATATCCTGTAACACAGGGGTTCCTGGAAGTCCTGGATACATCGAACCTCTTCTTGCTTACCACAGTGACGGGTATTTCGGGTGACTGCGGTGGTATCACCACTTCGGCAGATACTGTGTATGTTGCTGTGAACGGGGGATGGATGGGGACCGAAGGCAAACTCGCCATTATCGATCCTGCTTCATGGACACTTAAAACCGAGGTTAATTTCGGGCATAAAGCCATCGGTATCTTTAATCTATACAGGTATAACGACAAGATCATTTCGGTGAATAAAACCCCTTACGGAGTGGTTGATACAGGAAGCATTACAGTTTACACCCCATCCACCCGCGGTTTTAACAATGTTTTCCTTCCAAAGTCGGTGACCGCAGGTTCAGGGATCAAAGACAGCCTGCTTTACCTCGGGATGAATTACGGGATTGGATCAGTCAACCTCAACTCGCTTAAAATCGCCGACACCGTGATTGTCAAAGACCCCGGCTCGTCGGTATTCACTTATATTATTTCATCGGCCCTGGATACACTTAATGGCCTCATCTATGCCAATACAGGCGATTACACGCATGCCGGTACCTGCATTGTAACATCCATAAAAGGAGATTCAATTACCGAATATCCCACAGGTATTTCTTCCGACGGAATCGCTATAGACACCCGAAAGTACGGGGCGGGAATTGAAGGAGACCAGGCAGGGGGGATATCCGCCAGGCTTTATCCGAATCCTGTTCATGAAAGGCTTAACATCATCGTCAGCGAAAACATTCATATCAGCGCTATGAAAGTCATTGATGTCAGCGGAAGGGAAATGATGGAAGTCAGACCCGGGATGTCATCCACTGGCAAATATGAAATTAATGTTAGGGCACTGGAGGCGGGAGTGTATTACCTGCTTTTAATGACTGCGGATGGCAGGATAGTCAAACAATTCGCGGTAAGCGCGCTTTAGTAGACAGCGATCTCATCCACAAAAATCCAGCTTGCCTGCCCCTTGCCTTCATGCCATGCAGGGCATACCCCGTAATTCTTCGCAGTTACCCTGAGGTATCTAGCCGGGGTTGATGGGAATGCCTGGGTGAAGGGCTGTATGAACACCTGTACTTCTTTCGGCGAAACAGGGTTAAGCACCTGGTTGATAGAATGCCATCTCTTCCCGTCGGAGGAGAGTGAATACTCAACATACTTCGGAAGAAAGATCCAGGCTTTCTGGTTATGCAGCAGGGTCGTCATGACCGAGGTCACGGGTATCACTTTTCCGAAGTCAATAATAACATCCATATCGTTTCCAAGATAGCCCTGCCACAATCCGTCATGGTGGTCGGTGCTGCCCCTGAGCCCGTCTATCAATGCGTTTTCACCTCCGGCCGGATACCTTTCTGACCACTGGGTCATATATTTGATTTTTTTTCCGACGGCAGAATGAAAGAGGAAAACGCGTTCACTGATCTTCTCTTTCAATTTACCATCTTCGAAAAGCCCTGCCTTTATCACCATATTCCCGCTGATCTCAAAAGGATCAGTGTAGACTGTAGATTTTGTATTCGGATCCTTTCCGTTAAGGGTGTAATATACAGGCACGCCGGCTTGTTCCGACGAGATGACAACTTTCACCTTCCCCGTTTTCTTCTCAAAGATCGTATTGATATCTGCCTTGAAGGAACCTGCAGAATAGCTCACTTTCAGGTAATCCAGCTTCTTAAGCTGGGGGGTCAGCCTTGTCCTGAAGCCGGTGAAATCACGGCCTGAAGCCGGGGACCAATCTACTTCAGAGAGGGCTATCATCCTCGGCAAAGCCATGTACTGGGCATGTTTGACACTGGGGATGTATTCAGTCCATACATTGCCCTGGGCTCCAAGGATATGTTTTTGCTCCGCCGGATTTAGTTCTTCCGGGATGGGTTCATATGAGTAAACCTTTCTCAGGGTAAGGAATCCCCCTATGGCTTTGGGCTCGGATGCGGGATCAGCCTGGTAATGGTCAAAGTAGCAGTAATCACCAGGGGTCATGATGGCATCATGGCCCTGGCGGGCTGCGGCTATGCCTCCTTCAACTCCCCTCCACGACATCACGGTGGCCTCAGGAGCAATACCTCCGTCGAGGATTTCGTCCCAGCCAATGATCTGTTTGCCTTTTGAAACGACGAATTTTTCTATTCGTTTCACGAAATAACTCTGGAGCTCGTTTTCATCTTTCAGTCCTTCGGCTTTCATACGGGCCTGGCATTTGGTACAGGATTTCCAGTTGGTCTTATCCGCTTCATCACCACCTATATGAATGTATTTCGAAGGGAAAAGGCCAATAACCTCGGTAAGCACATCCTGCAGGAAGGTGAATACCGAATCATTGCCTGCGCAAAAGATATCCTTGTTGGGCCAATAGGAACCTGTTGGAACTGTGAACGGGCCACCGGTGCAGGACAGGCCCGGATATGCGGTCAGTACCTCGACGCAATGCGCCGGCATCTCGATCTCGGGAATGATGGTGACGTTGCGGTGGGCTGCGTAGCTTACGATATCCCTGATCTCGGCCTGAGTATAGAAGCCTCCGTAATTAGCAACCTCATTTGCTTTCTGGGGTTCCCTTTTGGTCCAGGGATCTTCTTCACGGTTCACCCTCCAGGCGCCTATCTTTGTAAGCTTCGGATATTTCTTTATTTCAATCCTCCATCCGTTGTCGTCGGTGAGGTGCCAGTGAAATACGTTCATCTTGTACATTGCGATCAGGTCGATATACTGGTAGATGAATTCCTTGGGGAAGAAATGGCGTGAAACATCAAGGTGCATCCCGCGGTATGAGAACCTCGGATGATCCTTTATTTCAAGGCAGGGGACCGAAAACTTCGTATTGGCAGCATTGCCGGCTGAATAAACCTCGGGGGGAAGGAGTTGGATCAGGCTCTGCAGACCGTAGAAAATACCTGCCCCGGTATTGGATTCTATTAGGATTTTCTCAGGTGTGACGGTGAGAACATAACCTTCGGGCAGGATATTCCCTTTCTTTGTGAACTGAAGGAAGATGGCATTCTTCACCGACTTTATATCTTTCGGCGCTTCCTGGACTTTGATCCCTTTCAAACCGGCCTGGTCCAGCAGGTCCTTGAGAAAACCCGCGCTCCACGCGGCATCGGAGTCGACCGATTCAACACAGATGACTGTATTTGAATTTATCTCGAAAGTTCCCGTTTTCATTTTTACCGAAACCGGTTTGGGGATGATGTTGATCGTGGTGTTAGCCTGGGCCAACAGCTGCAAGGTGCCGGCGAAACAAAATACTGCCAGCAATAGACATAGTTTCTTTATCATAGGATTGTATTCAGGCTTATTTTTTGCAAAGATCAGAAATTATTCCTTCCATGGAAGCGGCATTTTCCTCCATGCTTCGTACGAGCTTCAGTTGGGCTCTTGCCCTTTGCAGGTTATGGCAGGGGAAATGAATCTTATAATAGGTGTCACCTGCCAGGTGATCGGTGAGGAACCTCAGGCCGATAATGAAGGTCATGAACCTGGCTGAAAATGCGAGGTGTTTAATTTCATTGGTTGTAAGTGAATCTCCTGCAGTCTCAATAAATCCACTGCTGTAAGCTTTGAAAAGTTCAAGGTCAATGTTCACTTTCGACAGATCTGGTTCGTCCTCGGCCCCCGAATTTGCCCCGGTACGGATGGCATCACCGAAGTCATAAAGCACATAACCCGGCATAACGGTATCCAGGTCAACAATGCATACAGCCCTGTTGTCAAGGTCGAACAATATATTGTTGAACTTGGTGTCATTATGGGTTACCCTCAGCGGGATCTGGCCTGAACGGCCAAGTTTCAGGATGGTATGCATTTCTTCAGCTCGCTCCTCAATAAACCTGATCTCTTCATTCGCTCCTTGAATCCTGCCTTTGGGATCTTCCTTGCAAACCCTGCGGAAAGCAGCCAGCCTGGTTTCAATATTATGAAAATCGCGTATCGTCTCAAACAGGCCTGAAGCATCCATATCGGAAGTCAGCTTAAGGAAAAGTCCGAATGCCTTTCCACCTTCACATGCAAGCTCCGGACCAGGTACAAGGTCATAGCTCCTGCTTCCCCTGATATGGTTATACATCCTCCAGTAATTCCCCTCATCATCCTTATAATAGAAAAGGTCGTCAGTCGATGGGATAAGGTGCAGGCTTTCAAAAGGGATATCATTTTTACCTTCATCGATCTTTGCTGAGATATGTTTCGTCACCTTCAGGATATTGTTAGTAAGCGCCGGAACATTGGTAAATACATGGTGGTTGATCCTTTGCAGCACATACTCCCTGGCCTCTTCCGTGTCAGTTTTAATATGATAGGAATCATTGATGTGTCCCGAGCCAATCCTTTCGAAGGCGATAGGGGTGCAGTTTATACTGAATCTGGAGGCGATATTAAGGATATCTTTCAAGCGTCTTATTGATTTGCAGGCAAATATCAGGATATTTTTTCTGAACTTTAGTTTCAGTTTTTTTATATTAAAAGTCATTATCTTTAGATTTAAATTTCACCGGTGAAAAATCGTTTTAAGATTTTACTTTGTTGCATCATTCCATTCTTTACAGGATTTGAAACTCAATCACAATCTCTTCAAATTTTGTGGCAGCAATGTTACGGTGGAAGCGGAGATGATCTTGGATACTCGGTCATCCCATCTTCAGCTGGTTATTTCCTTTTTGGAGGAACCACCTCAAATAATGGAGATGTTCATGGGAATCACGGTAATATAGATTTTTGGTTAGTCAGTATTGATTCGACCGGAAATATATTAAATTCAAGTTGTTTTGGAGGATCTGATATTGATGGACCAGTATGGATGAACCATTGTTTGGATGGAGGATATATCTTAACTGGTGCTACATGGTCTAATAACGGGAATGTAACCAACAATCACGGAGGTGCTGATTACTGGTTGGTGCGAACAGATGAGAATGGTAATATTGTGTGGAAAAAATGTTTCGGGGGAAGTTGTAATGATGAGTTATGGGGTCTTTCCATGACATCTGATTCCGGATATCTCTGTTGCGGTGTCTCCTGTTCAAATGATGGTGATGTAACTGGTAACCATGGATCGAATGATTATTGGGTTGCCAAGGTGGATAAAAATGGAAATTTAAAATGGGAAAAATCCCTTGGTGGATCATCTCCGGATTGGGGGGGATATGCAGCAGAAACAAATGATGGAGGAGCAATTGTTGGGGGGTGGACAGGTTCCACCGATGAGGATGTGAATTGTCAGCATCATGGTAATTTAGATGCCTGGATGGTCAAACTTGATTCATCACATAATATTGAGTGGCAGAAATGCTATGGAGGCAGTGCTGATGATGTTATAGATCAAATAATACCTTTGGACGATGGTACATATTTATTCAGGGGTTTTACATTATCCTCCGATGGTGATATCACAGATCAGCATGGAAATGGGGATTTTTGGGTTGGAAAAACTGATCCTTATGGAAATCTTTTATGGAATCATTGTTATGGTGGTGGAGATCGTGATGAACCTTTTTTTATGAAACAGGTTTCCGATGGTGGTTACATTCTCGGAGGATATACTTTGTCAAATGATGGCGAGGTTTCAGGTAATCATTCACTCTCTGGATATTCAGATATGTGGTTTATTAAAATCTCTCCCGATGGCACCTTGATTTGGGAACAATGTTTTGGGGGTGAAATGGATGAGATATTAAACGATGCGGTTGAATTACCAGGACATAAATTTTTGTTATTTGGTGGATCTTCTTCTGATAATTGGGGTGATGTCAATTGTTTTCATCACGGTGTTGGAACAGATGATTTTTGGCTTGTAATGGTCTATGATTCGACCACGGGGGGAATTAATGATAAATCCAGTGACTTTGATGATTTAACCGTATATCCCAACCCGGCTAGCGACTTTGTAAAGTTCGCATTTAAAGGTAAACACCATATATCAGAAGAAAGAATTCAGATTATAAACGAAATGGGTGAAATTATTAAAGAATTAATCCTTCCACCAATGACGAACGAAATTACATGGGATACCAGTAAAACCCCGGCCGGGGTGTATTGCTATTTTTATTACGTTGGGGATATTCGAAAGACCGGGAAAATCGTGATCATTAAATAATAAATCATATTTAATTGGTTCATGTTTTCCCAGAGGTGAAATGATTATAAGTCTACATTTGTAGATAATAATATTGTCCGGATATGAATAAAGAAACGGCCATAAAACTATTCAATCAGAACCAGGTTCGCTGTCATTGGGATAGTGAGCATGAAAAATGGTATTTCTCCATCGTTGATGTGGTAAAAGTACTTACAGAAAGCGAGAATCCGAATAATTATTGGAAGGTGTTGAAAAACAGGCTCAAAAAGGAAGGAAGTGAGTTGGTTACAAATTGTAACCAACTGAAAATGGTATCAGCAGACAGTAAATATTATAAAACAGATGTTGCAGATACTGAGCAACTTTTCCGACTTATTCAGTCAGTCCCGTCACCAAAAGCAGAACCTTTTAAAATGTGGTTGGCAAAGGTTGGTTCAGAACGCATAGATGAAATTGAAGATCCTGAAAAAAGGATTGACGGGTTAATGGAAACCTATCTAAGGAAAGGTTATTCTAAAGAGTGGATCAATCAACGCCTGAAAAGTATTGAGGTTCGAAAAGAATTAACTGATGAATGGGAGGACAGAGGTATAAAGAAAGGTCAGGAATTTGCCATTCTTACTGATGAGATTTCAAAAGAAAAAAATCCAGAAACGTTTGAAGATAGCAGGAAGATTGCGCATCAGGGAGGCACCATTGCTGGAAATACACGAAAAGAGATTGAATCGAAAACAGGAAAAAAAATAATTACCAGTCAAAATGCCAGACAAATTTCCGGAACAAGAATCAGGAGATTGAAAGGAAAAACAACGAGAAATAATCAGGTATAG
Source organism: Bacteroidota bacterium (assembly GCA_037141915.1). Classification (GTDB taxonomy): domain Bacteria; phylum Bacteroidota; class Bacteroidia; order Bacteroidales; family FEN-979; genus CAIRDP01. Next base: position 13,445 of record JBAXBP010000033.1, on the reverse strand, counting down.
AGTCGATCTGATTTTTCTGGTTGTTTCATAAAATTTCGCTTTTGGCAGATGTTTTATTCCAAAAGAATCTTAATACTGATCCAGGATATTCTTCGCCGTTTTTATCCTCTCCGCATCCACCACCTCATGCCCGTATTCGGATAGATCGGGTTTGCCCATTTTTACATCATACCTGAAGAACACCATGGAACTGGGAACCTGCCTTGTGAGATACATATGGAATTCAGAGGCCCCGGTGAGGCGGATGGCTTCTTCCAGGTTATGTTCCTTTATGCCATGGCCGGGCATAATAATGATGTGGTTGCCCGCATGTTCAATAAGCTGCTTGATCAGCCCGGCGCCAAGCAGGGCGCTGTCGCTCTGACCCGAGGTCAGAACGCGTTCAATACCTAAAGAAATAAGGTCGTCAAGGGCTTTGAAGGGATCGGCAGTCATGTCAAAGGCCCTGTGACAGGTAACCTGCATTGGACTGGCAAGTTTTACCAGGATTTCCATTCGGGCAACATCAATAGTCCCGTCTGATTTTAAAATGCCGAAAACCACCCCGTCGGCTCCAAGTACTTTAGCTGCGAGGATGTCATTCTTCATGATCTCAAACTCTTCATACGAATAAAGGAAATCAGCGCCACGGGGGCGGATCATCACCATGATAGGGATCTGCAGGTGCTGCCTTGCAAACCTTATGGTGCCGGCGCTTGGGGTGCAGCCTCCTTCCAACATGTTCTCACAGAGTTCAATCCTGTCGGCGCCTCCTTTGGCGGCTTCAACAGCGGAAATTGCAGAGTTAACGCAAGCTTCGAGTAAAGTTTTCATAAATGGAGTTGTTGTATTGCATGAACAGGGATGCAAAGATAAACTTCTGCCCTGAACCTAAAGCCAGCGGCTCAGGCCCATGCCTTCGGTGCAGTTTTTGCAGATGCCGGTCTGTTTCCTCTGCCTGAGGATCTTTTGCCTGAAATCTTTGTATTCACAGCTCTCCCAAATCTCCCGGAAGGGTTTATCATTCAAATCCCCTAATTCATGTTCCGCATCTTTGTCAAAGCAGCAGGGCACGACCATGCCGTCCCATGTGATCACGCAGCTGCTCCACATCCTGAAACAATGATTGGGCAAGGTGTTTTTAATCCTCCATCCTCCATCCTGCTTCCTGTATCTTGAGTATTTGTCTGTGGATGGCATGAGGGGGTTGCCATGGCTGAAATCGTTGAACTGGGCTGTCTTGATCTCAACCTTATCTCCTCCCCATTCAAGCCCTTTCTTCCTGATCGCATGAACCAGATGCTGATTGGATCTCAGGACCAGGAACTGTATGATGATCTCTGGAGTTTTGCTCCCGGATCTTCTTTTGGCTTTGGCCAGGGCCTTGATCCCCTGTATCACTTTTTGCAGGGAACCTCCGACCCTGTATGATTCATAGGCCTGCTGGTCGGTTCCGTCAACTGATATTATGAGGCGGTCAAGGCCTGATCTGACTGTGGCTTCGGCATTCTCAGCATCCAGGAAGTGCCCGTTCGTTGAAGTGCTTACAAAGATGCTTTTAGATTTGGCATAGGCTATGAAATCAAAAAAAAGCGGATTCATATAAGGTTCTCCCTGGAAGTACAGGGTGAGCCAGGCCAGCTCAGGAGACAGCTGGTCGATCAGGGTGTTGAATAAAGAACCATCCATAAATCCTGATGGCCTTGTGAGTTCCTTCTGCCCGCTGGGGCATTCAGGGCAGTGCAGGTTACAGCGGTTGGTAGGTTCTATGCTCACCGCGACAGGCATCCCGTAATGCATGGGGCGCCTGAGAACACGCGACAAAAGATATCCACATGCAATCTTAAAAAAATTAAGGATACGTGGGAAGGACAGGAATTTCAAGGCAGAAACATTTTATTCAATCTGGTCGTTGGGCATGGCGTCAGGCATGATCTGCTTGTCGTGCTTATCCTTTTTGTGCTTTTTTCGTTTGGCCAGGAAGTCCTTGCCCAGCGAAAACATTTTGCCCATAACGGTGGCAGTTGTGCTTACTTCCCCGATAAGGGTGCCAATGAGATTACGGAATGAAAGCAGGTGGACCAGGTTCTGGTAATTGTTTTTGATGCTTTCTTCACGGTGGGAGATTTCGTTCTGCAGCCTTTCTTTCTCGCGCTGCAGGTCGGAAAGGGAGTTGATATTATTCAACCTGACCCTGAATGGTTCGTTAGTCCTCATTTTCCTCCTCCATTATGATTTTTGCAAGTTTCTTGACCAGGGGATTGATGAAAAGCTTGTACCTCATACCGTAGATGACCAGGGCCATGAGCAAATAAAAGCCGACTACGATAAGTGCGCCTACAAAGGTTGGTCCGACTTCATCGCCGTACCAGAATACAAAGGCAAAGGAGATGAACAGGATCAGGAACATGCCCAGGATGAAGAAGATCACCGACATCAGGAAGTAGGAAGCCAGCCTGGCGATCTTTTCAGTCAGTAATATTTTGATGTAATCTATCCTCAGGTTGATGTAATCCTTCACATTTTCCGTCATTGATGAGACATTATCCGATATTCGGTTTGGTTCCATAATACATTTATAAATATTAAAAAAACTATTGATCTTTTCAGTTTGCAGGGGTTGCCTCGGGTTTTGCCTTCCTTGCATCAGAATTCTTTTCGGAGGTTAACGCCTCCTTCAGCTCCTCGAAGCTGGTGGGAAAACCTTCATCCAGTTTATCGGCAATATCCATGATTTTATCCCTGATCTTTTTACGGGTCTTAGACCCTTTTTCGGGTGCAATGAGCATGCCGATGCCGACACCGATGGCGAGCCCTGCTACCGCGGCGATGAGGATATTTGACTTTCCAGCCATACTTTTATTTTTAGTAATGTTTTATTTTTTAAATTCTTTTATCAGCCTGAAATTGCTCAGGAATTCAGTGGCCACTATCTTCAGAAAGCCGTAAGCGGGAACAGCCACTATCATGGCCGGGATTCCCCCAAGTGAGGCAGCTGCTATAACCACAAGGAAGATCTCTACGGGATGCGCTTTCACGCTCTTGCCCTGAATGAAGGGCTGAAATACATTGTTGTCGATCATCTGCACTGCCAGCATGGCTACTATGATCTTGATGGCCATTGGCCAGATCTGGTCATAGTTACCTATGCTGATCACCCCGGTAAGCCCAAGCAGAACCCCGGTGATCACAGCGATGATCCCGCCGATATAGGGTATGATGATTATGATCCCTGCAAAAAAGGCGATCACCAGTGCCCCTTCGACGCCGACGACCAGAAGTGCCATGGAATAGGTGACTATATTGGCAAGGATCTGTATGATGAGGCCGATGAAATACCTGGTTAATAGTTTTTTGCTCCTATGCATTACGTTCTTTGTCTGTTCCTCGTATTTCTCTGGAACGATCAGCAGGAGCAGCCTGGGCATCATGGTGTTGTCGTAAAGGAAGAAGAAGGACAGGAAGAGAATTGAAAACACATTGAAAAAGAAGGATCCAGTGAATGAAATGATCCCTGAAAGCAGGTTGGAAAATAAATTAAAATCGATGAGTTTGATCACCATTTCTTTCAATGATCCTTCGAGGGTTGAGCCTTTCGGGATGATGCCGTATTGACGGGTGGTAGCCTGCAGCCATGCGATCTGGGGCTGAAAGTGTTCAACCAGTTTCTGCGTATCGATCTGCGAGATCATACCCGCTTCGCGGATGACCAGCGGGATGAAAAATGAGAACAGCCCGAACACAAGGATTATCATCAGGATGAGCGTAACAGCAACAGCGAGGCCGCGGGGGAACCTGATCTTTCCTATCCTGATATTTCCGAAAAGATCAACCAGGGGAGTGCCAACGATGGAGATCACCATCGCCACAATGATAAAGACCACGATATGCGAAAAATACCATACCAGGAAGCCGCATATCCCAAGAATTAAGATAATGAAGAACAGCTTATAGCGTTCGTATAATTCAGACATTACTGCTTATTTTCTACAAACCTACTGGTTTTTTACCGGAAAGTCAAGAGAAAAATAAGCAGCAACTTCTTCTTTGTAGGTGCGGTTTGCATGCTGCCTTTCCTGGCTCAGTATGTAATTTTTTGCCCCCTGCAGGTTGCCTTCGCTAACCGAAGCAGCATAATATTTCGTTTCCCATGAGAACCGCTTTACCGTAAGAGCTTTTGAGTTGATCCATTTTCCGGCCTCGGTCCTCAATTCCTTAATCACCTGCTCCAGGCTCTGGTCACTCTTTAGCCTCACCAGGCAATGAATGTGATCGATCCAGCAGTTGATTGTCCCAAGTTCTATGTCGTTCCTGGCTGCCACGGCCTGGAGATGGTCAAGCAACTCCTGCCTGGACCCGTTTGTAAACAGTGTATGGCGCCCCTTCGCACCCCAAACAGCATGTACCCATATTTTTGTCTGTGTCATAAGCATGTTTTATACTTAATCCGCCATCATCCGAAAAGTGATATGAAAAACTGAAAGAATTATAATTTTTCTATGATCAGCAGGGCAAAGACAAGGAAGATATAGAGGTTGCCGACTATAAAGATGAGCCTGAAACTGATTTTCTTTGGTATGAACAGCTGATATCCAACCAGGAGGATAACCGCGAGGTTTACAGCTGCAAGCAGGTACCTGAGGTTGACGAAATTCACTATGCTGAACCAGGAGAAATACAGGGTTATGGCGGAGGCCGCTAAAAGCCAGGCCAGGATGCTGAGCTTCATCAAAACAGGGGAGAAGGTATCGGTAAGTACCGGGAACCCTGCTTTTTTATATTCGTCAGAGTATTTAAGCGTGATAAGCCAGAAGTGTGGCATCTGCCAGATGAAAATAAAAACCGAAAGAAAAACCAGGACTGGGTCGGTAAGGTTGCCGCCTGCAGCCACCCATCCCATCATCAAAGGTATGGCTCCTGTGAGCGCTCCGGGGATTACGGCAAAAGCTGTCTTCCTTTTCAAAATGGTATAAACCCCGTTATACCATAGCACATTAAAAACACCCAACCCGAAAAGAACCAGGTTCCCGGTGTAAATGAGGACGATGAAACCCGAAATAATGAAAATATTGGCAGTTCGCAGGCCGTCGGAGATGGTGAGATCTCTTGAAGGGATGGGCCTTGACCTGGTCCTTTCCATTTTTTCGTCATACTCCCATTCCTGGTATTGGTTCAGGGCTGATGCACCTGCAGCAAGCAACAGAATGCCAAGGACAGGCCAGAATAATGAAACAGATATTTCTCCTTTACATATTATAGCAGAAGCCAGGGCCGAGGCGGCGACCGCGAGGGTTACACCCGGGCGGGTCAACTGAAAATAGGAGCGAACTGATGACAAATGGCGGTACCCCCGGAATTTATTTAATGGATTTTAAATATTCTATGACTTTGGCGACCTCGCCATCGCTGATGACGCCCTTATAGGATTTCATAACTCCTTTGGGAAGTCCTTTTACAACGTCCTTGTCGGGTTCGTACATGCTTGTTTTGACATAGGCATCATCTACCGTGATAGTATGTTCCTTCCCATCGGTCACAACCACGCTTTCTTTGCCATAGATACCTTTGAACGATGTACTCACAAGTTTGGACCCGTCGAGGGAATGACAGCCTGTGCAACCGTTCTTTTTAATAATGCTGAGGCCTTCGGGTTCGGCCGACTTTGCGGGCAGTGCACTGATCCAGGCGTCGTATTCGGCCTGGGGAACAACTCTCACTTTCGCTTCCATATAAGAATGGTTCATACCGCAATATTCGGCGCAAAGCACCCAGTATTCACCGGCCAGTTTCGGGATAAACCACATCTGGTTCGTTTTTCCGGGCACGCAATCTTCCTTTTGTCTGAATGCCGGTACGTAAAAGCTGTGAATGACGTCAAGCGAGGTTAGATTCAGAACGACTGCCTTATTGATCGGCAGCACAAGCATGGCAGATTCCTTATCCCCAGGATAAACGAAGGACCATACCCACATTTTGCCTACAACTGTTACGTTCAAGGCATCGGCAGGGAAGTTCCTTTGTGAACGGAATGCAGCATACCCGTAATAAAACATCGTCATAGCCAGGGCAAGGGGAATGAGGGTCCACGTAATTTCCAATATATTACTGTCCTTAACCTGGACTGCTTTCGGGTGTTTTGAACGACGGTATCTTATTACGAAGTAAAGCATCACCGTTGTAATCCCAACGAGAAAGAAAATACTGATCCCGATGATGACTTTAAACGCAAGATCAACATCCCCGGAAAAATTTGTAGCTTCTGTAAACATACCTGTGTATTAGAAATTATGAACGAATTATCGCAACAGATAATCAAAAAAAGTCAGACCTATAACCAGTACATAAATACTCAGTACCATGACAACAAAAATCGTGAACATCTTCGATTCAAATTTAAGGTGCATAAAGTAGCGTAGCACGATAACTGATTTGACCGATGCAATGATAAGGGCCACCATTACTGTAAAGGCCGACAGATCAATCCAGGTAACGGTTATGGTGATGGTAGTGAATACAAGCAATGCCAGCAGCACCCATCCGTAAACCCTGTAATCTGTGATATGTGTTTCTGTATGTGTCATAATTTTGTTAATTATTATTTTGTTTCATTACATCCAGATGTTTCGTGAACAGTGACTCGTGAACCGCGATCCATGATCCATTCACGATTCACGATTCGCGATTCACGTAATAAGGTACAGCAGCGGGAACAGGAATATCCATATGAGGTCGACGAGATGCCAGTAAAGACCACCGTTCTCAAGAAGAGTGATCCTGCCGGCATTGATGCTGCCGGTTTGTATCCTCACCATGATGATAGTAAGAATAATACTGCCTACAACCAGGTGAAGCATATGAAGCCCGGTCATAAAGAAATACAGGCTGAAGAACAGTATATACCCGTGCTTCAGGCCAATCATCATGTCTGATCCGGGATATAACCCGATGGAAATCTTGTGACCCCATTCCAGGTATTTGTTAAATAAGAAAATCCCGGCGCATACCAGTGTAATAAGAATAAATAAAACCCCCATGCGTTTCTCGCCTTTCTGCACCGCGGTAATTGACATGGCCACGGTAGCTGAACTCAGAAGCAGGGCAACAGTATTCAATGTGCCGATAAAGGCATTGAGCTGATGCGCCGCCTGGTGAAATTCATCTGAGTAGCGGTGGCGCATTATGGCATAGACCAGGAACAAACCCCCGAACAGAAGGATCTCCGTAAAGATGAATATCCACATTCCCAGCCTCGCGCCTAAATCGTCTCTGTGCATTTCCATATTAATTATTTTTTTTCTGTTTTAATAAATTTTCGCTTCTCGCTACCTCGCTACCTTTTTTTTATTTCGCTTTTCGCTATTTCGCTTTTCGCTTTTTATTTATGTCTCATCAATCATAGTTGTACGGCTGTTCCGTCACCTCTGGGATGTTCTCAAAATTTTCCACCGTCGGGGGAGAGGGAATAGTCCATTCAAGGGTCTTGCCTCCCCATGGATTATCAGGTGCTTTTGCACCTTTTTTACTGAAAAGATTGGCCAGCATAATGATGATACCAACCAGCAATAACCAGCCTCCTACGGCGGAGATTTGCTGTCCGGCAGTAAACTGTGGGAGATAATCAAAGTAACGCCTGGGCATGCCCATGAGCCCAAGAATAAACTGGGGAAAGTAGAGCACGTTAAATCCTGTAAACATAAATGCAAAAGCGATATTTGCCCTTCTGAAACTGTACATCCTGCCGAACATTTTCGGGTACCAGTAATGCAGGGCAGCAAAGAAAGCGAACCCCACTCCGCCGAAAACAATGTAATGGAAGTGGGCCACCACGAAGGCTGTGTCATGAACGTGTATATCGGTTGCCAGGGAACCTTGCACCAGCCCGGTAAGACCGCCTATCATAAACAGGAAAATGAACCCCAGGGCGAAGATGAACGGGGGTTTAAGCGATATGGACCCTTTGTACATCGTAGCAACCCAGTTAAAGACTTTAATTGCGCTGGGAATTGCAACAAGAAAAGTGAGCAGCGAGAATATCCAGCGTGCAGTTGTGCTGATGCCCGAAGTAAACATATGGTGAGCCCAAACAAAATACCCGACGCCGGCAATGGCCAGGCTTGAAAGGGCAATGGCCCTGTAACCGTAGATCCTTTTCTGGGAAAAGGTCGGGATGATTTCGGTGATCACCCCCATGGCAGGAAGTATCATGATATACACCGCGGGATGGGAATAGATCCAGAAAAGGTGCTGGTAAAGGATGGGGTCGCCACCCAGGGACGGGTCAAAAAAGCCTATCCTGAACCAGCGTTCGGCAATGATCATAAGTAAAGTTATCCCTACGATGGGTGTGGCAAGGACCTGTATCCATGCCGTGGCATAAATTGACCAGGGGAAGAGAGGCATTTTAAAAAACGTCATGCCCGGCGCCCTTAAACGATGGATGGTAACGATGAAATTCAGTCCCGTGAGAATTGAAGAAAATCCCAGTACGAATGCCCCGAAGACGGCCGCAACCACGTTGGTATGGGTTTGAGTGCTGTATGGTGCATAAAACGTCCACCCGGTATCAGGCGGGCCGTTTCCCATAAACTGGGATGCAAGAGCTATTGCAGCTCCTGCGATAAACAGGTACCATGAGAGCAGGTTAAGCCTTGGAAATGCAACGTCGTGTGCCCCTATCAGCAGGGGCATTGAGAAATTGCCGAAGACCGCCGCAAGCCCCGGGATAACCACGGTAAAAATCATGATGATCCCGTGGATCGTAAATATCCCGTTATAGGTCTGTGCATTGAAAAACTGCTGACCTGGCCTGAAAAGCTCGAGCCTCATGATCTCCCCGAGAATGACCCCGACCAGGAAGAATACCATCATCGCCCACATATACATCAGCCCGATGCGCTTATGGTCGGTGGTTGTCAGCCAGGAAAGTAACCCCTTGTACCTGCCCGTATTTTCAAGATAGGAATGTGTTGTTGTTTCTGCCATGTTTTCAGATTCTAAGACTTTACTTGTTTCTCTTTTTTGACCTTACCATTAGCCCGATAAAAAGCACGACCGCGAGGAAAATGATGATGGTTGCGCTGATCTTGGTCACTGCCAGGGTGTACCTGCGGCCATCGGGATCATAGCTGAAGCAGAACTGCAACAGCCTGTTGATAGTGGGCCTTGACTGTTCCTTCCCCGCTTCGATGATTGCCATCTTCACATCAAAAGGAAGGAAATTCACCCCATACAGATACCTGGTTATTTTTCCCTTAGGGCTTATAATTGTAATCACTGCGGGATGTATCCAGTCATTGCCCTGCTTCTTAGATTTGAATCCCACGGCATTGACAAGGCTGAAAATACTGGCACTGTCGCCTGTAAGGTAGAACCAGTCTTTTGCATGAGCCTTGCTATGCCTTTTCAGGAAAGTGTTTTTCTTCTGGACTGCCTTTTCGGGGGTATCCTTGTAGTTGAAACTTATTGTCACGATCTGGTAATCCTTCCCCAGTTCCATTCCCATGGTTTCCACCACCTGTGACACACCGTCGAGGAGTGGGCTGCATAATCCCGGGCAGTCGAAATACACCAGGGTGAGAATGGTGGGTTTAGTGAACAGGTCCCCAAGCTTTACTTTGATATTCTGCTCGTTGGTAAAGGTCAGCCCGGGGGGAATGAGGGTGTCGAGATGTTCCTGAACCCCGACTTCAGGGCTGATTACCCCTTGTGACTGCAGGTGAAAGTTAAACAGCAGGCAGGCTGTAATCATCAATACCGGTAATACTGTCCGGGTTTTCATGCGTGTTTTATTTTTCTGATGTCCAGAACGGCAAGAATGATGTAAATAATGAAATACCAAACTACAATAACCGCCAGGGTGTATGTCAGTATGATCCATACAGGGGCTTTATCCCTGGTGGACCACATCGCACGGGTGTCGGTTAGCGATGGTTTGTCGGTGGGGACACCGATTGTGAGGGTGTCTTTTACCAGGGCTTCCTGCATGCTGCCCGTGGGGTCATTGACCCTGGCTGTGACGATCACATTGCCTTTTTTATCGCCGGGCAAGTCCTGGGGCCAGTCAAAACCTGCATAACCATATTCCGAAGTGGGCTTGGGATCGGTCAGCTGCATATTCCCGAAATACCTCTGTATGAAAACAACGATCTCCGCTCCTTTGGCAGGCTGGGAACCATCCTTGGAAAGCTCAACAGCTTTCACCATGATCTTTTTCTTTACAGTATCGTAAGCCATGCTTAGCTTGATACGCTTTCCTGCAGCGCCGGCCAGTTTCTCAGGATCGGGCTGTTTATAGCCTTTATGGAAACTCCTCAGGAAGGCAATCACGCTCCATCGTTCGTCCTCTGTAAGGATATTCCTGAACTCAGGCATTGGTACCTTTCCCGTGGTTATACGGTAGAACAATTCCCCGTCTTTCTGGGTTCCCACCTTGGGTTCCGAGAGATCGCCGGGAGAGGGGACTATGGCTGCGAAATTCTTCTTCGTTGGAATGCCATGGCAGCTCTGGCAATTTTTCATGTAGATGGCTTCACCCTGTTTGACCATGTCGGGGGTGAATTTCACAAGGCAGATCTTGCCTTTCTGATCATCAGGGACAGGCCAGCCCGGGTTCTGGGCTTCAAGGCGCCATGCGGCTGAGGCTAACAGCAGGATTAAACAGAACAGTCTTTTCATGATTCAATGCTTTTCAGTGGATCCAGACCTTTATCCTTTGCCGTTTCCACGACAGGGATAACAGGGAAGAATTTAGAGATCAGGGTGATGATGATCAGTACCAGGATGAAACTTAACAGGGTGATCGCGATCTCGATGAGGGTAGGTGTGTAAACCTTGAAATTTTCAGGCACATGCTGAACTGGCAGGAAAGGATGGGCCATGGTGGGGACTACGATCAGGTAACGCTTGAACCATGCGCCGATGAAAACCGCCGCCGAAATGATGGTGAGAGGCAGGGGCCTGCGCATCCTGCGGAAAAGCAACAGGATTATCGGGACCAGCAATCCGCCAACCTGGACAAGCCAGAACATGACTGCAAAATTGCCTGCCATGAGTTCATGGAGATGAAGTGCATCGGCCCTTTTAAGTTTATAACCAGGGACAAGGTATTCGTTGATATTGAAATAAAGGTACACGAATGCGACAAGCACCAGCACCTTGCCCATATTGTTGAAATGCATGTCGGTGAGATAGTCCTGCAGTTTATAGTTCCTGCGGAAAAAGTACATGGCAATGATCACGGCTGCAGAACCGGCTACAAATGCGCCTGAAACAAAGTAGGGGCCGAAGATAGTGCTGTCCCAGCCCGGCCTTACGGTGAGGGCAAAGAGCCAGGATGTCACGGTATGTATCGACAGGGCTGCAGGGATGATAAGGATAAGAAGGATGTATACTGAGCGGTGAATGATGCGGTTCTGCTCAGGATGGTCTGTCCAGTTCAGCGAAAGCACTTTGTACACGGGCTTAAGCCATGACGGCAGCTTACTGAAGCGTTTATACAGGACGGCCAAATCGGGGACCATCGGTATAAAGAGAAGCAGCAAGCTGATCACGAAATAGGTTGTGATCACGGTGACATCCCAGAGGATGGGCGACTGGAACCTTGCATACATGAAAACATAGGCAAGCCTTTCGGGGCGCCCCATGTCCATGACGATCACCAGCCCTGCAACGGCTGCAAATGCAACCGCAATGGTTTCGGCTATCCTGGTGATGGGATGCACCCATTTGAAACCGATGAGTCCTAAAACGGCGCTGATAAGCATTCCGACAAGGCTGGAAGCCACGAAGAACACAAAGTTTGAAATGTATAGCCCCCATGAGACGTAATCCCTGACGCCTGCAACACCCAGCCCGTATTGAAGCTGCCGGGTGTAAGCATAAAGGCAGGCAAGGAAGGCCAGTACAAGGAATCCCATCCAGAGAAAGAAGCCCTTGTTCAACCTGATGTGGTGTGAAAGGTCATTGACGATCTTTTCCATATATCTTTCCGTATTAGTCAGTTGAAGGTTCAAAAGGGAACAGCCTGTTCTTCGGGGGCAGGTAATACACCCTGGGTTTGGTGCCCAGTTCGGGCATGAGCTGGTATGCTCCGTTATCGCGTAACAGTTTGCTCAGCCTTGTAGTTTCCTTGGTAGTCCCGTTGGTCACCGCATCCTCGTTCTCATCCCCGAAATAATATACTCCGTTGGGACAGGCAGAAACGCAGTATGGGAGCTTGCCCTCGCGGCAGCGATCAGCGCTGAAAAGGCATTTTGAAATAGTCCCGATCTTCTGAGGTACATTGAGCTCAACATTATAGGTTTCACCGCTGTGTTTATCTGCATCCTTAGGGGTGGTCCAGTTAAAGATCCTGGCTGAATAAGGACAGGCGGCCATGCAAAAACGGCAGCCAATGCAGCGTACATTGTCGATCAGAACGATGCCGTCACCACATTTATAGGTTGCATCCACGGGGCAGACCGCAACACAGGGGGGATTGTCGCAATGCTGGCAGTTCTTTGGCATGTTGTATGGCGCAGTGCCGGGCGAATCCTGCATCTGCAGGGTGTTCATATGATATTGCTCAGGCTTGAGCTGGTGGGCATCCTGGCATGCCGAGATACACCTCCTGGCATTTCTGCATTTCGAAAGATCGATGACCATGACCCAGCGTTTTCCCGGTATCCCTTCCCTGCCTTCCTGAAGCTTCAGTTTCTCGGGGTTCTTCGCCAGGACTTTCATCTCCAGCGAATCCACTTCAACCAGCTTGTTGTCCTGGGTCAGCAGAACCTTTGATTCTCCCGTTGCGGCTTTCTTCTTCTCAAAAATATCACCGGAATACAGGGCGCCTGCCCCTGCAGCCACCCCGGCCCCAAGCAGGCCAATATTCTTCATGAAATTTCGTCTCGACGATTTTGAAGGATCCTGCTCATCCCTGTTATTGACATTATTTTCGTCCATATAATGGAATTATCTAATTACGTAATGACATGTAAGCAAAAATAGAAATAAATTTTTCTTTGCAACCCCGACATCAAAATTTATACTCGGTCTAAATTCGACATTTAGGTATTAAAATGGGAAAATAAGAGAAATCTTGTATGCAAAGTTATCGCCGGCATAAATGAACCCGTAGGGCCCCCATCGGTAGTAGACGCCAACGCCAACAGTGTAAAGCTTCAGGTTGACGATGTTATTGACCAGCAGACCGCTTTCGTAGTAACCCAGGTTCATCTCTTTTGGAGCGGGGTCCTGGTAGGCATACTGATCTTTATGGTCAAGCCAGCCGAATCCTATATTCTGGGCAATAGCAAACTCGGGGTGGAACCATTTTTTGCCTTTCAGCAGGAGGTGCCCGAAATCATGGTATAAAAATAGTGTGGCGTAAGTATTTGAAAGGAATTCGTTCATTCGCATAGTCCCGAAAGTATAAGGGGCATAGATCGCAAACATACGGTAGGTGGCATTCCCGTAATACAGGTTGCATG